>NZ_OESG01000013.1:1539655-1847586 GCF_900240945.1 Mycobacterium sp. 3519A
GCTGGCCGAGATCGCGCCGCAACCGGGGGACTACGACGTGCCCAAGCACCGTTGGTCGGCGTTTCACGGAACGCATCTGGAACTCTCGCTGCGCAGCCGCGACATCGACACGATCCTGCTCGTTGGTGGCTCGGTGCACGTCGGCATCGCGTCCACCGCGTACGACGCCCGCGATATGGATTTCCAGATCACCATCATCCCGGAGTGCTGTCACGGTTTCGCCGAGCAGCGGACCTTCTTCATGGAGAAGGTGTTCCCCAGGATGTGCAATGTGCGCCCGCTCGAGGACGTGATCGCCGGGCTGACGCCCGCGGTGCCTAGTGTGGCTGGACATCGGTTGTGACGCCGCTTACCATGCTAATGGTAAAACCATTCTACAGTTGAAGGTTCGTCGAAGGAGAACAGTATGGGGAAGAAGGGCCGCGTATTCGTCCGCGGACTGACCTCGCAGACCTATGGGCTCGGTGAATTCCGGCGCCAGCAACTGGAGGTCGAGCGGGTTCGCGACGATGCGTTCGTCGTCGACGACGCCAAGGTCGCCCACTCCGGAGACAGCGAACAATCACGGACCTGGTGGCGAATCGGCCCCGGTGACGAGGATTTCCTCACCCAGACCATCCAGGTTCACTTCGTGGAGCTTCCGCCGCAGTCGTCCAACCACGGCCACGGCCACCAGAACGAAGCGGCGTTCTACATCCTCGAAGGCCGCGGCTACGAGATCCACGACGACCAGCGCTACGACTGGGCCAAGGACGATCTGGTCTACGTGCACACCGACTCGGTGCACCGGCACTTCAACCCGTATGACGAGAAGGCGCTTGCCCTGGTCGTCAAGGCGAAGTGCACCTGGATGTTCATGGGCCTGATCCAGCAGGGCCGCAGCGGGCCGGTCGACAACGAGGCCGCGTTCGGGCCGCGCGAGGACTGGTCGCGGATCTGGACTCCTGGCGTGCTGGATCGCAAGAAGGTGATCAGCCCGGCGGACACGGTCTGGGAGCAGACCCCGTTGGGGCGGGTGCGGACCATCGCCTCGCCGGAGCGCACCGACGGCAGGATCTTCAGCATCGACGCCTTCGAACTCGAGATCGAGGCCGGTGGCCACTCCGGCAAGTACTGGAAGATGGCCGACGAGGTGTACTACGTGCTGTCCGGCGGCGGTTATGCGCTGCAGTGGGAGGTCGAGGCGGAGATCGCCGAGAAGTACTACGCGCGTATCGCTTTGGAGCCGAAGCGGTATGAGATCAAGCAGGGCGACACCCTGTACGTGCCGCAGAACCACGTGTGCCAGCTCTTCGCGGCAGACGGCACGCCGCTGCGGCTGTTCAACGCGCAGAACCGGGTGTTCAAGCACCTCGGCTACGACAACACGCACTTCTTCGAGCCCGCCTCTGCCGCTGACAAGCCGGCAGGCGAATTGGCGGACGCGACGGCCTGACCCCAGGCCTGATCCCCAGCTCGACCCGAGACTTCGGTCCGGCGGCTTGCCCTCACCGGCCGCCGGACCGAACTCCAACGCGCTGGTCGCCCTTGGGCGGCACAGTGCGTTTTCTGCTATCCAGAATTTGGTGGATATTTCTGTTCGTGCAGCAGACAATATTTCGGTGAAGGACTTCACAGGAGCCTTCTAACATGATAGGAATCACACTAATGGTCATACAATAAGTCCAGAGATTGCCGAAGACCCATCAGCCCAAAGCTCAGCGATCGACAGGCCGTCAACGGGGCCAGAATCCGGCGCAGGCGCCGGCGGACATTGAACAGTGAGGACTCGAGGCACATGACATTTCGACACGGTCATCTGGTGGCGGCCGTAGGCCTGACGCTGGCCCTTGTCTCATGCGGAGCGCCGCCGACCGCGCCGCCAAGCGGGTCGGGGCAGAACAACGGCGCCTCGAAATTCCAGCAGTACGAAGGCCTCAAGGGGCAGCAACGCCGCGACACCTTGCTCAAGGATGCGAAGGCCGAAGGCGAAGTGTCGGTGTACACGTCGATGACGAGTGACGTTGCCAACGCGGTCACGAAGGCGTTCTCCGACCAGACCGGCGTCAAGGTCAACCTGTACCGCGCCGACTCGGAAACCGTGCTGCAACGCATCCTGCAGGAGGCCAGGGCCAACCACGCAGGCGCCGACGTCGTCGAAACCGACGCGCTGGAGATGGCGTCGCTGGGTAAGGAGCAACTGGTGGAGCCCTACACCGGCGAACGTCGCGACCTGGTGGGCCAGGAGGGCAAGTTCGACAACTGGACGGCCGACCGTTACAACCTGTTCGCCCCCAGCTGGAACACTACGAAAGTGCCCGCGGGCGACCAGCCGAAGTCGTGGGAAGACCTGGCCAGCCCGAAGTGGGACGGTGCGCTCGCGATGGAGCTCAACGACTACGACTGGTATCTGACGCTCTACGAGTACTGGCAGCAACACGGTAAGAGCGACGCTGACATCGACAAGATCTTCGCCGATATGGCCAATGGCGCGAAGGTGGTCAAGGGCCACACCGTGATGGGCGAAATGCTTTCGGCCGGACAGTATTCGGTGGCCGCGTCAAACTACAGCTACATCGTGCAGAAGGCGGTGAACAAGGGCGCGCCGGTGGCCTACCAACCGTTCGTGCAACCGGTGATCGCCCGTCCGCAGGGTGCCGCCCCGCTGAAATCCGCCCCGCATCCCGCCGCTGCATTGCTTTTCCAGGACTGGCTGTTCACCGAGGGCCAGCAAGTGTTCGTCGATCAGGGCCTGACCCCGTCGATCGAGCCGGCGAACCTGAAGGACCCGTTGGAAGGCATCGAGGTCATTCCCGTCGACGTCAAACAGCTTCTGGACAAGCAGAAGGAGTGGAGCGACCGCTACGAGGCCCTGCTGTCCCGAAGCGACAAGATCGGCGGCTGAGCGCCGCCCGACCCGGCCAGCCCGACGCATTGAGGTGAATACATGACGACTGCCACACCGACTCGGCCGGCCGCCCCGGCACCCTCGGTCGGTCCCGTGCCGACCGAGCCCGGCCGCTGGCGGCGCTTCCTGCCCAACACGAAGTTCCTGACTCTCGGCGTGGTGACACTCGTCATCGCATATCTGGCGCTCGTGCCGCTGTACTACCTGTTCTGGGGAACGTTCTTCGACGCAACGGGGTTCACGTTCTCGGGTTTCGAACGCGCATACGGCAACCACCAGATCTTCGACCTGGTCGGCAACTCCTTGTTGTTCGCAGTGGGGGCGGCGGCGGTGTCGCTGGTGCTCGGCACCGGGCTGGCGTATCTGAACGTTCGCACCGACGTACCGTTCAAGGCGCTGTTCTTCGCGGCATCGATCATCCCCCTGGTGATACCGGGCATCCTCTACACGATCGCGTGGATCCTGTTGGGCAGCCCCGATATTGGACTGATCAACCACTACCTGGAGCCGGTTTTCGGGCGCGCGGTGATCGACGTGTTCAGCATCTGGGGGATGATCTGGGTCGAGGGCCTGCAACTGTCGCCGATCGTCTTCCTGCTCATGGTCGCCTCGTTCCGCTCGATGGACCCGTCACTTGAAGAGTCGGCGTTGATGTCGGGCGCAGGCCGGTGGACCGTCTTCCGTAAGGTCACCGTGCCGCTGGCCCGCCCCGCGATCGTGGCCGCGATCCTGATCATGGTGGTGCGCAGCCTGGAGAGCTTCGAGGTGCCGGCACTGTTGGGTCTGCAGAATGGCACCTATGTGTTCACCAGCCGGATCTATTTCGTGCTGCGGGATTATCCGCCGGACCTGTCGGCGGCGGGCGCATTGGCGATCGGCCTGCTGATCATCGCCGTGCTCGGCGTCGCGATCTCCAACTTCGCCGGACGCGCCAGCAAGAACTACCAGACGGTGACGGGCAAGGGATTTCGGCCCCGGCCAATGGAACTCGGCAAGTGGCGGCCGGTGGCAGGCGTGCTGATCGTCGGCTATTTCCTACTGACCGTCATCGCGCCGCTGCTGGTGCTGCTGTACACCTCGCTGCTGAAGTTCTACGCGCCGCCGTCGAAGGACACGTTCAAGTCCATGACGCTGGAGAACTACCGGGCGCTGGCACACACCGCGGACGCCGTCACGGCGCTGAAGAACTCGCTGATCCTCGGGCTGTCGTCGGCGACGCTGGTGATGGCGGTGATGGCGGTGGCCGCGTGGATCGTGGTGCGCTCGAAGATCCGCGGTCGAAAGATCTTGGACGGGTTGGCTTTCATGCCGCTGGTGGTGCCCGGCCTCGTGATGGGTCTTGCGCTGAGCTTCGTCTACCTGCGCAGCCCCATCCCGATCTACGGAACGCTGTTCATCCTGCTGATCTCCTACTGCACCCGGTACCTGCCGTACGGCATGCGGTACTCGGTGACCTCGATGCAGCAGATCTCCAACGAACTGGAGGAGTCGGCGATGGTGAACGGCGCCAGTTGGTGGCAGACGTTCCGCCGGGTGCTGCTTCCGCTGCTGATGCCGGGACTGGTTGCGGGCTGGATCTACATCCTCGTCGTTTCGTTCCGCGAGCTGTCCAGTTCAATCCTGTTGTACAGCCCAGGAAACGAAGTGCTGTCCATCCTGATCTTCGAGCAGTTCGAGAACGGCCAATTCACCGTCTTGTCCGCGCTCGGTGTCGTCATGGTGCTGACGCTGGTCGTGTTGGTCACCGTCGCTTACAAGCTCGGGGCCAAGGTCGGCCTCAAGCAGGATTGATCTGGTTGGAAAGGAACTACCGACGTGCTCGAAGTCCAGAACTTGGTCAAGACGTTCGACGGTGAACGGCAGAAACGCCGGACCCGCGGGTCGGCCCCCGCCACCAACGCGGAGCCGGCAAGGGTTTTCGCTGTCAACGACGTCAGCTTCAAGGTCGAACCCGGTGAGTTGTTCACCCTGCTTGGGCCGTCGGGTTGCGGCAAGTCGACGACGCTGCGGTCCATCGCAGGCCTCGAACAACCGGATGCCGGCGTCGTCTCGGTGGGCGGCAACGTGTTGTTCGCGGCGGGTGCGGTGACACAGAAGCGGGTGAATGTGCCTGCCAACAAGCGCGGACTGGGAATGGTCTTCCAGTCGTACGCGATCTGGCCGCACATGAGCGTCTTCGAGAATGTCGCCTTCCCACTGCGGGTGCGGCCGCGGCGGCAGCGTCCCGCCAAGCGCGAGATCACCGAACGCGTGGAACGGGTGCTCGAGACCATGGAACTGCTGCAGTACGCCGACCGGCATGCCACCAAGTTGTCCGGTGGACAGCAGCAGCGGCTCGCGTTGGCGCGTGCGATCGTGATCGAGCCGTCGCTACTGCTGCTCGACGAGCCGTTGTCCAACCTGGACGCCAAACTCCGTGAGTCGCTTCGCTTCGAACTCAAACGACTGCAGCGCGAACTCGGCATCACGTCGATCTACGTCACCCACGACCAGATCGAGGCCCTGTCGCTGTCGTCGAGCATCGCCGTGATGAAGGCCGGCGAGGTGGTGCAGCTGGGCAAGCCGCGCGCCATCTACGAGAACCCGCAGAGCAAGTTCGTCGCGGAGTTCATCGGGACGTCGAACTTCATCGACGGCACCGTCGCGTCGCGAAGCGGTGACCGGCACGTCGTCGAGACGCGCGACGGCCGCCTGACACTCGAGTCGGGTGCGCACGTCGAACCGGGAACCGAGGTGGTGGTGTCCATCCGGCCGGAGGCGGTCATGCTGACCACCGACCATCCGGCAGGCGCGGAGAACGTGTGGGAAGGCAACGTCACCACCCGCGCGTTCCTCGGCGATGCGGTCGACCACGTGGTGGCTGTCGGCAAGCACGAGATCCGCGCGCGCTGCCTGCCGCACATCTCGCACGCGCCGGGAACGACGGTGTATCTGGACATGCAGCCAGGCAAGCTGTCGCTCGTCCCCGTCGACTGACCGCGAGTATGCGTGTTGCGGAAGTACTGAAAAACCGCGATTTCAACCTCTACTGGGCGGGCGTGGTGTTCTCCCAGATCGGCACCAGGGGGACCGTCGCGGCGAACCTCTACCACGTCTACCAACTGACCGGATCGGTCACCCAGACCGGGTTGGTCGGTGCCGCACAGGCCGTCGCGCTTCTGGTCTTGAGCCCGCTCGGCGGCGTGTTCGCCGACCGGTGGGACCGCCGCAGGCTGCTGCAGTGGTCCCAGGCGGTGGCGATGGTGGTGGCCGGCGGCCTCGCGGCGCTGACGCTCACCGGCCACATCGTGGCATGGCAGGTGTTGGTGTCTGTCGTGTTGACCACCGCCGCAGCGACTTTCGACCAGCCGGCCAGGCAGGCGCTGATCCCTGCGCTGGTGCCGCGCACACAGTTGCCGCAGGCGTTTGCGTTGCTCAATCCGTCGCGCGAGATCGCGGTGCTGCTGGGTCCCGCCCTGGCGGGCATCTTCATCGGCATGGCAGGCCCGGGCCTGATGTACGCGGTCGATGCGGGCACCTACGCGGTGCTGGTCGTCATCCTGCAGGTGCTGCGCGTCGCGAAACTCGAAGGAGCCGGATCGCATACCTCGGTGTGGTGGCAACTGGTCGAGGGTGCGCGATTCGTCAAGGGCCGCAAAATCATCTGGATGCTGATGTCGCTGGACCTTTCGGCGACGCTGTTCGGCGCGTACCGCGTCGTACTGCCAGCGTTGTGCGCCACGGTCTTTCATGTGGGTCCGCAGGGCTACGGTGCGCTGTCCGCCGCCCCGTCGGCGGGCGCACTGCTCGCCACGTACACGGTGTTCCGAGTGGTCGACAGGACGCAGCGGCTGGGCAGGGTGCTGCTGGTGTCGACGGTGCTGTACGGACTCTCCAATGTCGCGCTGGCACAGGCGCACCTGTTTGTGATCGCCGTCGCGGCGGGCCTGATGATCGGAGCCTTCGACGCGATGGCCACCACGATCCGCCATGCCGCCGTGCAACTCGAGACGCCCGACGAATTGCGCGGAAGGGTTTCGGCGATCTATCAGATGTCCTCGCGCGGCGGTCCGGCCCTCGGCGACACACTTGTCGGCGCGGTAGCAGGTGCACTCGGCCCCGTGACGGCGCTGACCGTCGGCGGCGCGCTCGCGGCGGTCTATGCGGGCGTCTTCGTCGCAAGGCCGAACCCGGTTCGCGCGTACCAGGGCGTCAACCAAGACGAGGACGCGACCGTGCCGACCTGACCTTGACACTCACCCAATTGGTAATACCATTAGGTCAAACTGCTTATGGAGGATGCACGTGGCCAAAGACGCAATCGTTTCCGACGCTCTGGCGAAAAAGTTCGCCACCGAAAAGGATTCGCCCTACGTGCGATGGGTTCGCGACGAGGGCCTCGACATCATCAGCGCCCACTACGTCCCCGACCTCAACACCGTTGAGCTGAAGCCGTGGGCACGCCGCGGCGGGCGCGGAGTCTTCATCAACCACGAAGCCTCGCGCACCTCCAACGACTGCTACGTGTGCGAGATCCCGGCAGGTCGCGAACTGGCACCGCAGCGGCAGCTGTTCGAAGAGATGATCCTGGTGCTGTCCGGTCACGGCTCCACGTCGGTGTGGAACGACGCCGGAGCGAAGGTGACCTTCGAGTGGGGGCCCGGCGCGATGTTCGCGATTCCGCTCAACACCTGGCACCAACACTTCAACGGGTCCGGCACCACCGCTGCCCGGTTCGTGTCGTCGACCAACCTGCCTCCGGTGATCAACCTCTACGACGAAGCCGACTTCGTGTTCAACACCGCACACGACTTCGTCGGGCGATTCGCCGGTGAGCCGGACTATTTCGCACCGAAGGACGAGCAAGACGGTCTGCTGCTGAAGACCAACTTCGTGGCCAACACCATTGACCTGCCGTTGATTTCGGCCAAGGAACGCGGCGCCGGCGGCGGACACATCCGCTTCTCGATGGCCAAGGGGTCGATGAACAGCCACATCTCGCAGTTCGGCACCGCCACCTACAAGAAGGGCCACCGGCACGGACCCGGTGCCCACGTGATCATTCTGAGCGGCCAGGGTTTCTCGCTGATGTGGCCGGAGGGCGAAGAGCCCCGTCGCTACGACTGGCAGCCGGGCACGCTGATCGTGCCGCCGAACATGTGGTTCCATCAGCACTTCAACACGGGCGCAACGCCCGCGCGCTACCTCGCCTTCAAGCACGAGGTGGTGTCGGTGCGCAACGCGCAAGGGGTTCCGAAGGCGTGGATAAGCCAGCGCATCGGCGGCGATCAGATCGATTACGCCGACGAGTCGCCGGTCGTCCGCGACACATTCGCCAAGGCGCTCGCGGAGAACGGCCTGGTGCCGAAGATGGATGAGGCCTACGCCGCCGAACTGGCCGATCTGCCGCCGAAGCCGGGCGAGCAGGTGCCGGTGGCGTCGCCGGCATGACCCACGATCCCGACCACGAACACGACGAACCCGATCTGTCGCTCGCCGACAACCCGATCTGGCAGCAGGACAACGTCACTCTGCACAGCGTCGGCATCGACATCGGCAGTTCGGGCACGCAGGTGGTGTTCTCGAGGCTGGCGCTGCGCAGACGCGGCGAGGACCTCACCAGCCGGTACGTCGTGGTGTCGAGGGACACCCTGTTCGAGTCGGAATTGGAGTTGACGCCGTACACCGACGATCTGCAGATCGACGCGGCGGCGCTGGGTCGCATGCTCGACGCGGCCTACGACGGAGCGGGACGACAACCGGAGGACGTCGACACCGGCGTGGTGATCCTGACCGGCGAGGCGCTACGCCGCCGTAATGCGGAACGGATCGCAGCGGTGGTCGCCGAGCGGGCGGGTGACCTGGTGTGCGCGACGGCCGGCCACCACATGGAGGCCATGCTCGCGGCGTACGGGTCAGGTGCGGTGCGCGCCTCGCATGACGGCTGGGAGCGCATCCTGAACATCGACATAGGCGGCGGCACAACCAAGCTCGCGATCACCGATCGCGGACGGGTACTTGCCACCGCCGCCATCCATGTCGGCGGGCGGCTGATCGCGGTCGACGGTGACACCGTCACGCGCATCGAACCGGGCGGTCGCAGGCACGCCGCCGCGGTCGGCCTCGATCTCGATCTCGGCAGCCGGGTGTCGTCGGCCGACCTGGACGCGATCGCCTCCGAAATGGCCGACCAGGTCATCGCGGCGGTGCGGGGCGAGCCGTCGGCGGGGCCGCTGTTCCTGACCGACCCCATCGCGGTGCAGGGCGTGGATGGCATCATCTTCTCCGGCGGAGTCGCGGAGTATGTGTACCACACCGAGACAAGGGATTTCGGTGACCTGGGCCGTCGGCTAGGGCTGGCGCTCGCCGAGCGCACCGACGAACTGCCCGCGCCCGTGCTGGTCGCGGCGCAACGTATTCGCGCGACAGTGCTCGGCGCGTCGGAGTACACCGTTCAACTCAGCGGGATCACCAGCTTCATCCCGGCGCCGGACAGCACGCTGCCGAGACGCAACCTGCAAGTGGCGCGGCCGGAATATACACTCGGCGAGGTGGTCGACCGCGACGCGGTGGCGTCGGCGATCGAACATCATCTGTCGATGTTCGGCCTGCACGACGCGGCGGCCGATGTGGCGCTGGCGCTGCGCTGGACCGGTACGCCGAACTACCGCCGGTTGCGTTCGTTCGCCGAAGGTGTGGTGGCGGGACTGCGCTGGCGGATGGCCAACGGGCACCCGGTCTATCTGATGATCGACGGTGATATCGCGCTTACCCTCGGCACTATCCTGCATGACGAGCTCGAGGTATCCAACGATCTGCTCATCCTCGACGGAATCGATTTACGTGACTTCGATTTCGTCGATCTGGGTCGGATACGGCATCCGTCGAACACTGTGCCGGTGACCATCAAATCGCTGGTGTTCTCGGCAAGCGAGAATCCGGCGGACCGGGCTGCCGTACTGACATGAGCGATTTGTCAACCACCGTCGCCACGGCCTGCCGCATCCTGGCCCAGCAGGGATTGGCCGCCGATGTCCTCGGCCACGTCAGCGTCCGGTTGGACGAGGACCGAATCCTGTTGCGCTGCCGCGGTCCTCGGGATCGGGGGCTGTTGTTCACCGAAACCGACGACGTTCGCGTCGTCGACCTGAACGGCCGTGGCGAGCTCGACGGCGGGTACGCGGTGCCCAACGAGTTCCACATCCACACCGAACTCTTCCGGGCCAGGCCCGACGTGCAGGCAGTGGTGCACGCCCACCCACGTGAGGTGATGGTCGCCGACCTGGCCGGGATCGGACTGCGACAGGTGTTCGGCGCCTACAACATTCCGGCGTCCCGACTGGCGCATGACGGCATCCCGGTGTACCCGCGCTCGGTGCTGGTCCGCACGCCCGAGCTGGGCAGGGCTGTCGCGGCGGCCGTTGGCAGCGCCACGGTGTGCCTGTTACGCGGACACGGCATCGTGACCGTGGGGGAGTCGGTGGAGCAGGCGACGTTGCGCGCCCTCGACCTCGTCGAGTTGGCCCGCATCACGACCGAGGTGGCAGTGCTCGGCGGTCGCCCTGCGGTGCTATCCGAGGACGACCGCCGCGAGCTGCCCGATCTGGGCTCGGTGTTCAACGACTTGTCGCGCTGGCGGCACTACGCCGGCCGGCTGGAAGTCGCCGGGCTGTCGCTATAACCCGCCGTCGGCCTTGGCCAGCGGCGCGACCCGGCGGCCCAGATAGCTGCATTCCGGCCCGTACAACAAATCGGCGACATCCGCTGCGGTCAGCGTCTTGATCAGCTGGTCGATCTGACCGGTCAGCGGCAATACCAGTCCGCCGTTCTGGGCGAGGTCGAGGACGAAATCCATGTCCTTCTCCTGCCACGTGAACCGGGTGCTGTCCCACCGGCGCAGTGTGCCGTTGTCGCCTGGACACTTCAGCAGGACCTCGCGCATACGCTGCGCGTCGACGCCGTATCGCTTTGCGATGGCCAGCGTTTCGAAGTTCGCGACGCAGTGCACCCAGTGCAGCAGGTTGTTGCAGGTCTTGGCGAGTTGGCCTGCGCCGAGCGGTCCGACATGTTCGACGCCCCGGCTGTAGCTCATCATCACCGGTCGCGCCCGCTCCACATCGGCGGCGTCACCGCCGCACAGCGACAGCAGGTTGCCGTCTTTGGCGCCCTGCGCGCCGAACACCACCGGTGCGTCGATCAGCCGGATCTCCTTCGGCTTGAAGATCGCGGCCAGCCGCTGCATGAAGTCCAGACTGTGTGTGCCCGCGACGACGACGAGTTGACCTGCCTTGCCGTGCAGCGTCAATTCCTCTGCGACGGATTCCATCTGGTCGTCGGTGCGCAGGCATGCGACGACGATGTCGCTACTGGTCGCCAGTTCGGCGAGGCCGGACGCCGGAGTCGCACCTGCGGCGGCGGCCGTCGCCAACCGGTCGGCGTCGATGTCGTAGGCGATCACGTCGAAGCCGTTGGCGACCATGTGGCCCGCCATCGGCTGCCCCATATCGCCGACGCCGATGATTCCGATCATGTAGCTGCCTTTCTGATTTGTGTCTCGTTGTGACGGGCGCTATTTGGCGGCGCCCTGCACCAATCGGGTGTAGCGGTCGTTCCATTTGTTGGCCTGATCGAGATAGGCGGGCACGTCGACGGTCACGGTCTCCACGCCCTGCAGCGGGTCGTGGTCCGTGACGACTGAGCCCAGCTGATGGCTGTCTGCGATGATCTGCTGACCTTCCGGTGAGAGCAGGAAGTCCATGAACAGCACGGCCGCCGCGGGATGCGGTGCGTTTGCGATCACGCCCGCACCGTTGGGACGCAAGACGACCGGTTGGATCGGCTTGCCCGACGGCAGCTTCCATGCGATGGGCGCGCCGTCGTCCGCCGCGGTGTCGACGTTGTGCGAGTACGCCGACGTCGTCACGTCGAACTGTCCGGCGCCGAGCAACTGCACCTGGGTGGTGTGCCCGTTGACCACCTTCGCGTTCGCCGCGATCGCCGCGAACATCTTGTCGACGTCGGCTTGCGGCATCCCCTTCTGCCGGTAGTACTGGTACATGGTGGCGTACCAGTCGTTGTCACCGACTTCGAGGCTCACCTTGCCTTTCCACGCCGGATCGGCAAGCGCCTGCACCGATGCAGGCTGCTGGCCATCGTGAACCTTGTTGGTGTTCCACGCGATCACGAACATGTTGAAGCGCGTCGCGGTCCACTTGTCGAACCTGCCTTCGGGCCGCACCTTCTCGCTCAGCGCACTCTGGTACGGATACAACGCGCCGTCACGACTCAGGCCGGTCAGCTCGGTGCCGTTGGTCTCGACGATGTCGGCGCCCTGGTGATTGGCCTTGGTCTCCTGCCCCACGCGCTGCAGGATCGACTCCGAGGTGGCCTGATAGACCTTAACGGGGATGCCGAACTTGGCGGTGAACGCGTCGACGAACTTCTGCAGCGACACGTTCGAGGTGTACAGCGACAGTTCGCCTTCCTCCTTGGCCATCTTCACCACGGCGTCGTCGAATTGCGCCCTGGTCGGCGAATTGAACTGGTCGTAAACCTTGGCCGCCTCCGTGCTGTGCGGCGGACTCCCGTCGGAGGCCGAGGGATTGCTGCCGCACGCCGCTAGCAGGCAGGCCATCGTGACAAGCGCGAGAACGGTCCGGAACATCGAGCGCCTCCCGTCTGGAATGCCGCCCGTGGCAGCACTGCGGTGTGGGCCATACGGTAATACCATTATGTGATTGCTATCACGTCCATGCCGCTCGAACAAGGCTTCGTTGACATTGGACTAACTAAAAAATAAATTGCCCATTAGGTGTCCTGAGTCACAGCGCTGATCGAGAAGGGATCCTGAAATGTCTACTCGCAAGGTCGCAATCGTCACCGGAGCGGGACGAAACATCGGGCGCGACATCGCATTGGCGCTGGGGGAGCACGGCATCGCGGTGGCCGTTGTCGACCGCGACGCCGGCCTCGCGAAAGAGGTCGCCGACGAACTCGTCGGCCTGCATGGTGACGGTTCCGCGGTGCCCGTCGCGTGCGACGTGACCGACGAGGCACAGGTGGTATCGATGGTGGCCGAAGCCGCCGAAAGCCTTGGCGGAGTGCACTATCTGGTCAACAATGTGGCCGCGACCGATCGGGGCGCCACCGTGCTCGACCTGTCGCTGCCCGAGTGGAACACGATCTTCGAAATCTGTGTCACCAGCACCTTCCTGTGCACGAAATGGGCCGCGCGGCGGATGGTCGATCAGAAGTCGGGCGGGGCGATCGTGAACATCGGTTCGACGTCGGGCTACTACGGCCGGGCCAACGCGCTGGCATACCCGATGGCAAAGAGCGCCCTGTTCGGGTTGACCAAATCGATGGCGATCCAGCTTGGCCCACATGGCATCAGGGTCAATCTGGTGGCGCCCAACCGGGCGGGCTCACCGGTCGGACAGAGCGAAATCAACCCTGCGCGTAAGACTCCCAACCTGATCGGCAGGGCCGCCGAACCCGCCGATGTGGCGCGGGTGGTTCGCTTCCTGCTCTCGGACGAGGCCGGTTTCGTCACAGGAGCCGACCTGCTGGTCGACGGTGGCGCGCTGCTCGTCGGCACCGGAAACTGAGCGGACACATCGTGACTCGACAAGCGCGGTACCGGGTGGCCACCGACACCGGCGGCACATTCACCGACTTCGTCATATACGACGCGCAGCGCAACGACTACCACATCATGAAAGTGCCGTCGACACCGGACGATCCGTCCCGCGCGGTGGTCAACGGTTTGGCGACGATGCGCAAGCGCGGCATTGCGCCCGAGCGCGTCGAGGTGTTCATGCACGGCACCACGGTCGGCACCAACGCGCTGCTCGAGGAACGTGGAGCCAAGGCCGGGCTCGCGATCACCCGGGGCTTCCGCGGCGTGTACGAGACGATGGAGCAGAGCAGACCGTACGGGCCCGCCGTCTTCGACCTCGGTTATACCAAACCCGCGATGCTGACCCCGCAGTCGCGAACGGTCGAATTGGCCGAGCGGGTGTCGTTCGACGGAGAGGTGAGCCGACCGCTGGCCGAGGAAGACATTCAGGCGGCGATCGTCGAACTCGAAGCCGCCGACGTGGAATCCGTCGCAGTGTGCTTCCTGTTCTCGTTCATGCACCCCGACCACGAGCAGCGGTTCGCCGACGCCGTACGCTTGGCGCATCCGGAGTGGTTCGTCACCACATCCAGCGACCTGCTGCCGCAGATGCGCGAGTACTACCGGTTGAGCACCACGGTGATCAACGCATACGTGTCACCTGTGCTGGCCCGGTACGTGGCTCGGCTCTCCGATGAGCTCGACAAGCTCCAGGTGGCCCCCGGCCGGCGGTTCACCATGCAGTCCAACGGGGGATCGGCCCCGTTCGCGAAGACCGGCGAACGCGGCGTGTCGACCATTTTGTCCGGCCCGGCGGGTGGAGTGACCGCCGCCATCGGCCTCGGCAGGCTCACCAGTGCCGACAACATCATCACCTTCGACATGGGTGGCACGAGTTGCGATGTCGCGCTGATCCGCGGCGGTAGCGCACTGGTCAGCGACCACAACACCGTCGACGGCCGACACCTCGCGGTGCCCATGCTGGATATCAACACCGTCAGCGCGGGCGGGGGCACGATCGCCCGCGTCGACGCTGGCGGCGGTCTGCGGGTTGGGCCGCGCAGCGCGGGCGCGGTACCTGGGCCCGCGGCGTACGGCAACGGCGGCACCGAGGCCACGGTCACTGACGCAGACGTCGTGCTCGGCTATCTGAACCCCGACTGGCTGCTCGACGGCGATCTGCGAGTCGATTCGGCCGCGGCGCACCGCGTGATCGACCGACTGGCGCAGGGTCTCGGTGTGGATCCGCTACGCGCGGCCGACGGCATAGTGCGCGTGGTCAACATCAAGATGGCGGAAGCGATCCGGGCGATCTCGACCGAGCGCGGGTTCGATCTGCGCGACTTCTGCCTCGTCCCTTTCGGCGGAGCGGGGCCGCTGCACGCCTGCCAGATCGCGATCGACCTCGGCATCCCCACCGTGCTGGTACCACCGGCGCCGGGCGCCACGTCGGCACTCGGGTTGCTGATGTCCGACGTCAAGCACGACTTCGTGCGCAGTCGGCTGTCGCCGCTGGCCGACCTGTCGGTCGGTGCCGCGAACCAGATCTTCGGCGAGATGACCGCCGAGGCGCGCAAACAGCTTGCAGCCGAGGGCTTTCCGACCGACGCCGTGCGGCTGGAGTACTTCCTCGACCTGCGCTACGCCGGGCAGGGGTACGAAAATGCGGTGCCCGTCGACAAACTGCCGATCGCACCCGGTCACCTGGCCGGCTATCGTGACGCCTTCGACGAAGTGCATCGCCAGTTCCACGGCCACGCGGCACCCGATCAACCGGTCGAGGTGGTCAGTTATCGCACGGTCGCAACCGGATTGCTGCCCGATGTCACACTGAAGGAGATGACGGTCGTCGACACACCGGTCGAAGACGCCATCGTCGGCATCCGCGCCGCTTACTTCCCGTCCGCCTCGAAGGAACCGGTCGAAGTGGATGTCTACGCGCGCAGACGATTACAACCGGGACACCGGTTCGACGGCCCGGCGATCGTCGAGCAGTACGACGCCACCACGGTGGTGTGCCCCGAGCAGACGGCGCGGGTCGACGAGTACGGCAACCTGATCATCACACGCCCGGGGAGTCGATGATGAGCACGGTCGACGCGATCGAGATCGAAGTCATCAGCCAGAGCCTGGTCGGGGTCGTCCAGCAGATGCAGAACTCACTGTTCCGCACCGGATACTCGACCATCATCCGCGAGTCGCGTGACGCCAGTTGCGCCATCCTGGACACCGCAGGCCGGGTGGTCGCCCAGCACACCGTGCTCCCACTGCATCTCGGTGCGTTCCCCGCCTCGCTGGAAGCGGTGCTCGCGGCCTATCCGATCGACCAGATGCGCGACGGCGACGCGTTCATCGTCAACCACCCCTATTTCGGCGGCAGCCCGCACGCCAGCGACATGGCGGTGATCGCCCCGATCATGCTGGCGGGCAAGGTATTCGCGTTCAGCGGCAGCATCGCGCACAAGAGCGATATCGGGGGACTGGTACCAGGCACCAACTCCGGACAAGCCAAGGAGATCTTCCACGAAGGTCTGCTGCTGCCGCCGGTGCGCTACTGCACGGCATTCGAACCCAGCACCGAAATCGAGGCGATCCTGCAGGCCAACAGCCGCACACCGCGACTGGTCCTCGGCGACCTGCGCGGGCAGGTGGGCGCCGCCCGGCTCGCGACCGAAAGGATCCGCGGTCTGTGCGCCAAGTACGGCGCGCAGACCGTCGAGGCCGCGTCCGACGGGCTGCTCACCATGACCGAGCGGCGGGTGCGCGCGGCGGTAACCGGCTGGCCCGACGGGGTGTACACAGGCAGTCGAACCTTGCACACCAAGGGAATCGAGAACGGCAGGCCCGTCACCATCAGGGTGGTCGTCACCATCGACGGCGATTCAATTCGCTTCGATTTCCGCCGCTCCGACGACCAGGTTTCCGGGCCGTACAACATCCGGCCGCCGTTGGTGCGGGCCGTCTGCTACTACGCGCTGAAGTGCCTCGTCGATCCAGATATCCCGGCCAACGGCGGTTTCGCCGCGGCGATCGACGCCGACTTCCGTCCCGGCTCCCTGCTCAGTCCGGAACTGCCCGCGCCGGTGAACACCTACATGACCGTTGCGGTGGCCACCGCAGATGCGCTGTTCGACGCGCTCGGCCAGGCGTTGCCAGCCGCCCGGATCGCCGAGAGCAGCAAGGGCACGAATGGGACGTTGTCCCATCTGATTTCGCGGCACGGCCAGCCGCAGGTGCAATACGAGTTGCCTGCAGGCGCCATCGGCGCCCGGCACGACAAAGACGGGGTGTCGGCGTCGAAGGCACACGTCGCCAACGGCACGCTGACGCCGATCGAAGTCGTCGAGAGCGAATTCCCGGTCCAACTCGAACGATTCGAGTTGGTGGTGGACTCGGGTGGGCCCGGCAGATACCGGGGCGGGTTGGGCTATGTGCGGGACTACCGCTTGCTCGGCGAGGCCCGGTTCAGCTCACGCACAGGCAAGGACCTGACGCCGCCCGCCGGGCGCGCGGGCGGCCTGCCCGGCGGCGGGTCGGCGATCCTTGTCAACCCGGGCCGTCCTGACGAGTATGAGGTGACGGTCGACGGCGGCCCAGTGGCGCTGCGGGCAGGCGATGTTCTTCGGTTAGCTCAGGCCGGTGGTGGCGGCTACGGCGACCCGTTGACGCGCCCGGTCGAGGACGTGCTGACCGACGTGCGCGAGGGTTATGTCAGCGCCGTGGCGGCCCGCTCAGACTATGGTGTCGCACTCGACATGGTCGACGGAGATATGCAGGTCAACGACGTCGAAACCCAACGGCTGCGCTTCAGCCCGACAGGGAGCCGGCCGGTTCCTATTGGCTGAGAAGTCTAATGGTATTACAATTATATTGATTGGCTTGATTGTCGACCGACGCCTTGCCGCATCCGGCGAGGACGAGGACAGCTGAGAGGGTGGACGGTGCTTAGGGCAGAGATCAATGAGCTTTTGACCCGTACAGGTCCGGGCACGCCGATGGGCGAGATGTTCCGGCAGTATTGGATTCCGGCGATGCTCGCCGAGGAGCTCCCCGAGAACGACTGCCCTCCGGTTCGGGTGAAACTGCTGAGCGAGCGGATGGTCGCATTCCGCGACAGCGACGGCCGGTACGGCTTGATCGACGAATTCTGCGCACACCGCGGCGCGTCACTGTGGTTCGGCCGCAACGAGGGCTCGGGTCTGCGCTGCCCTTACCATGGTTGGAAATACGACGTCACCGGTCAGGCCGTGGAGGTGCCATCGGAACCGGAGAACAGCAACTTCTGCGCGCACGTGAAGCTGACGTCGTACCCGTTGGTCAAGATCGGTGACGTGCTCTGGACGTACATGGGCGATCCGGAGAAACAGCCACCGCTGCCGGAGTTCGAGTTCGCACTCGTCCCGCCCGAGCAGACCTACACGTCCAAGCGCTGGCAGGAATGCAACTGGCTGCAGGCGTTCGAGGGCGGCATCGACTCCAGCCATGTGTCGTTCCTGCACGCCGGCGGGCTGAAGAGCGACCCGTTGTTCAAGGGCGCCAAGGGCAACGAGTACAACATGGGTGATCTCAAGCCCTACTTCGAGGTGGCCGACTTCGACGGTGGGCTGTTCGTCGGTGCCAGGCGCAACGCCGAGGACGACACCTACTACTGGCGTATCACGCCGTGGGTGATGCCGTGCTTCACCATGGTGCCGCCCCGCGGGGATCACCCGATGCACGGCCACTTCTGGATCCCGATCGACGACGAGAACTGCTGGGCGTACTCGTTCGACTACCACCCGGTGCGTGCGTTGACCGCCTCCGAGGTGCAAGCGATGCGCGACGGCCACGGCGTGCACAGCGAGAACATTCCCGGCACCTATCGCCCGAAGGCCAACAAGGACAACGACTACCTGATCGATCGCGAAGCGCAGAAGCGCGGGGACACGTATTCCGGTGTGAAGGGCATCGCGATGCAGGATGCGTCGCTGCAGGAGAGCATGGGTCCGATCGTCGACCGCACCAAGGAGATGCTGGTGTCGGCAGACACCGGCATCATCAAGGCCAGGCAGAAGCTGAAGAAGGCCGTCGAGGCGTTGCGGGACAACGGAACCACCCCTCCCGGTGTGGACCCGGCCCATCACAGGGTGCGGTCCGCCGCGGTGGTGTTGCCGCGGGACGCATCGTTCATCGAGGCCTGTCGCGAGGACCTGTCGGTACGCGAGGGCGTTCGGCAGTCGTCGGTATGACCGCGCGGCCGATCCTCGGCAGCAGTTGCGCCAGGGCGACCACGGCCGCCGAGATGCGCTACCGCATCGACCGGCCCATCCGCGGGCGCCAGGGCGCGCGCATCGTCGGACTGGACGCCGGTGCGGACGCAATCGTCACCCGCATCGCCGGTGAGCAGTGGGGACACGCGCGGTTCTTCTCACTGGCCGAGCCGGCTGGGCCGGTCGGCGACGCGGGTTCGGAATCGGTGGTGCTGCGGTCCGCCGACGGCGCGGTGTCCAGCCTGCTCGCCGAACTCGAAGACGCCGATGTGGTGATCATGGTGGCCACCACCGAAAGTGACACCGTGGCAGCCACCATCATCGGCGCGGCGTGCACCGTGCGCGGAATCATGACCGCAGGCTTGGTGATTGGCGAGCAGACGCTCGTCAGCGCCACGGTCGCGGCCATCCGCCCGCACGCACGCGTGCTGATGGTCAGTACCGACGAGCGCGACGTGATCGACGTGCTCACCGCTCTGCGGGCCTAGGAGGCGGCATGACCGACAAGGTGCAACTGAGCGACCTGCAGGCGATGAAGCGCGCCGGCCGCAAGATCGTCGGCGTGGTCGCGTGGGATTACCAGATGGCGCGCATCGTGGACCGCGCTGGCGTCGATCTGGTCTCGGTGGGCGACACCGTCGGCGTCAACCTGTGGGGTCAGGCCAACCCGCTGGAGATCACCGTCGAACAGATGATGGTGGTCTGCCAGGCGGTGCGCCGAGGCGTCACACGTGCGCTGGTCAGCTGCGACTTCCCGTTCGGGCCTGTGCAGGAGGGCACGAAAAGCGCTGTGCGGGCGGCGATCCGGTTCGTCAAGGAAGCCGGCGTCGACATGGTCAAGCTCGACGGCGCGTCTGAACACCTGGACGCCGTTACCGCGGTGACGCGCGCAGGCATTCCGGTGTTCGCGCAGTTCGGCATCACCCCGCAGACGTCGCTGAAGTACGGCGTCACCTACAGCGCGACGCCGAAGCCCGGCGACGTGGTGCCTGACGAGATGCTCGACGAGATCGTCGGCGAGGCAAAGCGTCTCGAGGACGCTGGAGCTGCGCTGCTGAACTTCACCAACTCCGGGCCGACCGTCGGCGCCGCTGTCGCCGAGGCCGTTTCGATACCCGTGGTGGGCGGGTTCGGCGGCGGGCCGTGGTTGGACGGCCGGATGCGGATGGTCACCGCCGCGATCGGCTACAGCGCCGACGCGCTGGATTCACCGCCGGACACCTACGCCAACGTCGCGCAGATCGTGCACGACGCGATCACCGCGTACTCCAGCGACGTGCGGTCCGCGCGCCAGATCGCGGGCGGGCTGAAGCGATGACCGCCGCCACGACCGTCGCCGACGGCATCGTGACCCGCTACGAGGAGGCGGGATCAGGTCCGCCGCTGCTGATGTTCTCACCCGGCGGATTCAACGCCAGCATGGACAGCTGGGAGACCCACGGACTGTACCGCCGCACGCGCATGCTGGCACAGCTGCGCGAGCGGTTCACCTGCATCACCTTCGACAAGCGGGAGGCGGGCCGCTCCGGCGGCCGGGTGGAACGGGTGAGCTGGACCGACTACGTCAACCAGGGCGTCGGGTTGCTCGACCACCTCGGCTACGGCCGGGTCCACATCATGGGTGCGTGTGTGGGTTGTTCCATCGCAACGCTTTTCGCGACGACGCACCGCGATCGGGTGGCGGGCATGGTGTTGTACTCGCCCGCGGGCGGCCCGCAGTACCGCCGCAAACAGCACGCCCGGTTCACGGCCCATCTTGCCTACGTCGCCGAGCACGGGCTTGCCGGCGTGGTCGCGTTGGCGGGTGCGACGGAGGCGGGGTTCTCCGACGACGGGCGGGTCGGGCCGTGGGTGTCGGTGCTGCGTAGCGACCCGGACTTCGCCGCCCGCTACGCGCAGTTCGACGCGGGCCGATACCAGACGATCGTCGCGGGCATGAGCAGGCTGCTGTTCGACCGCGACACCGTGCCGGGTGCTGAGCCGGAAGACCTTCTGGCGTCAGACGTTCCGGCGCTGATCGTGCCGGGGGAGGACACCTCGCACGCGCCGTCTGCGGCGCGTTACCTGCAGGAGTGCCTGCCCGCCGCGCAGTACTGGGACGTGCCGGTAGCCGAGCAGACCGCCGACACCGCGCCTGCGCGCGTCATCGACTTCCTTTCCTCACTTGCTCTTTGAGACATGCCGCGCGGTGCGGCCGATGTGGGTGCGCATCACGGCGGTGGCCTTCTCGACATCGCGTTTCTTGATCGCAGCGACGAACTGACGGTGTTCGCGGTTGCCGCGGATACCCATTTCGGGGTGGTCGTCCTTGACGTGCTGCAGCGACCGCAGTGTCGGGCCGTGGAACGATTCGGCCAGCATGACGATCGCCGCGTTGTGACTGGCGCGGGCGACGCGGGTGTGGAACTCCGCCGACAGCGACATCGGATAGGACCCCTTCGCCGCCGCTTCGTCGCCGCGGTCACAGATCTCGATCAGATCCGCGATGTCTTCCTCGGTGGCCCGCTCGCACACCAGCGGGATGATGCCGAGTTCGAGGATCTGCCGCGCCTCGGTGACTTCCTTGTCGGTCAGTTCGGAGAGCGCAAGCAGGTCGATGATGCCCTCGCTGAGGCGGGCGCTGGTGGGGGCGGTGACGAATGCGCCGCCGCGGGCGCCGACCTTGATGGTGACCATGCCGTTGGCCTCGAGTCCGCGCAAGGCCTCGCGCACCGTCACCCGGCTGACGCCGAACTTCTCGCCGAGTTCACGCTCGGCGGGCAACCGGTCGCCGGGTTTGAGCGAACCGTCGCGAATCAACAGACGGATCTGGTCGACGATCATCTCGGAGGCCCGCCCCGGGTTCACCCGGCTGAAGAGGCCATCTGTTGTCGCCCTGGCCGCGCTTCCCTCTGTCGTCATGGACCAATGATAAAGCCATCAGAGCAAATAGTGGGGACCTCGTATCGCCCGGCAGACGCAAACTCGCACAAATTCGCGCCGTTTGGGCGATTATGTGTCTGCTCGCCATCTCATGATTACCCGTGACGGACTGCCGACCCCGCTGCGGCACGCCATCGACCAGACGTTGGCCGCCGAACGCCTGGAAGGCTGGCGGCCGACCGACGCGCATATCGACGCGCTGACGCGGTTGGCATGCGACGAGGTGTCCTTCGACGACTACCTCGCGGCCTACCGGGACCGGCACCCGAAGGCGGCGCGGCCGGCGCGGGACTACCGGCAGATCTTCCGGCGCAACCGGAGGTACTTGATTCCGGGAACCACGGTGCTGCGCAACAATTTCGAAGTCGACTCGCAGACCGCGCTGGCCGAACTCGAATTCGTCGCCACCGCGGGCCGGATGATCGCCTGGCATCGGATGCTCGCCGACGGCGGCATCGGCATCGACGGTGTGAATGTCCGGGTCATTCACCAACACCTGTTCTCCGACGTCTACCCGTGGGCAGGCAACTACCGGGTGACCGAATTGCGGCACGGCGATTCGCTTTTCGCGTGGCAGTCGCACCTCGCGCGGCTGATGGCACTACTGGACGAAACCACCCGCGCGCTGGCGGCCAACGGCGCCGGACTCGAACCCGCCGGGCTGGCGTACCGGCTGGCCCGGCTCTACGCCGACTACAACCACATCCACCCGTTCCGCGAGGGCAACGGCAGGGCGGGCACGCTGCTGCTGCACACCATCGCGGCGCTGTGTGGCCGCACGCTCGATCTGACCGCGATCACCCGCGACGCCTGGTACGCGGCGTCGCGGGACAGCATGCCGCTTCGTCGTGACGGCAGGGCCAACCACCGTCCGTTCCTGCCGTTGTGCACCGGGGCGGTGCGCTAGCAGGCGTCGCTGCGCGATCCACGCCGTGACAGCGGTGGCCGCACCCGCTTGTGCGCGGTCAGCAGCAGGTGATCTGCCCGCTCGCGGATGCCTGCAGGTACCTGCAATTCGGAGGTCAGATCGTGAAGGAGTTGGGTCGCCAGCGTGCGGAGTCTGGTGTTGGTCTCCTGTGAGCGCCACACCAGAATGTCGAACGCACGGTCCGCCGAGATGCCGTACGTCAGCATCAACGCGCCCTTGGCCTGTTCGATGATCGCCCGGTGCTCGGTGAAATCCGCTATCGCGTCCTCGACCATGCCGGCATCGTCGACATCGCTGAGATCCACATACAGGCCCTGGCTGCCGATCACGTTGCCCATGTCGTCGATCAGCCGTTCGCCGATCACCGCCACCGGATGGATGCGGCCGCGCGTGTCGACGATCCGGTGCCGACTGGAGAACGGCCGGCCCTCGCGCGTCATCGCCTCGATGAGCCGCCGCACATGTTCGGCATCCTCCGGATGCTTGTGCGACATCACCAACGGGGTAGACGGTTGCACCTGTCCGGCCCGGTACCCGTGGATCTGCGCGACGGCGTCCGACCACTCCCAGCGATCCCCGGCGCGCAGATACCGAAACGAACCGACTCGTTCTCCCATCGGGATCATGTCGTCACGGTGACGAGGATTCTGACTGTTCAATAGTGGTCCCCCACCGTTTACGCAGGACATCGCCCACCCTCCAGGGTCCTATGAGAATCCCACCGGTGATCACCCGGAGACAGCCGATAGGCGAACAATTGCTCAGGGTTTCGTCCCGAACGCGAAGGAAAAGCCGTTGCACAGGGTCGGCTCGACCGCCTAACATCGCGGACGTGCCAAGGCGACTCGTAGTAGCAACCCGCAGCGGGGTCTGATCCTGACCGACCCCTCGCTGTGGGTCGAGCTACTACGTCGGTCACTCAATTCGATCGAGAAGACCGGCACACATGACAATCTCTTCCTCAATCTCTTCGGCAACCAACTCGTTCGCGGCCCGGGTGACCGGCCTGCTGCCACGCGGCCTGCGCCAGGAGGCCGACACGATGACTTTCGAGGCGTTCCACAACGAGTACGCGTCCAGCCAGGGACCGCTGCGGCTCGGCAATTGGCACTGCACCGATGCCGAGCGGCCGTCGTCCCGGCTGGGCCCGCACCCCCGCCACTACCAAGCCACGCTGGCGGTCGGTGACCGCATCAGCACGTCGTCGGCCGCGGCCTACGGCCCGGTCGCGGCGCTGACCGAGATGCTCTACGAACGAGGCATCGCGGTGGAAATGACGGCGTTCCACCAAGTTCCGGCCGACGGGCACACCGCGACGTTCGTGCAGGGTTCCGACGGCGCCCGGTCCGAGTGGGCGATGGGTTGGTCCGACGATCCGACGCAGTCGGCGCTGCGCGCGGTCATCGCCTGCGCGAACCGCCTTCTGACGGACGCCTAGTTTTTCCGCGCAGCCCGTCAGCGGATTGGGCGCAGCACGATCGGCATGCCGTCCAGCGGTACCGGCATCCCGCCGTAGTCGTAGCGCGGCTTGTAGCCCGGGTGCGGAAGCTCCAACCGGTACTGGCGCAAGAGGCGGTGCATGACGGTCTTGATCTCCAACTGACCGAAGACCATGCCGATGCATTTGTGCGCACCGCCGCCGAACGGCGCGAACGCGTACCGATGCTTCTTGTGCTCGGAGCGGGGTTCGGCGAAGCGCTCGGGATCGAACTTGTCCGGATTGGTCCACAGTTCGGGCAGGCGGTGGTTGAGCGACGGCCACGTCACCACATCGGTGCCTGCCGGGATGAAGTAGCCGAGCAGGTCGATGTCGCGCACCGCCCGCCGGAAGTTCATCGGCAGCGGCGTGACCATCCGCAACGCCTCGTTGATCACCAGGTCGTAGGTTTCCAGCTTCTCCAGCGCCTCGATGTCCAGCGGGCCGTCGCCGATCCGGGCCGACTCGTCGCGGCAGCGGTCCTGCCACTCCGGGTTGGCGGCCAGGTGGTAGGCCATGGTCGTCATCGTCGACGTCGACGTGTCGTGGGCCGCCATCATCAAGAAGATCATGTGCGCGACGATGGCGTCGTCGCTGAACCGCTGGCCGTCCTCGTCTTCGGCCTGGCACAGCACGCTGAGCATGTCCGTGCGCTCGTGGCCGCGCGTCTCGGCGAGGCGGGCGGAGAAGTAATTCTCCAGCGTCTTACGGGCCTCGATGCCGCGCCACCAGGTCAGCGGCTTCACCGGCTTGCGGATGATCGCGTTGCCTGCCCGCGTGGTGGTGGTGAAGGCCTGGTTGATGGTGGTGACCAGTTCCTTGTCGGTGCCTGGCTCGTGGCCCATGAACACCACGGACGCGATGTCGAGGGTGAGTTCCTTGGCGGCCGGATGGAAGAGGAATCGCGAGTCGTTGGCAACCCAGTCGTTGCCCACCACATGGCTGGCCACCGAGTCGATGTGCTCGACATAGCCGGACAGCCGTGTGCGGGTGAACGCCTCCTGCATGATCCGGCGGTGGAACATGTGCTCGTCGAAGTCGAGCAGCATCAGGCCGCGGTCGAAGAATGGTCCGATGACGGGATCCCAGGCGCGCTGAGAGAACTCTTTGTTGCGGTTGGAGAAGACGGCCTGCGTGGCGTCGGGGCCAAGCGCGGCCACCGCGGAGAGCGCCGGCGAATGGTTGTAGTGGATCGGACCGTACTTGCGGTAGATCTCCAGTGCGTAGTCGGGTCCAAGGCGGAAGAACTCGATCAGGTGGCCGATGATCGGCAAACCCGAATCGCCGGTGACCGCCTTGAGGCCGCTGCCCGCGGGTGGCTGTGCCAGCGCGAACTGTTTGAATTCGTGCTTGCGGAGCCGCTTCTCGGCCAGACCCATGCCCGGGATCGTGACGGGCGTCGGCTTCAATCGGCGCTTGGCCTGGTCAAGCAGGTAATCCTTGGTGCTGATCGTCGCCATGATTCTCCTGTCGGCAAAAAGACTGTGGCCGTTGTCACTCCGATCTTCATCCTGAATGGCAGACTTGACGCATGTCAAGTTTGAATCCGGCGCGCCGCGGATGCGAAGGTCTAGGGCGATGAGCGCCCAACCCGCCCCGCAGCAGGTCCGCCGCACCCGCGGCGACCGGCAACGTGAGGCGATCGTGACAGCCGTTCGCGAGCTACTGCAGGAGCGCTCGTTCGCCGATCTGTCGGTCAGCACGATCAGCGAACGGGCCGGTGTCGCCCGATCCGGCTTCTACTTCTACTTCGACTCCAAGTACGCGGTGCTCGCGGCGATCCTCGCCGACGCCGGCGAACTGCTCGACGAACTGACGCACCACTTCGCGCCGCGCGAGCCGGGGGAGACGCCCGCCGCGTTCGCAAAGCGCATGGTCGGGAGCGCGGCGGCGGTGTACGCCAACGACGATCCGGTGTTGTCGGCCTGCGAGGTCGCCCGCTATACCGACGCGCAGATCCGCGAGATGATGGACGACTTCTACGACAGCGTGATCGAGAAGCTCATCACCCTGCTCGAACAGGATCCCGACGCCCGCCCGATCTCCGACGACGTGCCCGCGCTGGTGCGCACGATGGCCGCGGTGACGACGATGACGCTGACGCACGACAGCACCTTCATCGGCCGCGGTCAGGATCCGGCGCGCGCCATCGACATCGTGGAGCGACTGTGGCTCAGTGCGTTCTGGCCTGACCGGTAGTCTCAGCGCCATGGCTGGCGTCTTCCGGGAAAGCGGCTTTGCGGGTAAGCGTTGTTTCATCACCGGAGCCGCCAGCGGCATCGGCCGGGCGACTGCGCTGAAGCTGGCCGCCGAGGGTGCCGAGTTGTACCTCACCGACCGTGACGCCGAGGGCTTGGAGAAGACGGTCGCCGACGCACGGGCGCTTGGCGCCGAGGTGCCCGAGTACCGGGTCCTCGACATCGCAAGCTATGACGACGTAGCCGCCTTCGCTGACCACATTCACGCAAACCACGCGCCGATGGACGTGGTGATGAACATCGCGGGCGTATCCGCTTGGGGCACAGTCGACAAGCTCACCCATCAGCACTGGAAGTCGATGATCGACATCAACCTGATGGGGCCGATTCACGTCATCGAGGCGTTCATTCCGCCGATGCTGGCCGCGCGCACCGGCGGGCACCTGGTCAACGTGTCGTCGGCGGCCGGCCTGGTCGCATTGCCGTGGCATGCGGCCTACAGCGCGAGCAAGTACGGCCTGCGCGGGTTGTCCGAAGTGCTCCGCTTCGACCTGGCCCGATACGGCATCGGGGTGTCGGTGGTGGTGCCCGGCGCGGTGAAAACGCCTCTGGTGCAGACGGTTCAGATCGCAGGGGTGGATCGCGAAGACCCGAACGTCAAGCGGTGGACCGACCGGTTCAGCGGGCACGCGGTGTCACCCGAACGCGCCGCCGACAAGATCCTCGCCGGCGTGCGTCGCAACCGCTTCCTGATCTACACCTCGGCGGACATCCGTGCGCTGTATCTGTTCAAGCGAACGGCGTGGTGGCCCTACAGCGTTGCGATGCGGCAGGCCAACGTGCTGTTCAGTCGTGCGCTGCGGCCATCCCGCGTCTAGCGCTTACCCCAGTCCCATGGCGGCGCGGTCAGCAGGCCAAGGCCTTTGACCCGCGTCTCACCGAGTTCCTTGTACAACTCGATCTCGACCACGCTGTCCCCGTCGGCGTCGGCGACCGGCACAGTGTTCAGGAACTCCAGCATCGCCCGCGAATGGGTGACCACCAGCACCTGCGTGTGCGCCGCCGCCGCGGCGATCAGCGCGGCCAACGGCCGCACCAGATCCGGATGCAGTGAGGTCTCGGGCTCGTTGAGCACCATGAGAGAAGGCGGCTGTGGGCTCGACAACGCGGCGGCCCACAACAGGAAACGCAATGTGCCATCGGATAATTCGGCGGCGCGTAGCGGACGTAACATGCCGCGCTGCTGCAACTGCAGATCGAACAGCCCGTCGCGAACCGCCACCGACAGTGTGGCACCGTCGAACGCGTCGGCCACTGCGCGCGCGAGGTCGTCGAAGCCGGCCTCGATGATGGTCTGCACCGCAGCGGCCAGGTCGCTGCCGTCGTCGGAGAGCACGGGCGTGCGGGTGCCGACGTGGGGGTGGCGCGACGGCGCGGCCGCATCGACCCGGAAACCGTCGTAGAACCGCCAGCTGCGCAACCGGTGCCGGACGGCGGCGAGTTCGGGATGTGCGCCGGGGTGCGCGTATTCGGCGAGCACGCTGCGGTACGCGGGCAGCGACCGCGTCATCTCATCGAAGCCCCTGCCGGATTCCGCACTGGCCTCCGCGTAGTCGCGGGTTCGGCGCACCAGTGTGGTGCTTGTTCGCATCACCGGACCGGCGAACACCGCTTCGCGCTTGATCTCGGGGTCGAGTGCGAACAACGATCTGTGCCCCGCCATCTGCGGCAGCCCGAGGTCCACCAGATAGCCGAAATCGTCTGAGGCGAAACCGAGTTCGAGCGACACCGGGCCGGTGCGCGTCGTGCCCTCGACCCGTCCGGTCCGGCGCGCACCGCGCAGTTGCTCCGGGCCCGCCCACAACACCGACTCCAGGCCGCCTTCGCGGGCCAGCGAGCCGATCACCTCACCGCGGCCGCAGTCGGCGAGCAATCGCAACGCCCGGTACAGCGACGACTTCCCGGTGCCGTTGGCTCCGGTGATGACCGTCAGGCCGGAAAGCGGCAGCACGATCTCGCGCAGGGAGCGGTACCCGCGAATGGCGACCGTCTGCAGCATGGGTGTTCAGTACCCGCCTTCCGGGGCATCGAGTTCCAGTCGCACGCCGAGCAGTCGGACAGGCCGGTCGAGTTCGAACTGCGCCAGCAGTTCCTGCGCGGTCCGCTTGATCGGCTCGGCGTCGGTGGTCGGTGCGGGAAGCTTGCGGATCTTCGTCCTGGTGTAAAAGGTGTTGGTGCGCACGGTGACTGCGACCCGGGTGACGACACGGCCCTGTTCGACGATCTCATCGAGCGTCTGCTGCGCCAGATCGTCCACCGCGCAAGCCATTTCGGCGCGGTCGGTGAGATCCTGTGCAAAGGTGACGACGTGGCTGCGTGAGCGGGGGACCCACGGCTCGGCGCTGACGTTCGTGTCGCCGCCGCCCTTTGCCAGTAGCAGTATCCACAGTCCGGTGGTCGGCCCGAACGTCGACGTCAGCAGCGTGGCATCGGTCGCGGCGAGGTCAGCGACGGTGGTGATGCCCAGTCCCGCAAGTTTTTTGGCGGTTTTCGGGCCGACGCCCCACAGCGCGTCGACCTCGCGGTCGCCCATCACCGCCATCCAGTTCTCATCGGTGAGTTGGTAGATTCCCGCGGGTTTGCCGAAGCCGGTGGCCACCTTCGCGCGCTGCTTGTTGTCACTGATGCCCACCGAACAGGACAACTCCGTCTGGCCGACGGCCTGCCGGATCTGTTCGGCCAGTCGCACCGGGTTCTCGACGTCGGCGCCGACGTAGGCCTCGTCCCAGCCCCACACTTCGACGGGGTGGCCGAGGTCGCGCAGCAGGTTCATCACTTCTTCGGAGGCCTCGTCATAGGCCGCGGTGTCGAGCGGCAGAAACGTCGCGTCGGGGCACTTGCGGGCCGCGGTGCGAAGCGGCATACCCGCGTGCACGCCGAACGCACGGGCTGGGTACGACGCGCACGTGACCACCTTGCGCGGTTCGTCGGGATCGCCGTTGCCGCCGACGATGATCGGCAGCCCGGCCAGTTCGGGCCTGCGACGCACCTCCACGGCGGCCTGGAACTGATCGAGGTCGACGTGCAGGATCCATCGAGGCGTCATCGGCCGCAGAGCTTGCGCGCCACGCTTTCCCACGCGTCGCCCAGTTGGTCGAGCGTCCGGCCGCGTTCGTTCAATTGGAAATGCACATAGTCGACGTCGAGCAGGGCGTGCAGTGCGTACGCCTGGGCGTCGAGGTCGCCGGTGGTGCCTGCCTGTTCGAGCAAAACCTGAATGTGCCGATGATGCAGCATCATCGGTTCGTTGAACCGCGTCAGCGGGTCGCGGTTGGCATCCGACAGCAGCGCCCGGTGGGCCACCACGAACCGCAACCGTTCCCGGCCGTAGGCAAGCAGCCGATCCAATGGGGGCGCACCGGGGCCCAGCGGCGGCGGCCCGAACAGGAAGGCCTGCTGCTGGGCCTTCTCGTCCTCGTCGAGCAGCACGATCATCAGACCGGCCCGGCTGCCGAAGCGCCGGAACAGCGTGCCCTTGCCGACGCCTGCCGCCGTGGCGATGTCATCGGTGGTGACCGCCTCGGCGCCGTGCTCGGCTATCAGGCGGCGAGCGGCGTCGAGCAGTAACGTTCGGTTGCGGGCAGCATCGCCCCGCTCCTGCGGCGCTTGATCGGTGACCGGCAACTCGCGCAGCGGGGGAGAAGCGGTCATGTTTGCAGTTTAGTTCAGGCGGAATAAATCGGACCATGGTCCGGTTGGCGCGTGCGATGATCTCCGAACTACCGAAGGGAACGTAGAGATGTCCGACGCCAAGGTGTTGGTGCTGCTGGGAAGCCTGCGCGCCGCCTCGATCAACCGTCAGTTGGCCGAGCTCGCGACCGAATCCGCCCCCGATGGCGTGCACCTGCAGCTGTTCGACCGGCTTGGTGAGCTGCCGTTCTACAACGAGGACATCGACACCGAAGACGTTGCCGAGCCGGTGCAGGCGCTGCGCGCCGCGGCCGCTGACGCCGACGCGGCGCTCGTCGTCACCCCCGAATACAACGGCACCATCCCCGGTGTGCTGAAGAACGCGATCGACTGGCTGTCGCGGCCGTTCGGCAACGGCGCGCTGAAGGGCAAACCGGTCGCGGTGATCGGAACGGCGCATGGCCGCTACGGCGGCGTGTGGGCGCACGACGAGGCGCGTAAGTCGTTCGGCATCGCCGGTGTGCAGGTGGTGGAGGATCTCAAGCTGTCGGTGCAGACGACGGCGTTCGACGGCAGACATCCCAGGGAGAACGCTCAGATCGCCGCAAATCTGCGCGATGTCGTGGGGAAGCTGGCCGCCGAGGTCGGGTAGTGCACTACTCGTGACGGCGCTGGTCCGCGCGCCGCAGCATTCGGGTATGTGCGGATTCACTCGGACTCTGTCGCTGCTGGTGCTGACGGCGACGGCCGTCTCGGGCGTCGGCAGGGCCAAGCCGGCCCCGCCCGCCCGCGCCCCGCAGACCCTTCCGCCCGGTACCCGGATCTGTGAGCCCGCCAAGGCGCGCTGTTGATTTTCGCCTTTGCTGTTACGTCACCGTGACAGTTCGCGCCGCCGGGCCTGTCGGTGGTCGGTGGTAGACCAGGGTGAGCAGCCGCGACATGACCCGAATGTGACATGCGACACGCCGGGTCAAAAGCTGGCTGACAGCTTACGACCAGGGAATTTCAAAAATGTTATTCAGAACATCTTGTATCCCTTCGCAATGTCGGACACTAGGTGTAGTGTTTCGAGCACCGACAGACCCCCACCGGTACTTGTACCTTCCAGGGTCGGCCGGAGGCCAGAAGTCCGGCGGTGTCGGTTCCCAGACGCACCGGGCAGCAGCCCCGGACGCCTGGAATTTTGGGGGCCCGAGGGCCGCTGAATTTTCAGCGACAAGCAGTAACCGACCAGTTGCCAGTCCGTCCGCAGAGGAGCCGTACCGAAGATGACGCAACCTTCGATCACCGTGTACACCAAGCCCGCTTGCGTGCAGTGCAACGCCACCTACAAGGCGCTGGACAAGCAGGGCATCGCCTACGAGAAGGTTGACATCACCCTGGACAGCGAGGCCCGCGACTACGTCATGGCGCTGGGCTACCTGCAGGCGCCCGTGGTGGTCGCAGGCAACGAGCACTGGTCGGGGTTCCGACCGGACCGCATCAAGGCCCTGTCCGGGGCGGTCGCGGCGACGGCATAAAGAAGGGGTACTCCGAGAGGCGGAAAGGAGAGGACGTCGAGATGACACCGTGCAACCTCGTCTACTTCTCCAGCGTGTCGGAGAACACCCACCGCTTCGTCGAGAAGCTGGGATTGCCCGCCATCCGGATCCCGCTGCACGGACGCATCGAGGTCGATGAGCCGTACGTGCTGGTGCTGCCCACCTACGGCGGCGGGCGCGCCACCCCGGACATCAACGACGGCGGCTACGTGCCCAAGCAGGTCATCGCGTTTCTGAACAACGAACACAACCGGTCGTTGATCCGCGGCGTCATCGCCGCGGGCAACAACAACTTCGGCGCCGAGTTCGCCTATGCGGGCAACGTGGTTTCCCGCAAGTGCGGCGTGCCGTATCTGTATCGCTTCGAACTCATGGGAACCCCCGACGACGTGGAAGCCGTCCGCGCGGGCTTGGAAGACTTTTGGAAGGACCAGACGTGCCACCAACCGTCACAGCTGCAGAGCCTGTAACGACCGACGCGCCGGGCGCGCTGCCAGGCGAGACGGACTACCACGCGCTCAACGCGATGCTGAATCTGTACGACGCCGAGGGCAGGATTCAGTTCGAGAAGGACCGCGAGGCCGCGCATCAGTACTTCCTGCAACACGTCAACCAGAACACGGTCTTCTTCCACAACTACGACGAGAAGCTGGATTACCTGATCCAGAAGGAGTACTACGAGCGCGAGGTGCTCGACCAGTACTCGCGTAACTTCGTCAAGACGCTGCTGGACCGGGCCTATGCCAAGAAGTTCCGGTTCCCGACCTTCCTCGGCGCGTTCAAGTACTACACCAGCTACACGCTGAAGACCTTCGACGGCAAACGGTATCTGGAGCGGTTCGAGGACCGCGTCGTCATGGTGGCACTGACGCTGGCTGCGGGGGACACGTCGCTGGCGGAGAAGCTGGTTGACGAGATCATGGACGGTCGCTTCCAGCCGGCCACCCCGACGTTTTTGAACTCGGGCAAGAAGCAGCGCGGTGAGCCGGTGTCCTGCTTCCTGCTGCGCATCGAGGACAACATGGAGTCGATCGGACGCTCCATCAACTCCGCGCTGCAGCTGTCCAAGCGCGGCGGCGGAGTTGCGTTGCTGCTGTCCAACATTCGCGAACACGGTGCGCCGATCAAGAACATCGAGAACCAGAGCTCCGGCGTCATCCCGATCATGAAGCTGCTTGAGGACTCGTTCTCCTACGCCAACCAGTTGGGCGCACGTCAGGGCGCAGGCGCGGTGTATCTGCACGCGCACCATCCGGACATCTACCGCTTCCTGGACACCAAGCGGGAGAACGCAGACGAGAAGATCCGGATCAAGACGCTCTCGCTGGGCGTGGTGATCCCGGACATCACGTTCGAGTTGGCGAAGAAGAACGAGGACATGTACCTGTTCTCGCCGTACGACGTCGAGCGGGTGTACGGCGTTCCGTTCGCGGACATCTCGGTGACCGAGAAGTACTACGAGATGGTCGACGACGCACGGATCCGCAAGACGAAGATCAAGGCGCGCGAGTTCTTCCAGACGCTGGCCGAGTTGCAGTTCGAGTCGGGCTACCCGTACATCATGTTCGAGGACACGGTGAACCGGGCCAACCCGATCGACGGCAAGATCACCCACTCCAATCTGTGCTCGGAGATCCTGCAGGTGTCGACGCCGTCGGTGTTCAACGAGGATCTGAGCTATGCCCAGGTGGGCAAGGACATCTCGTGCAACCTCGGCTCGCTGAACATCGCCAAGACGATGGATTCCCCGGACTTCGCGCAGACCATCGAGGTCGCCATCCGTGCGTTGACCGCGGTGAGCGATCAGACCCACATCTGGTCGGTGCCGTCGATCGAGCAGGGCAACAACGACTCTCACGCGATCGGGCTCGGGCAGATGAACCTGCACGGGTACCTGGCGCGTGAGCACATCTTCTACGGGTCCGAAGAGGGCATCGACTTCACGAACATCTACTTCTACACGGTGCTGTATCACGCGCTGCGGGCGTCGAACAAGATCGCGATCGAGCGCGGCACACACTTCAAGGGCTTCGAGAAGTCGAAGTACGCGACGGGCGAGTTCTTCGACAAGTACACCGCACAGGTGTGGGAGCCGAAGACCGACAAGGTGAAGCAGTTGTTCGCCGATGCGGGCATTCGCATTCCGACGCAAGAGGATTGGACTCGGCTGAAGGAGTCGGTGGGCAAGCACGGCATCTACAACCAGAACCTGCAGGCGGTTCCGCCGACGGGGTCGATCAGCTACATCAACCATTCGACCAGCTCGATCCACCCGATCGCGTCGAAGGTGGAGATCCGCAAGGAAGGCAAGATCGGGCGGGTGTACTACCCGGCGCCGTACATGACCAACGACAACCTGGAGTACTACCAGGATGCCTACGAGATCGGCTACGAGAAGGTCATCGACACTTATGCCGCGGCGACGCAGCACGTCGATCAGGGTCTGAGCCTGACCCTGTTCTTCAAGGACACCGCGACCACCCGTGATGTGAACAAGGCGCAGATCTACGCTTGGCGCAAGGGAATCAAGACGCTGTACTACATCCGGTTGCGTCAGATGGCCCTCGAGGGCACTGAGGTGGAGGGTTGCGTCAGCTGCATGCTGTGAGGCCGAGCTGACGTATCTCTAATTGCGAGGGAGGCTTTTAGTAATGCCTGATCTTGAAAACAATCGTGAGAGCGTTGTGTTCCGACTAACCGTTCCCGATCTGCGAAAGCGTCTGCGGCTGGCTGGGTTTCGCGGCAGTGTGCGAGCGCTCAGTGCTATAGGCGAAGTGGCGCATGCGGATCTTCTCTGCGCCGCGCTCTTCTGCTCGCATCGTGGCCCCCACGAGGTCTTCATCAATACAAACGTGACTTGCAACCATCATCACTTGACGGTCGATGTCATGGACCTCGTTAACGCTTTTGAAGAGGGGAACCTCGACCATGGATGGGACCGTAAACCTAACGGAGATGCGATGACCGGCATATTGACGCGCACTAACGCCGCTCGGGCTGGGATACCTCACAGCCAGTGGGCTTGTAACCCGTACCGCACGGGCAGTTGAGATACAGTCCCGCTGGAGCGAAGCTTCATCGGCAGCGACCCTGCGCTCGAGTTGGCCGCACGGCCGTGAGTGAAGGGGAAGCATTCCGGCGAACGACTTGACCGCGCCGAATTATTTGAACGACATGTCGAAACAACCGGGCACAACTCGTGATCATCACGTGCCACAGATGTACCTCAAGCGGTTCGCGGTGCCCCGGGGCACTTCGTCTCGCATCATTGTGGCCGACGTCTGGGACGCAACCAAAAAATTCACCACCGATGTAAAGAATGTTGGAGTTGAAACGGGGTTCTATTGGGGAACGGACCAAGAAGGTATCCCCCACCACGATATGGAGAAGTTCCTAACGGCAATAGAAGCGCTCGCAGCGCGGGCATTTCGATTCGTCCTTGATACGGGACGGTTGCCGGGCGAAGATGCTTTGCCGCCTTGGCCTTTACGCCGGGATCACCGCCGATCCCTGTCGTGGTGGATCGCTGCTCAGATTCTCAGGACGACTCGGCAACGGACTCGACTGGAACTTGGGTCTAGTTCATACATCGAGCCTCCTCGACACCTCGGCCGCGCGAATCGGCACATCAAGTTCATAGCGCAGTGGGTTGAGCCTCTGGCATCCGCCATATTTCACCGGCCGTGGGGAGTGGGTTTTAGTGATTTCTGCCTGCTCACTGGTGATGTTCCCGTCCTCGTGCTTAACGGCCAAGACGCTCATGACCAAGCGCTCGCTGCTGAATATTGGGACATTTACGTGCCTCTTGACCCACATAGATGCTTGTTCCTACCTGGAATACCGATACGTCAACTGTTCGCGCCATCGGTCGACCATCGTCTCAAACTGCACCCCGGCATTGGATTGGCTTTGAACAACGCAGTAGCGGATACCGCAGTGAAGCACATCTTTTGGCACCCCCAGCATGACCCGACTGCGCACCTTCACCTCCGCAGTCGCCGCTCTCTTGAAAAAGAGTTAGAAGCCGACTGGCTCCCGCGCTATGTCGTGAGTTACGAAGTGTTGCCGGCAGGCTCTGGAGTCGAACGAAGATGGCTTGATCAGCATCCACCGGTGCGGACAAACGACGGAAGCCAGTGCGGAGACGGATCGAAACCTGAAATCACCGAGATAGTCCAGAGGATGTCAGGCCATCTTGATCAGGCTGAGGAAGTATTTCGCCAGCTGCAAGCTCAGCGTCCGGCACCTTGAATTCGCATGTTTCCCTCGTTCGTCGCGCCGTCGCAAGTAAACCCGGCGCAACGTCAGGTGGCTAATTCTGACCCACGCTCCCGACGAGTGTGGGCTTGATACACGCAAAGCGGTCAGTATCCGTGCAAAATGTCCACACTCGCCAGTCAGCCGAACCTTCACACGTGCGGTTTGAACGTATAGGTCTCGCCATGCGCGAGGTAGACGAATTCGGTGCTGGCCGTTGAGGTCTGGGCGGCCTTCTTGAAGTCGTCGAGTCCCGACAGGAAGACCGAGAAGTCGTTGTAGTGGATCGGGATGGCGGTCTTCGGTTTCGTGATCTCGACAGCCTTGACTCCCTGCTCGCCGGTCATCGTGACAACGGTGACCAGGAAAGTGGTGCCACCGGTGTGAACCAGACCGAGGTCGATGTCGGGGTACCGGCGCGGGATCTCCTCGAGGCTGTCGACGAGCATCGTGTCACCGGTGATGTAGAGCCGGTACAGCTGATCGGAGCCCCTGCTGAAGTCGAGCAGGTGCCCGTTGACGGGCATCAACAGCCCGTCGACTTCCTCCTCGGTGGCGTGCTTGGCCGGCATGGCGGTGATGGTCAACGTGGCGTCGCCCTTGTGCACCACGAGCGATTCCCAGGTGCCGAGGGCATGGCCCTGTTCGAAGCCGAGACCGCTGAGCTTCTCCACTGCGTCGGCCGTCGAGACGATCGGCAGGTTCTTGTCGAGCTCCTGCGCGGCGACGTCGTCGAAATGATCGCCGTGGTAGTGCGACAAGACGACCAGATCGATCGGCGGCAGGTCAGCGATCTGGCAGGCGGGCTCGACCTCGCGTCGAGCCCAGACGCCGTGACCGAGATAGACGTGTTCGCCCTTGTGGAGGAACGCGGGATCGGTCAGGATCGTCAGTCCGCCGAACCGGATCAAGGTGGTGGCGTTACCGATGAAATACACCTCGCCCTGATCGAAATCCGCTGCTGCACTGCCTGTTAGCTCTAGAACATTCATCTTCGGCTCTCCTTGAGGGTGGCGCGCGACCGTTACGCGTTTTCCGGTTCGGGATCGAGATGCCGCGACCCCGATGTGGTCCCGACGGTCAGTTCGATGCGGGCCCAGGCATGGTTGCCGTACCCGCGCGGATTCCACAACGAGGCCGCGGACTCCGGCTGAAGCAGGCCGGTGTCGTCCCAGGCCCGCGCGATGACGCTCAATGGTCCGGGCTTCGCGTCCACGGTGAGCGACCAGGGCCGCCACGCCCACTGGCTTGGCGCGCGATGAAGGTTGGCCTGCTGCCAGCTTTGCCCGCCGTCAATGGAGACGTCGACTCGTGCGACGCTGTGGCCGTCGCTGGCGATCCCGTACCCCCGGATGGTCAGCGGACCGGGCGCGACCTGATCACCGTCGTCGGGAACCAGGATGTCGCAGTTGAGTTCGAGCGTGGACAGCGAAATACCCTCGCCCGGTCCCGCGGTATCGGCGTCCGCCTCGGGTGGCAGGATCCGGTAATCGAGGGCCTGAAAGTAGTTCTGCGACGGGATGGATTGCACCGTGATCGCGGTGACCCATTTGACGCTGCGGGCGCCGATGTATCCGGGGACGACGACGCGCACAGGTCCGCCGTGGGCGCGCGGTAGCGCTTGGCCATTCATCTGCCAGGCCAGCAGCACCTCGTCGGACATCGCCTTCCGCAGCGGGATGGAGCCGCCAAAGGACTGCACGGGCCGGGCCTCCTGCGCGACGTCCGGCGCTTCGAACGCCACATGCAGGCCGTCATCGTGATGGACGCCGGCCGCACGCAGGATGTCCGACAGCCGGACGCCGCGCCACTCGGCGGTGGAGATCGCACCGCGATCCCAGGGCGCCTTGCCGGGTATCGGCCGCACGCGCAGCAGCTCCGCGCGCCGGTTGCCCGCACACGCCAGCGTGGCTATCACCCAGTGTTGAGCAAATCGGGTGGTCAGGTCCTGGTAGTCCAAAGTCAGCGGCTTGTCGACCAGGCCGTCGACGGTCAGCTGCCACTCATCGATGGCGATGTCTGGAAAGGGGCCGTGATTGCGGCCGTAGAACGCGTCCACCGGAGTGATCTCACTGCTCGCCAACGCCGAGGGTGGCGGCTCGGCGTTGTACGGCAGTTGGCTGCGCACAATCATGTCGTCGCGCTTATTCCACATCTGCGCACCCCGCGTCCGGAGTGCTTGCAACCACAAGGAATTCGCTCAACATCGCGCACCGTGCCCGGCAGCTTGGTGGGAATTCCCCGCACCGCGCAGGGGAGGGGACGCGGTAGGCGGGCTTCCCACCATTGCCGGAAATCGGGTGTTCATCTCGGAGGACCTTTCTTGTTTGTCGATCTGACGGTCGGACGGCTATTCAGGCCAGGAGCTGTTGAGGATGACGTCGACGAAGTCGTCGGGGACGAAGGCTGGGTCGTAGTGCTGCAGTACGTCAGCGTTCATGACGCCAAAGGTGGTGTGCGGCCGGTGTTTTAGCCCATTGTTCAAGGCAGCGAGGAAGCTGCGTTTGAAATCCGGGCGCGGGTGCGCAGTGGTGATGGCTGCGATCGCGTCTGAAGAAAGCTGGTCGCGGCCGACGCCGACCACGTCGGTCTCGACGCCGGCCTTGACCAGAGCGATTTCGGGTTCCAGGAACTGCGTCACCCCGGGGGTGGTGTGCAACGCGATACTCAGCCACACCTTGTGGACGGCAGCGCTGTCGACGCCGCGGTGCAGCAGGAAGTCCCGCGCCGCGTTGGCGCCGTCGACTTCGAAGCGCAGCATGGAGGAGCGGTAGCGCCGGGTGAGGCCGAAGTCGTGGAACATCGCCCCGGCGTAGAGCAGTTCGGCATCTGGCTGCAGGCCGAGGCGACGGGCCTGCAGCGCGGCGAACAGATACACCCTGCGGGAGTGGTCGAACAGCACGTCGTCTTCGGAGTTGCGAATGAACTCAGTCACTTCGCGCGCCAGTGCGGTGTCGGGGATCGCCACGCCTGCAATGGTTTGGGGCGACTGAGGGGCCATGGTCAACTCTCCTTGGGTGGGGCTACATCTACAACTCTGTGCCGATTCAGCTTCACGGACCCACGGCTATTGGGACCTCTTGCCCTCAAAAAGGGACACAATGGGATACGTGGTGCAAGCCGATGCGCGTTCGCGGGTAGTGGTGGTCGTCGTTTTCGACGGGGTGACGCTGTTGGACGTCGCGGGAGCGGCGGAAGTTTTCGCCGAAGCCAACCGCTTCGGCGCGGACTATCAGCTCAGGATCGCGTCGGTGGATGGCCGCGATGTGACGACGTCGATCGGAACCCGGCTTGGTGTCACAGACAGCCTGTGGTCCATAGAAATTGCCGATACCGTGCTGGTCGCCGGCAGTGACAATCTGCCCGCGCGGGCGATCGATCCCACGCTGGTCGCTGCCGTCAAAGCGGTGGCCGGTCGGACCCGGCGTCTGGCGTCCGTCTGCACGGGGTCGTTCATCCTCGCGCAGGCCGGTCTGCTGAATGGTCGGCGTGCCACGACGCACTGGCACGAAACCCGGATACTCGCCAGGGCCTTTCCCGAAATCACCGTCGAGCCAGACGCGATCTTCGTCCGTGACGGTGATGTCTTCACGTCGGCCGGGGTGTCGTCGGGGATTGACCTCGCGCTCGCTCTGGTCGAACAGGATTGCGGCACCGACCTCGTCCGCGACGTGGCCCGCTGGTTGGTCGTATATCTGAAACGCGCAGGGGGACAATCACAATTCTCGACGCTGGTCGAGGCAAGTCCGCCGCCACAGTCCGCGCTGCGGGCGATCACCGATGCGATCGCGTGCGACCCTGCGGCGGACCACAGTGTGAAAAACCTTGCCGCGCGGGCATCTCTGAGCACGCGTCAGTTGACACGGTTGTTTCGATCCGAACTCGGAACAACCCCAGCCAGTTACGTCGAACTGGCCCGAATCGACGCCGCCCGCTCCGCGCTTGACGCAGGCCGCACCGTCTCTGAGACCGCGCATCTCGCAGGCTTCGGCAGCACCGAGAGCCTCCGGCGCGCATTCATCGCCCACCTCGGCCTCTCGCCAAGGGCCTATCGGGACAGATTCCGCACCGCCGCCCGCGACGGCGAGTCCGGCAGTCTGACGGAATCTGGGAACGAAACCGTCTGAAGTGACCGAGATCTCGTCGATTAGTTCTGCTGCTGGGTGCGGATGAGGTCCGCGGCGCGTTCGGCGATGCCGTAGACGGTTGCGGCGGTGTTGGCCGTGACTATCGAGGGCATCACCGAAGCGTCGGCCACCCGCAAGCTTGTAATGCCACGCACCCGCAACTGCGGATCGACGACAGCCATCTCGTCGCCGCCTATCCGGCACGTGCCCACGTAGTGGAAGTAGCACCGCAAGCTGAGCCGAAGGTATTCGTCCAATGCGTCGTCGGCGTCGTCGACGTGCGGTCCTGGATGGACTTCTGTGCCGCGCCACGAACCAAGAGCAGCGCCTTCGCCGATTCGGCGGGCCAACCGTAGGCCCTCGCGCATGGTCGCGACATCACGCGCGTCGGCCAGGTAATTGGGGTCCACGTGCGGCAGCGTGTCGGCGTCTGGGCCTGCGAGCCGTACGTTGCCGCGGCTGTGCGGGTTGATGGCCGAGAACAGGATGGAGTAGCCATGCTCGGGTGTCGGCAGCGTCGGCACAGGCACCGGCAGGCTGTGGAGCACGAATTGCAGGTCGGGGCTGTCCATCTCGACGCTGGTGCGGATGAAACCCATTGCTTCACCCGATGCGTTGGCCGGAATCGACGGAACGGGCCGACTGGACTGGTAGGTCACGGAAGCCAGCGGGTGGTCCTGCAGGTTGGCACCGACTCCGGGTAGCTCGAGCACGGGTTCCACACCCACTGCACGCAGGTGCTCGCTCGCGCCGATGCCGGACAACAGAAGCAACTGTGCCGACCCGATAGCTCCCGCCGCGAGCACGATTTCGCCGGTGCAGTCCACCGTTGCCGTGGTCGCACCGGCGCTGAACTCAACACGGGCGGCACGTCCGTCGACCACCACCACACGGCGCACCAACGCGTCGGTTACCACCTCGAGGTTCGACCGCTCCGTTGCCGGGGCGAGGTATGCGTCGGCGGCGCTCTGGCGCGCACCGTTCACGATGTTGAAATCCGGCCAGCCGAAGCCGATTTCAAGACCACTGCTGAGGTCGCCGGCCCGTCGGCAACCGGCTTCGACGGCGGCCTCCACCGCGGCGGCGATCATCGGATTAGGGGTAGGCGGGGTGCCTACGATCAGCGGGCCGTCGACTCCGCGGACAGCCGGGTCACCGTTCGTGGCAGTCTCCGAGCGCCGGAAGTAAGGCAACAGATCGTCGAAGCCCCACCCCAGTGCGCCGCGTCGCGTCCACGCGTCGTAGCCGGCGTGGTGACCGCGCACGAAGACGAGGCCGTTGATGCACGACGAACCACCAAGGCCACGACCGCGAGGTGTTGCGACTCGCGTACCGGTGAAGGCATTGACCGCACCACTGTCACCCCAGACAGCAACGCTTTCAAGCAATGACAACCACGCCGCAGGCACTGCCATGGCTTCCAATGGCTCTCGGGGGCCTGCCTCGATCAATAGGACATGAACGGTCGGGTCTTCGGACAGCCGCGCTGCCAATACGCAACCCGCCGTTCCGCCGCCCACCACGATGTAGTCATAACTCTGCCGTGTCGGCTCCACAGGAGGCGCTCCGTCTCTGATCGTTCGTGGCCCTGGTTTCCGGGCATATTTCACCTGTATGGAAGTAACGCGAATATGTCGGTACCCCATCTGTTGGGGACCGTGTTCCTCGTCACTGTTTCCGGCCAGCGACATGCCGTTGTCGATGGCGGAGCGCGGCCCTCATGGTTCGCTGGGCACCCTTGAATCGACCGCGGGTGGGTTCACGGATATCGCATGAAATGCAGTGATGGGCGGCGTGATTCGGTTCGATCGTCGGACCCGTGGGCTATCCGACAGGTCCTGTCGTGCCCCTTCGCGGTGGATCTGAAAGCGATGGGCGCCGCAGGGCTTTGACCGCCAATCGATGTTCGCAGCCGCCCCATTTTCGCGTTAGTCTCGGTAACGTGAAAGTCTCGGCCGCCGCCGTGCTCCGGACGTGCCGGGGAACCAGAAGATGCTTGCGCACACGACATTCCATGAGTCGGAGGGGTTCGTCCCTGCTCCGGCCTATCTCCCTTGAAAGAAGGACGTCCCCATGTCTTTCAACGATTCGTCCCTTCCACCGGTACAGCGAGAGGAGGCCGACGCCCTCGCGGCGGCAGTGGCAGGCCAGGTTCTGCTGCCGGGTGACGCGGGATACGACGACGAACGCGCCGTCTTCAACCTGAATCACGAACTGGCGCCCGCGGTAATCGTGGTCGCACAGAACACCTCCGACGTCCAGGCGGCGGTCACGTTCGCGGCGGCACAACACCGGCCGGTCCTGGTGAAGACCACCGGCCACCAGATCGTCGGCACAGCGCGCGGCGCCGTGCTGATCACGACGCACCGGATGAGTGAGGTCACCATCGACACCGTCCGTCGTACGGCCAGAGTTGGCGCCGGAACGATCTGGGCGGATGTGGTGCAGAAGGCGGCCGAAGTGGGGCTGGCACCGCTGAACGGGTCGAATCCCACGGTAGGGGTCATCGGGTACACCCTGGGCGGCGGTCTCAGCCCCACCCTTGGCCGCTCTCACGGGTACGCCGCAGATCACGTGCGCGCAGTCGACTTGGTGACCGCGGACGGCGAACTGCGGCATATCGACGCGGATTCGGACCTCGAATTGTTCTGGGCGCTGCGCGGCGGCAAGGGCAACTTCGGAGTCGTCACGGCGCTGGAATTCGACCTGTTCGCGGTGCCCCGCCTCTACGGTGGCGCGCTCTACTTCCCAGGGGAGCGCATGGCGGACGTCCTGCGAGTCTGGACCGCGTGGCACCCGACCACGCCGGAGACCATGATCTCTTCGTTCGCCGCGCTGCGCCTTCCGCCGCTGCCCGAAATACCCGAACCGCTGCGCGATGCGTTCACCGTGTCGCTACGGATCGCCTACACGGGAACGGTCGAGGATGGCGAACGGATGATTGCGCCGCTGCGGGCGATAGGTCCGGCGGTCCTGGACACCGTCGCGGACATGCCGTACGCCGACGTCGCGTCGATCCACAGCGAGCCGACCGACCCATTGCCTTACTACGAGCGCAGCATCACGCTGCGGGAGTTCCCCGAGAAGGCACAGGACAAATTGGTCGATCTCGTCGGCGCGGACTCCGACACCACTCTGTGGATCGCCGAGCTGCGTGCCCTTGGCGGCGCCTGGGACCGGCAGCCGGCGGTGCCCAACGCGGTGGCGACAAGGGGGCTGCCGTACGTCCTGCTTGGCGTCGAAGTCGGTCCACTGTCAGAGGAGCAGCGGCTCAAAGAGTCGATCGCCGGGCTGCTCGACGGCATGGCGCCGTGGCAGGGCGACCGGCGGGTGGTCAACAACCTCGCCCCCGAAGAGGCGGCCGATGCCATCGCCATCTACGGGCCGCAACGCTATGCGCGGCTCGCCGCCGTCAAGAAGACGTACGACCCGACGAATATGTTCCGCCTCAACCACAACGTCGTGCCCGCATAGCTGTTTTCAGTTGCGGTACATACGGGTTGAGTCACGGGTGCTGCGGCATTGGATGGCCCTGGCGGCGGTGCTGGTCGTCGCGGTGGCGGGATTCGCGGTGTATCGGCTGAACGGGATTTTCGGCTCGAAGGACGTCACCTCTACCCCGAGCGGGGCGGCCAATGAGATTCACCCGTTCAACCCCAAGCATGTGGTGATGGAGGTGTTCGGTCCGCCGGGCGCGGTCGCGACCATCACGTATACCGATGTCAACGCCCAACCGCAGCGGGTCGACAATGCGACGCTGCCGTGGGCCTATGACACGACCACCACCCAGCCGGCGGTGTTCGTCAACGTGTCTGCCCAGGGCGACAGTGACTCGTTGGGCTGCCGGATCAAGATTGACGACGTCGTCAAGGACGAGAGAACGGTCAACGCGTTGAACGCCTTCACTTACTGCTTGGACAAGTCCGGATGAGCCGGTGGGTGCGCCGCCTGTGTGTGCCGATCGCGTTGTTCTGGCTGGCGATCGCGGCGATCACGAACGTGTTCGTGCCGCAGTTGGAGGTGGTCGGCGAAGAGCACAACGTGGCGCTCAGTTCGCCGAGTTCGCCGTCGCTGCAGGCATTTCAGCGGATCGGCAAGGTGTTCGGTGAGTTCGACTCCGACAGTGCGGCGATGGTGGTGCTCGAGGGTGACCAGCCGTTGGGGGCCGAGGCGCACCGCTACTACGACGAGTTGGTCAAGAGGTTCAACGAAGACACCAAACACGTTCAGCATGTGCAGGATTTCTGGGGTGATCCGCTGACTGCGGCGGGTTCGCAGAGCCCGGACGGTAAAGCCGCCTATGTGCAGGTGTTCTTGGCAGGCAATCAGGGTGAGGCGTTGTCGCTGGAGTCGGTGGACGCGCTGCATCAGATCATCGCCAAAACACCTGCCCCACCGGGCATTCACGCCTACGTCGCCGGTTCGGCCGCGCAGATCGCCGACCAGTTCGAGATCGGCAACGCGAGTACTGTGCCGGTTACTCTGCTGACCGTCGCGGTGATCGCGGTGATGCTGCTGATCGTCTACCGATCCCCGGTGACGATGATCCTGGCGCTGATCACGGTGCTGGTCGAGATGTCCGCCGCGCGCGGGATCGTCTCGTTTCTGGCGAACGTGGGACTCATTGGGCTGTCAACGTATTCGACGAACATCCTGACACTGTTGGTCATCGCCGCCAGCACCGACTACGTCATCTTCCTACTTGGCCGCTACCACGAGCAGCGCAACGAGGGGGTGGACCGACAGGCCGCGTTCCACAGTATGTACCGGTCGACCTCACACGTGATCCTTGGTTCCGGTTTGACGATCGCGGGTGCGGCGTTCTGCTTGTACTTCACCCGGTTGCCGTACTTCCAGAGCCTCGGCATCCCGGCCGCGATCGGCGTGCTCGTGTCACTGGTGGCCTCCCTGACCCTTGCGCCGGCGGTGGTGGCGATAGGCAGCCGCTTCGGGCTGCTGGAGCCGAAACGCAAGACCGCCACGCGCACTTCCCGGCGGATCGGGACGGCGGTCGTGCGGTGGCCGGGACTGATTCTGGTCGGCACGCTGATGTTGGCGTTCATCGGACTGGCGGCGCTGTCGGGCTACACGGTGAGCTACGACATCGGCCAGTACATGCCGGCCAGTGCGCCGTCGAATGTGGGGTATGCCGCGGGGGAGCGGCATTTCTCGAAGGCGCGGTTGAATCCTGAATTGTTGATGATCGAGGCCGACCACGATCTGCGCAACCCGACCGACATGATCCTGTTGGAGCGGGTGGCCAAGGCGGTGTTCCACACCGACGGCATCGCCCAGGTGCAGTCGATCACCCGCCCACTCGGCACACCGCTGGACAACACCTCGATCCCGTTTCAGCTCAGCGCCAATAGTGCCGCGCAGATCAACAACCTGCCGTTCCAACAGGATCGGGCAACAGACCTGCTCAAGCAGGTTCAGGTCATCAACGACTCGATCGATGTCCTACGCCAGCAGTATGCCTTGCAGCAGCAGTCCAGCGCGATCACCCACGAGCAGAGTCAGGCGTTCGCCGACACGGTGGCCACTGCGCAAAACCTGCGCGACAAGATCGCTGACTTCGACGACTTCTTCCGGCCGCTGCGCAACTACTTCTATTGGGAGCCACACTGTTTCGACATCCCGGCGTGTTGGGCGCTGCGGTCGTTGTTCGACGCGCTCGACGGCATCAACGAGTTGACCGATCAACTGGCCAATGTCTCGGGCAGCATCGCCAAACTCGACGACTTACAGCCGAAGTTGCTGGCGCTGATTCCGCCACAGATCGCCAACCAGGAAACCAACCGCGACCTGACAATGACGAATCATGCCACGACGTCCGGGATCTACGGCCAGACCGCCAAGGCGCTGGAGAACTCCACCCAGTTGGGGGCGGCCTACAACGCCTCGAAGACCGATGATTCGTTCTACCTGCCGCCGGAGGCGTTCAGTAACCCGGAGTTCCTGCGCGGGTTGAAGCTGTTCTTGTCGCCGGATGGCAAGGCGGCACGGATGATCATCACCCACGACGTCGATCCCGCAACGTCCCAGGGCATTTCGCATATCGATCCAATCAGGCACGCAGCCCAGGAAGCGGTCAAAGGCACGCCGTTGGCGGGGTCGAAGATCTACATCGGCGGCACTGCGTCGACGTACAAGGACATCGCCGAGATGGCGCACTACGACCTGATGATCGCCGGCATCGCATCGCTGAGCCTGATCCTGCTGATCATGCTGTTCATCACCCGAAGCCTGATGGCGGCGTTGGTGATCGTCGGCACGGTGGCGCTGTCACTGGGCGCCTCCGTCGGCGTGTCGGTACTGGTCTGGCAATACCTCCTGGGTATCCAGTTGTATTGGGTGATCCTGCCGTTGTCCATCATACTGCTGTTGGCGGTGGGCTCGGACTACAACCTGCTGCTGGTGTCCCGGTTCAAAGAAGAGATCCACGCAGGCATCAACACCGGCATCATCCGGTCCATGGCGGGCACCGGGTCGGTGGTGACCGCGGCGGGACTGGTGTTCGCCGTCACCATGGCAGCTTTCATCTACAGCGATCTGCGGGCGCTCGGCCAGATCGGGACGACAATTGCGCTGGGCGTGCTGTTCGACACCCTGATCGTGCGGTCGTTCATGACACCGTCGATCGCCGCACTGCTGGGGCGGTGGTTCTGGTGGCCGCTACCGGTGCGCCAACGACCGACGCGAACGGTTACTCACCGCGGTCCACCACAAGCGGCGCGAGCATCTCGATGAGCGCCACCTTGGTCGCGCGCTTGCTGAGTCCCGAGTTGACCCGTAGCACCTCCCAGGTGTGCACGTCGCAGATGGCGACCAGTTGCGCCAGTCGGCGATTGCGCTCGGCTCTGGGCAGGCCGGCGAGAGTGTCGGAGAAAGCCTGCTCACACCATTTGCGGTGGCCCGTCCGGCCAGCGGCGAGGACATCGCGAACCGCCGGGGTGGTGGCCTCTTCGGCGAGCATCTTCAGCGTGAGTCGGCCTGAGAGTTCGTAGTTGTCAACCAGTTTGGCAACCACGTCGTCGAGGACATTGGGACGGACCCTGCCGCGGCGTTCGACCACTTCGGTGCCCAGTTCGGCGAACATGGCGGCGAACACCGCATCCTTGTCACCGAACCGGCGCAACACCGTTTGCGTCCGCACACCGGAACGGTCGGCAATGTCGGCGAGGGTGATCTCAGCGAAGGGCCTGTCGGCGAACAGTTCCCACGCGGCTTGCAGTATCGCGGTGGCAGTACGCGCCGTGCTGACGGCGCGCGCGGTCATCCGGTACGGCCGCGTGGCTCCTTTCATATAGGTGACCGTAACGCGAAAACGGGACCGACACGAACGCGCCCGACGAGTGTGGAGTCGGTACACGCGGAGCGGACAGTGACCGTGCAATGAGTCCACACTCGTCGGGGTCGCGCTAGCCCATCGCGAAGACGGGCAGGCGATCCACCCGCGTCAGCACCGAGTGCTTCGGCGGAACGCTGGGGCCGGGGCCGGCCTCCTCTAGCTTCGCCTCGTGGTCGATCCAGCATTCGCCGGTCCGTTCGTCGTAGTCGCCTCCGTAGAAGACGCAGCACACCCCGATGCCGTCGGTGTCCTGATGATCGGCGACGCATTCCCAGAAGTCGTCGCTCACCGGAGCGGCGGCCGCGTTCGCGGCGAGTCCGATGGCCAGGCCGCTCATCATCGCGGCGGCGACCAACGCTCCTCTGAAGTTCATCGCGCTATTTCCGTGAGACGTCCCGGCGTCACCCTGGGACCCTTGGGCGGGGTGACCGGGCCCGGGTTGACCGTCAGATCGGGCAGGGCGGCGGCGTCGTCAGGGACGCTTCGGAGCGGCTTGGGCTGCTCGCCACGATCCAAGCTGCACTCGTACAGGTACTGGCTGGGATCCCAGGTGCCGCCGTAGAGGATGCAGCACGTCTCCTGACCGACCTTGTCCGGATGCTCCGAAACGCAATCCGCATAGTCACTCCACGGATTGTTGTTCGGTTGCGCCTGCGCGGCCGTCGCGAATCCGACGGCGAGTCCTGTGGCAAGGGTGGCTGAAACCATCAGCCGCCGCATTGTGGTGGCGTTCATTGCTTTCTCTTTTCATGGGCGGGACCGCCTGTTTGCACTGCCGGCGGCCTGGTGCAGCCAATTTTCGGGAGATGCACCGCTCGCCGGAACGGGGCGCGCGCCGCTACCGGTCGTCCACCGGTCGGGGAAACGACGCGAAACGTGAATAGGGGATTAGGGAGCCGACGAATGGCCTGTTGTTGTACGGAAAGCGAACTCGCCTGATGCGGTCAGCGACTCGATCAGGTTCGCCCGCCACCCGGCCGACATTTGCCTGCGGCCTGAAAGCTAACAGTCAAAGGGTTAGACCAACGTTGCCTGCAGCGCGGCCGGCAACAGGAATTGCCGGAATATGCTTGCACGACAATAACTTTCGTGAATCACGTTGAGGTGTCAGCAGGTCTCCAACCGTGATACACCACTGGTGTGAATGCGCCATTTTTCAGTCGGGAACGAATCATCGCGCCACCAGGCTGGAGTCGCTGGTTGGTGCCGCCCGCCGCGTTGTCGATCCACCTGTCGATCGGCGCCGCGTACTCGTGGAGCGTGTTCAAGAAGCCACTGGAAGGCGCGCTGCACATCTCGGGCACCCTCAGCGCCCTCCCGTTCACCGTCGGCATCGTCATGCTCGGCCTTTCCGCCGCGGTCTTCGGGACCTGGGTGGACCGCAGAGGCCCGCGCGCCGCCATGTTCGTCGCGATGTGCTGCTTCTGCGGCGGGTGGCTGGTCGGCTCCGCCGGCCTGGCGCTGCACACGTACTGGTTGGTGCTGCTCGGCTACGGCCTACTGGGCGGAATCGGCTGGGGCATCGGGTACATCTCCCCGGTTTCGACCTTGATGAAGTGGTTCCCCGACAAGCCAGGGATGGCCACCGGGTTGGCGATCATGGGGTTCGGTGGTGGTGCGTTGATCGCGTCGCCGTGGTCGACGGCGATGCTCGGCCTGTTCGGCACCGCCGCGGCCGGCATCTCGAAAACCTTCCTGGTACACGGATTGGTGTACGCGGTGTTCATGTCGCTGGGGTGGTTGTTGGTGCGGGTGCCGCGATCGGACTGGAAGCCACACGGATGGACACCGGCGCCCCCGACCGTGGGCACGATGGTCTCGGTCGGCCAGGTGTCGGCCAACAACGCGCTCAAGACGCCGCAGTTCTGGCTGCTGTGGGTGGTGTTGTGCTTCAACGTGACTGCGGGCATCGGCATCCTGGAGAAAGCGTCGCCGATCTATCAGGACTTCTTCCCCGGCGGTGCCGCCGCCGCCGCGCTCGCCGCCGCCGCTGCCGGTTATGTGGCCCTGCTGTCGCTGTCGAACATGTTGGGCCGCATCGGTTGGTCAAGCCTGTCCGATGTGATCGGCCGCAAGAACGCCTACCGGATGTACCTCGGCGTGGGTGCGCTGTTGTATCTCACGCTCACGGTGATGCAGAACTCGAACAAGGTCGTGTTCCTGATCGCCACCATGCTGATCCTGTCGTTCTACGGCGCCGGTTTCGCGACCGTTCCCGCTTACCTGCGCGACCTGTTCGGCACCTACCAGGTCGGCGCGATCCACGGACGCCTGCTGACGGCCTGGTCGGTGGCGGGCATTCTGGGGCCGATCATCGTCAACGCGATCGCCGACAGCCAGGAGGCCGCAGGCAAATCCGGTCCGGCGCTGTACACGCTGTCGTTCTCGATCATGATCGCGCTGCTGGTCGTCGGCCTGGTCTGCAACGAACTGATCAGGCCCGTCAACCAGAAGTGGCATGAGCCAACCGAATCCGTTGAACCCGACGTGGCAGTCGAGGAGGCATTGCGATGACCGAGGGTGAACTCCACGAATACCAGCCCACCGTGCCCAAGGTGTACATCGCCCTGGCGTGGGCGTGGGCTGGTATCCCGTTCCTCTACGGCGTCTATGAACTGCTGATCAAGGTCACGCAGCTGTTCAAGACGGGGTAAGCGCGCCACTCGGGTAGCCAGTTATGGCACGCGACAAGCGGGCGGTTTCACGCTGTGATTGCAACAGCGGGTGGTTTTGACGGGTTTGAGAGTAGTTCGTCGAGGGTTTCGGCTGGGGTCTTCCAGCTCAGGGTTTGCCGGGGCCGGTTGTTGAGCTTGGCGGCGACGTAGTCCAGATAGTCTGCCGGGAAGATCGACAAGTCGGTGCCTTTAGCAAAGTATTGGCGCAGCAGTCCGTTGGTGTTCTCGTTGGTCCCGCGCTGCCATGGTGAGTGCGGATCACAGAAGTAGATATCTAATTCCGTCGCTGCGGCGATAGCGGCGTGATTGGCCATCTCTTTGCCTTGATCCCAGGTCAGTGTCTTACGCAGAATCGCCGGCAGCTGAGCCATTTTCGCGACGATGGCCTCTTGCACTGCCAGGGCACCGTGGTCGTCAGGCAGATGCAGCAGCAGCACGAACCGAGTCATGCGTTCGACCACGGTGCCGATCGCCGAACCCGATGCGGTGCTACCCATGATCAGGTCACCTTCCCAGTGGCCGGGTACGGCACGGTCTTCGACCTCCGGTGGACGCTCGCTGATGTTGACCATGTCGCGGATTTGCCCTCGGCGCTGGTTACCGCGTCGTTGAGGCTTGCGCAACGCCCGCCCAGTGCGTAGACATTTGTGCAGCTCACGGCGCAGATTTCCTTTACCCTGCACGTAGATCGACTGATAGATGGTCTCGTGGGACACCCGCATCTCCGCATCGTCGGGAAATTCGATCGGCAGCCGGTTGGCGATCTGTTGAGGACTGTGGTCGTCTAGCAGCCGATTCTGCACCTCAAGGTGCAACCGTTCATTGGTGGCCAGCTTGCGCGGTTTCGGGCGTCGAGCCCGCGCGTGAGCACGCGCCTGTGCGACGCCGGCCCGATACCTCGGCGTGGCATCCCAGCCGCCGTGCCGTTGCGCCCCGAACCGGTACCGCGAACGATATCGTCCACGGCAGAACGCGTTTCGGTCGATCTCACGCATGACCGTCGAGGCCGGGCGGCCCAGCCGCCTGCCGATCTGCCGAATGCTTTCCCCTCTGGCAATGCCGTCTTGAATTTCGTTACGTTCGTCTTCGCCCAGCCGCGACCACTTCCGCACACCGGTCTCATCAGGAAATTTGGGTCTCACCCCGCCAGCATCGGCAAACCAGCGCCAGCCGGTGCGCACCGACACACCGACTGCCTGCGCCGCCTCCACCACCGACGTGCCATCGCCGACATGACCCCAGAACTGACGACCAACACAGGCATAACGCGACGGACGCATCAACAACTCCTCAGCTAGGAGCCGTTGCAATCACCCCTTGAACCTGAGCCGANGCCGGGCGGCCCAGCCGCCTGCCGATCTGCCGAATGCTTTCCCCTCTGGCAATGCCGTCTTGAATTTCGTTACGTTCGTCTTCGCCCAGCCGCGACCACTTCCGCACACCGGTCTCATCAGGAAATTTGGGTCTCACCCCGCCAGCATCGGCAAACCAGCGCCAGCCGGTGCGCACCGACACACCGACTGCCTGCGCGCCCTCCACCACCGACGTGCCATCGCCGACATGACCCCAGAACTGACGACCAACACAGGCATAACGCGACGGACGCATCAACAACTCCTCAGCTAGGAGCCGTTGCAATCACCCCTTGAACCTGAGCCGATTTCGCGTGCCATAAGTGGCCGCTCGGGCGACAACGCTACTTCTTGACGGTGTGCTTCGGGCCCTGCGCCTTCTTGTACAACGCCTTGAGCATCCGGTCCCGGAACGCCGCGTTGTCGATCATCTTGATGCCCGCGTTCGCGAACTTCGGGTAGCCCAGCAGCTTGTGGAAGTAGCGGCCACGCCGGTACTCCTTGCCCCAGGCGGCTTCCATCCGCTGCGCGTAGTTGGTGAAGTCGTCGGGGCCGCCGTTCTGCAGCGCGGCGATCGCGCATTCGCCTGCGGCCAAACCGGATTCCAGCGCCTTGGAGATGCCGGCACCGGATGCGGGCTTACCCGCGCCAAGCGAGTCGCCCGTGAACAGGACGCCTGGCCGCCACGGCGGCCACGCGGTGAAGCCCATCGGCAGCCGCCACGCCCGCACGCTCTTGTTCTTCTTCAGCTCCTCGATCGGCGGCAGCTCCCAGTCCTGCGGCAGCGTGCGCAGGAACTCGCCGAGGAACTGCGTGGCGTTGATGGACTGCCAGTTCTTGTAGCTGTTGACGTAACCCAGCCCAATGTTGAACAGGCCGTTGCCCATTGGAAACACCCAGCCGTAGCCGGGCAACTGATCGCCCTGGAACGCCAGCTTCAGGTAGATGTCGAGGCTGTCGGAATCCGGCCGGTTGGCGTGCATCTCGGAGCGGATCGCGATCGCCGAGTAGCCGTTGTACTCCGAGTCGATCTTCAGCGCCCGCTTGATGGGGGAGTAGGCGCCGTCGGCCGCGATCACCGCGTCGCCGTAGACCTTCTCGCCGCTCTTGCACGTCACACCCACCACGCGGCCGTTCTCCACGATCGGCCCGGTCACCTCCGACGACTGACGCACCTCGGCGCCCGCGGACTCCGCGTGCTTGAGCAACAGCGTGTCCAGGTGCTCGCGGCTGACGGTGTGGCCGTGATCCGGCATGCCGGGCCGCTTCGGGAAGGACAGCTCCCACTGGCTCGGGCTGAACACCGTGACGCGGTTGACGCGGTGAAACTCGGCGACCTCGTGGGCCAGGCCCATCTTCTGCAGATAGCTGACCGCGCGGGCGGTCAGGCCGTCACCACACGGCTTGGCCCGCGGGAACTCGGCCTTGTCCAGAACCACCACTTTGGCGCCGGTCTGCGCGGCCTGCCACGCCGCGGCCGAGCCCGAGGGCCCACCACCTGCGATGACCAGGTCGTAACGCTGCGTCATACGTCTCTCTCGTTCTTGGGATGTCGCACGAATATTACCCAGGGTGACGGGTCGGTGTTTGGCAAGCAAATTCGGCTGGCCAGCGCGGCGGAAGCCCGTGTTGCCGGTCGGTCTGAGCAGGTCAGCGACCCTCGGGCGGTACAGTAGGCGGGTGCGACGAGGGTCCAGGTCACATTCGGCCGAGCCGGGTGTCAAGGTGGACGCCCGCAGCGAGCGCTGGCGCGAACACCGCAAGAAGGTGCGGTCCGAGATCGTCGACGCCGCTTTCAGGGCGATCGACCGGCTCGGACCGGAATTGAGCCTGCGTGAGATCGCCGAAGAGGCGGGCACCGCGAAACCGAAGATCTACCGGCACTTCACCGACAAGTCAGACCTGTTCCAGGCCGTCGGGGAACGCCTGCGCGACATGCTGTGGGCGGCGATCTTCCCGTCGATCAATCTGTCCACCGATCCCGCGCGTGAGGTGATCCGGCGCAGCGTCGAGCAGTACGTCCGGCTGGTCGACGAGCACCCGAACGTGCTGCGGTTCCTGATTCAGGGCCGCTTCGCCGAGCAGAGCGAGTCGACCATGCGTGCGCTCAACGAGGGCCGCGAGATCACGTTGGCGATGGCCAACATGTTCGACAACGAGCTGCGGGACATGGAGCTCGACGCGACCGCGCTGGAGTTGGCCGCGTACTCCGCGTTCGGCTCCATCGCCTCGGCCACCGACTGGTGGCTGGGCACCGAACAGGACAGCCCCCGCCGGATGCCGCCCGACGAGTTCGTCGCGCACCTCACCACGATCATGGTCGGGTCCATCAACGGCACCTGCGAACTGCTCGGCATCAAGATCGACGCCGACCTGCCGCTGCACGAGGGTGTGCGCCGCCGCGAGCACGTCGCCTGACGAAATTTGGGGCAGACGCCTCATGTGGTGTGGCCGTGCCGCGGCTGACCATCGGTGCATGACGAAACAACTCACCCCACAAGACACCGTTGCTGCCGTGCTGGCCAACCCGATGCTGCCCGCCGGCGACGGCGAGCGATTCGTCGGGTTCGGCATCATGGGCCTGCCGTTCGACAACGGCCACTACCTGGCTATGCGCCACATTCCCGCGACTTCGTTTGCGCCGCCCTATGTTTCGGTGTGGCATCGCGACCCGTCGTGCAACTGGACGTTCTATGCGACGACGCCGGGACAGCACAGCTGCGCCCGCTACTTCAGCGCGGCCACACCCAACCCCACCGTTCAGTGCGACATCGAGATCGACTGGCTGGGACCGTGGTCGGCGGTCATCCGGATCCCTGGCGTGCTGCACTGGACCGTCGACCTCGAGACATCGCGGGCCACCCGGGTGATGAGCAGGATCGGCGCCCGGTTGCCCGACGCGAAGTGGGCCGACCCGAACGTGTCCAGGCGGCTGAGCCGCGTCGCGCGCCGCACGTTGGGCGTTGGCGATGTCCGACTGACCGGCCGCGCCCCGAACGGGCAGTGCTACACGATGGCGCCCAAACAATTGTGGCTCGTCAAGAAGTCGACCGCAGTGCTGCACGGCCGCGACCTCGGCATCACCGGGCCGTTGCTGCGCCAGGCCCGCCTCGGCGACTTCCGGTTGCCGCAGCGGGGCATCGGGATGGTCGGCTCGGGTCACTTCGAGACGTTCGACCCTGACCGGCACCTGTCGGCCGACCGCGCCGTCTCGTTGGCCTGATCAGCACCGTTGGCGACAGCGGCGGCAACCGCTAACCTGGGAGCCGGAAATACCCGGTACCGGCGTTCCCAGGAAGGATGGGCCCAATGACGGTTGCCCCGGAGCGCGCTGCGGACACCACGCAGCAGCCCGTGCACACCCGCGCGCTGATCATCGGCACCGGCTTCTCGGGCCTCGGCATGGCCATCGAGTTGCAGCGCCGGGGCGTCGAGTTCCTGATCCTGGAGAAGGCCGACGAGATCGGCGGCACCTGGCGCGACAACACCTATCCCGGTTGCGCCTGCGACATCCCGTCGCACATGTACTCGTTCTCGTTCGAGCCGAAGCCGGACTGGAAGCACATGTGGTCCTTCCAGCCGGAGATCTTCGACTACCTCAAGGGGGTGACCGAGAAGTACGGGCTGCGCCGCTACATCTCGTTTCACTCCCACGTCGACCGTGCGCACTGGGACGACGACGAGTTGCGCTGGCACGTGTTCACCAAAGACGGCCGCGAGTTCGTCGCGCAGTTCGTCGTCTCCGGCGTCGGCGGGCTGCACATCCCGCTGATCCCCGAATTCGAGGGACTCGACGAATTCACCGGCGCTGCTTTCCATTCCGCGCAGTGGGACCACAGCGTCGACCTGACCGGTAAGCGGGTCGCGGTGATCGGCACCGGCGCCAGTGCCATCCAGATCGTGCCCGAGATCGTCAAAGACGTCGGCGCGCTGCATCTGTACCAGCGCACCCCGGCGTGGGTGATGCCGCGGCCCAACAACCCGATCCCGCAGTGGATGCGCGATGCGTTCACCAACGTACCCGGCACCAGGGCTGCCATGCGGGCGGGCATCTACTGGATCCACGAGGCCGTCGGCTTCGCGATGACCAAACAGCCCAGGCTGCTCAAAATCGGTGAGCTGATGGGCAAATGGAACATCCGGCGGTCGATCGAGGACCCCGAGTTGCGCCGCAAGCTGACGCCGAACTACCGCGCCGGATGCAAGCGCATCCTCAACTCCGACACCTACTACGTCGGCATCGCCAACCCCAAGACCGAGGTGATCACCGACAAGATCGCCCGGTTCACGCCGCGCGGCATCGTCACCGCCGACGGGGTCGAGCGCGACGTCGACGTCGTCGTCTTCGCCACCGGATTCCACGTCACCGACTCGTATACCTACGTCGACATCAAGGGGCCCGGCGGTGAGGACCTGGGGGACCGGTGGACCCGCGAAGGGGTGTCCGCGCTGCACGGCATCACGATCGCCGACATGCCGAACCTGTTCTTCCTGCTCGGCCCCAACACCGCGCTGGGGCACAACTCGGTGGTGTTCATGATCGAGTCGCAGATCCGCTACGCCGCGCATGCGATCGCCGCCGTCGACAAGGCCGGCGCGCAGGCGCTAGCGCCGACGCGGGAAGCCGCCGACGCCTACAACGCCGAACTGCAACGGCAGTTGGCGGGCACGGTGTGGAGCACCGGCGGTTGCCAGAGTTGGTACCTCGACGAGCACGGGGTGAACCGGACGCTGTGGAGTGGGATGACCTGGCAGTACTGGCTGTCGACCCGCAAGTTCAAGGCCTCGGAGTACAAGTTCCTCGGGGTCGGCAAGAGAAACTGAGGCGACACGCCAACACAAGATGTCGCGGTTCCATCTGTTGTCGCACCCCAGGGGTAGTGTCGGAAGCGCCCGGAGCCGCTGCGGCCGGCGACATCGGGCCTGAGGGGCAAATGACTTTCTGGGCGAAAAGGGGTTCTCGTGAGCGATGGCATGAAGCTGATCGACCGTGTTTCGGCCATCAACTGGAACCGTCTGCAGGACGAAAAAGACGCCGAGGTGTGGGACCGGCTGACCGGTAATTTCTGGTTGCCGGAGAAGGTGCCGGTGTCCAACGACATCCCGTCCTGGAACACCCTGACCGCGCACGAGAAGCAGTTGACCATGCGGGTGTTCACCGGCCTGACGCTGCTCGACACCATCCAGGGCACCGTCGGCGCGGTCAGCCTGATCCCGGATGCGCTGACCCCGCACGAGGAAGCGGTGTACACGAACATCGCGTTCATGGAGTCGGTGCACGCGCGCAGCTACAGCAACATCTTCTCGACGCTGTGTTCGACCGCTGAGATCGACGATGCGTTCCGCTGGTCGGAGGAGAACCCCAACCTTCAGCGCAAGGCCGAGATCGTCATGCAGTACTACAAGGGCGACGAGCCGCTCAAGCGCAAGGTGGCTTCCACGCTGCTGGAGAGCTTCCTGTTCTACTCCGGCTTCTATCTGCCGATGTACTGGTCCAGCCGGGCGAAGCTGACCAACACCGCCGACATGATCCGGCTGATCATCCGTGACGAGGCCGTGCACGGCTACTACATCGGCTACAAGTACCAGCGCGGCCTGGCGCTCGAGGACGAGGCGCGCAAGCAGGAGCTCAAGGACTACACCTACGAGCTGTTGTTCGAGCTCTACGACAATGAGGTCGAGTACACCCAGGACCTCTACGACGAGGTCGGGCTGACCGAGGACGTCAAGAAGTTCTTGCGCTACAACGCAAACAAGGCGTTGATGAACCTCGGCTACGAGGCACTGTTCCCGCGCGACGAGACCGACGTGAACCCGGCGATCCTGTCGGCGCTGTCACCGAACGCCGACGAGAACCACGACTTCTTCTCGGGTTCGGGGTCGAGCTATGTGATCGGCAAGGCCGTCAACACCGAAGACGAGGACTGGGACTTCTAGCCGGATGCCGGTGGGACACCGATCGTCTCGTCGAACAGGTCAAGCACTGCCCGCCAGGCTCGCACCGTGTGCTCCGGGTGGTAGCTGACGCCTGGCACGGTGGCCGTCTGGTGAGTGCTTCCCCCGGTGGGCAACCCGTCGGGGCCTGTTGGCTGAGCCCAGAAGGCATGCTCAGCTCCGCCGTACACGTTCACGCGCCAGTCGACCCCTGCTTCCTGGAGCGCTTGGGTAAACGTCAGGAGCTTCTCGGGGCTGCAGATCGGGTCTTCGGAGCCGGTGCACAGCAGGAACGAACCGGTCACATTCATCCAGTCCTCAGATCGGGCTGCCGGCAAGCCAGGATGTATGACGGCGACGGCCTCGAACGGCGCTCCGCTGCGAGCGAGTTCCAGCACGATACTGCCGCCTGCACCGTAGCCGAGCGCGGCGAGGTGATTGCGGTCAGCACCGGGCTCCGCGAGTAGGACGTCGAGTGCGGCGGAGCCGATGGCCCGCATCCGGTCTGCGTCTGCGAGCAGCGGCATCACCCGCGCCAGCATCGCATCCGGGTCACCGAAGAACACCCGGCCGCCGTGATAATCCATCGCCAGCGCGATGTAACCGCGCTGCGCCAAATCGTCGGCGCGGCGACGTTGGTAGTCGAGAAGACCAATTCCGTCGTGTCCGATGAGCACCGCGGGCCGGAGTTCGTCGTCCTGCGGTCGCGCCAGGTAGGCGGCCATGGTGAGACCGACTGCGTCGTAGGTGACTTCGCGCGTCGTGATCATTCACCAGACGCTATCGGGTACGCGCCTGCGCTTGCTGGGCAGCCCGACGTGAAACGCCTTCTCCTCCCGGTGTATTCGCAGCCGCAGTCGAGTGTCGGCGGGCGGGTGCGCCGAATCGCGGACAGTGCTGGCCAGCGGTGACACGATATTGACGTGGACGCAGACCTCGACAGTCGGGCGACCGCGCTGACCTGCGGGACCTGCGGCGCGCCGCATGGCCCTGCGGCGAAGTTCTGCGCCGACTGCGGGGCCCGGCTGCCGCTGGTCCGGCGTTCGGCGGAGTACAAGCAAGTCACGGTGCTGTTCGCCGACGTGGTGCACTCCATGGACATCGCCGCGGCGGTGGGAGCCGAGCGACTGCGCGAGATCATGGCGGAGGTCGCCGACCGGTCCGCGCGCTGCGTCGCGCGGTTCGGAGGCACGGTCGGCAGTTTCACCGGTGACGGCATCATGGCCATTTTCGGCGCGCCCGTGGCGTTGGAAGATCACGCGGTGCGCGCCTGCCTCGCAGGGCTGGCGATCCAAGACGATGCCAAACAGTTGGCCGTCGACGTCCGGAACCGCGACGGCATCGAGCTGAGGCTGCGGGTCGGGTTGAACTCGGGTCAGGTGATCGCCGGCGACATCGGCACCGGACCGTTTGGCTACACCACCATCGGTGAGCAAGTGGGTATGGCCCAGCGGATGGAGTCCGTCGCACCACCGGGTGGCGTGATGCTCAGCGCGTCCACCGCACGGCTGGTCGAGCACTCGGCAACGCTGAGCGAACAGGAGTTCGTAAAGATCAAGGGCGCAGGCGATCCGGTCCCCGCCCACCGGCTGCTGGGGATGGCAGACCATCACGCAACCGTCAGACGCGCGGAATCCAATCTCGTCGGCAGGCAGGCGGAATTGAAAGCGGTCGAGGAGTTGTTGGCCCGCGCGCGCGAGGGCCACGGCTCCGTGGTGCAGGTGGTCGGTCCGCCCGGCATCGGGAAAAGCCGTCTGGCACGTGAGGTTTCGGCCTTGGCGACGGCGCGCGGCGTCGACGTGTTCACCGCGCACTGCGAATCGCACACCAGCCACGTCCCGTTCTACGCGGTGGGTCAACTGCTGCGGGCCGCCAACGGAATAGCGGGGCTGGACCCGCAGACCGCCCGAGCGTCCCTGCGCAACAAGGTCACTGAGGCGGATGACGAGAGCATGCTGCTACTCGACGACCTGCTCGGCATCGCCGACCCGGCCGCCCAACTGCCCGCCATCGACCCGGATGCGCGGCGACGGCGGCTGACGGCTCTCGTCACCGCGACGTCGCTGCAGCGGGAACATGCGGCCGTCTATGTGGTCGAGGACGCGCATTGGCTCGACGTGGTCAGCGAGTCGATGCTCGTCGACCTGTTCGCCGTGATCTCGCAGACCCCGTCGCTGGTGGTCGTCACCTACCGACCCGAATACCGGGGCGCGCTGGCGACGACATCGGGCGCGCGAAGGATTGCCCTCGAGCCTCTGAGCGACGACGAAGCCGCCACCCTGATCGCCGAGTTGCTCGGCACGGATCCGACCGTCGCAGCGGTCGGCACGATGATCGCCGAAAGAGCAGCGGGCACACCGTATTTCGCCGAAGAGATCGTGCGCGATCTGGCGGAGCGAAAAGTGTTGCGCGGCAAGCCGGGCGCCTACACGTCCACGACGGAGATCGCCGACGTCAGCGTTCCCCCGACGCTGCAGGCGACGATCGCCGCGCGCATCGACCGCCTTGAGCAGTCGGCCAAGCGCACGTTGAGTGCCGCGGCGGTGATCGGCGCGCGTTTCCGCGTGGACCTGGTCACCGCCTTGGGTGTCGAGCCCGCCGTCGATGCACTGGTCACGGGCCAATTGATCGATCCTGTCGGGTCGACCGGCGAAGAGTACGCATTCCACCATCCGCTGATCCGTGCGGTGGCCTACGAATCACAGCTGAAGTCCGATCGCGCCGAACTGCACCGCCGGGTGGCCGCCGCCATTGCGGCTCGCGACCCGGAATCGGTGGAGGAGACAGCCGCCTTGATCGCAGACCATCTGGAGGCTGCGGACGATCTGCACGCGGCGTTCGAATGGCATATGCGAGCGGGAGACTGGTTGCGGCACCGCGACATTGCTGGCGCGCGGATGAGTTGGGAGCGCGCGCGGGCCGTCGCCGACCGACTGCCCGACGACGCCGACGGCCGGATGGCCATGCGCATCGCCCCACGCACCTGGTTGTGCGCGACGATATGGCGGGCCGGCGGAAGCCTGGACGACGCCTGTTTCGACGAATTGCGAGAACTGACGACCGCCGCGGGCGACAAACGGTCCCTTGTCATCGGGACCACGGGACGCGTCACGTTGCTGCAGTTCCACGGAAAGTACCGGGAGGCTTCGCGGTTGGCCTCAGAACACGTGCAGCTCCTCGATTCCATTGGTGACCGCGAGCTGACGGTCGGCCTGTTGATGACCGCGATGATCGTCAAGTGGGCGGTCGGCGAGGTGACCGAAGCCATGCAGTTGAGCCAGCGTGCCATCGACATGGCCCGTGGAGATCCGATGATGGGTAACTTCATCGTCGGCTCACCGCTGGCATTCGCGCTCGTGATGCGTGCATCGGCGCGGTGTGCGCTGGGTGTTCCCGGCTGGCGCGAAGACTTCGATGACGCGGTCAGTCTGGCCCGCGACACCGACAAGTTCACGTTCTGCGCGGTCGTCATGTTCAAGTACATCGCCACTCAGAGCTGGGCGCTGCTGGCCGATGAGGAGGCGCTGCGAGATACGGCGCAGGCACTGGAGATCGCCAGCCAGTTCGGGGACGACTTCACGCTCACCAACGCGGAATTCACCCGCGGGCTCGTCCTGGTGCGGTGCGACGGCGCCGACCGAACGCTCGGGTTCGAGCTGCTCGACAGGGCTCGTCGGGTGGCTCGCGAACACCGCAACCTCATCGTCGCCGCCTGGTGCGTCGACATCGACGTCGCGACGGAGAAGACCCGCCTCGGCGATCACGACGGTGCGATCGCGCTGTGTCGCGCCGTGCTGCAGGACGAAATCCAGGCCGGGGAGATGACGAATCGCGGATGGTGCACCGCCGTCCTTGTCCAGGCACTGCTCGGCCGAGGTGACATCGACGCGGCGCAGATCGCCATCGACGAGTTGGCGGCGATGCCTGCCGAGCCTGGATTCCTGTATCACGAGCTGCCGTTGTTGCGGTGCAACGCACTGCTGGCCAAGGCCCGCGGCGACGAGGAGCGCTACCGCGACTTCCGCGATCGGTACCGCGCTCGCGCGCAGTGGTCCGGCTTCGAGGGGCACATCGCGTTGGCCCGCGCGATGCGTTAGGCCTTACCCGTACGCTCGCGGTGTTTGCAGCCGGGCCAGCAGCACGGCCTGCGCATGCCCTCCTCCAACTCCTCCTGTGTGCGGCGGATGCGCCGCTCGCGGGTCTTCTCCTGTTTGGCGTCCTCGACCCAGCAGATGAACTCGTTGCGGGCCAACGGCGTGATGTCCTTCCACGCGGCCAGTGCCGTGGCGTTGCCGATCAGCGCCGTGCGCAGGTCCGCGGGCAGCTTGTGCACCACCCCGCCGGGTACTCGCTGGCTACTCATGCGGCCAGAGTCGAGACGGTGGCGACGATCAGTTGTTCGGCTGTCGGTGGCCGCAGACCGTCGATGCGGCCGACGAAGTAGCGCGCCGTGAGATCGTCGGGACTGACGTGCTCGGCCTCGGAAAACCCGGCCGCGCGGCACATTTCGACCATCTCCGCAGGCGCGTAGTGACTGATGAACGGCGTCCCCGAGGCAGCCGCGGCGGCCTCCACCGACTGCTGCATCTGGCGCTCGGCAGCGTCGGTCAGATCCAGCGGCAGCATGAACGTCATCGTCAGCACCGATCCGGGCGCGAACGCGGCGATCTGCCGAAGCGTGGTCTCCGTCGCCTCCCTGGTCAGGTACATGCTGACGCCCATCGACGACACCACCGCAGGGTGGTCGGTTTCGAAGCCGTTGGCCCGCAACGCATCCGGGAACGCCTCGCCGCGCTCGAAGTCGACGGGCACGAACTGCAGGTTCGGTCCCGGCGGGTAGCCGAGCTCGTTGAGCCTGCGCCGTTTCCAGTCCTGCGTGCCGGGTTGGTCGACCTCGAAGATCCGCACCGCGATATCGGGATGACGTTGCGCGAAGCTGTCCAGGCCGGCGCCGAGTATGACGTACTGTCCGACACCGGCGGCGGCGCGATCGATCACGAGGTCGTCCAGATACCGTGCGCGCGCCACGATCGAGGCGCGGAACGCGCGGGTCCCTTCCGGATCCATATCGCCGCGCGACCGCCAATCCGGATCGGGATCGGCAAGGCGCAACCCGACGGTGTCGTCGAGCACATGGGGTGGCGCGTCGAGTTCTACGTGCAGTGCGCGCCACAGCGCGGTGCGGACCGCGGTGCTGTCGGGTGCGGACGTGGTGCTCACTTCGGCGCCTGCAGCTTCCACTCGCGGCCGTCGGGGTCGCGGACGGTCATCAACCGTGTGCCCCAATGGGTGTCCTCCCACGGGCTGACCACCTCGACGGAGTCGTCGAGTTCGAATGCGTCGGCATCGGGCACCCCGAACACGAGATGTCTTCTGGTGGGCTCGGTCTCGGGCACCTCGGCGATGAACAGGTAGGGGCCGTCGCCGCAACGCAGTTGACCGGAGTTGTGGTCGGTCGCGAACTCGATCTCGCAGCCCAGCAGCTGGAAGAACTTCACCGACTTGCCCCAGTTGTGCGTCTCCAGGAACACGGCCTCGATGCCGTCAGTCGTCATTGCGCCTCCTTTGTCGGATCCGTATCGCCGGCATCGAGGTAGGTCCGCAGCGCATCGGCCACCAATGCGGACAGAGAGGACTCCGTCTCGATCGCATGGTGTTTGACCCGCCTGATCAGGCTGACCGGCAGGTACACGTTGAACTGCTTGACGTCCTCGTCGCCCACACCGATGAGGCTAGCATGCTAGTAAGCTAGGGTGGGGAGCACTTTCCCGCGGGCCACTGCCAGACGTCGCGCACCGACTGGGGTATCGGGCAGGGTGCTTCACCCGCGGCGATGGGCCCGAAGCCGGTGGCAATCGGAACCCATGTCGCTGCGGCATCCCCGCCCTTGCGGAACATCATGTAACTGTTCTCGTCTTGCAGGTTGATCTTGGCCGCCTCGGTTTTCGGCCCGGCCAACCCCGCGGCCGCGAAGTATCTGTCCTGACCGGGCACATACGCGTAGAAGGACTTCCCGGGCTGCAAACCGGTGAACTCCGACGCCGGCCGTCCGGTGAGGACCGCAGCTGCCTGGATGAGCTCAGCGCGGACATCGTCCGTCAGCGGCAGGTTCACTGCGGCGTCGTCGGCGTGGGCGGGGGAGGCAAGACTGACTGTTGCTGCGGCGGAAGCAAGCAGGACCGCGGCGAGCTGTGAGCCGTACGTCATGTCTTACAGATTGTGCCGTGCACTTTCCATGGTGAGAAGACGCAAATTGCCCCGACACGCCGAGCGTGCGGGGCAATTTGCGTCTTGTCGCGCTTAGGCGCGCTCGTGCGCGTCTTCGATGACGGTGCGGCCGATCTCCGCGTAGGCCTCCGGTTTGGCGTACCGCATCCACACCGCATATGCCAGGCCGACAACGAACACCGCCAGGATGAGGTAGGGGGCCGACTTGAACACCAGCGAGTTGGCCGCATACCCGGCGGCGAACGCGCGGTTGTCCCACAGCAGCCACACCACGTACAGCATCGCGACACCACCGATCAGCGGAGCGATCAGCGTGGTGATCACGTTGCCGGAGTGCGTCTTTCGCACCCAGAAGTACCAGATCACCGCCGCGGAGCAGATCGCCTGCACCAGCAGGATGGCGGCCGTGCCGATCAGGGCAAGCAGACCGTAGATGTTCGTGTAGGGCACCAGCGACGGCGTGTCCACCGGAACACCGTTGGCGTCAGGCACCTGCACCGCGGTGAACCCGGCGAACAGCAGCACGATCACCAACGTGATGACGGCCTGCACCGCCGAGGCGATGTGCGGCGACCCGTGCTTGCGGTGGGTGCTGCCGATGGTGGAACGCGCTGCCTTGGACGGGATTTCGCGTCCGAGGGCGTAGTGGTACCGCGACGCCGCGTTGTGGAACGCCAACGCGCACGCGAACGATCCGATGACGAGCAGGATCTTGTAGATGTCGAGCAGCACGCTGCCGAGGTTGGCCTTGACCAGCCCGAAGAACAGGTCGAGCGGCGTCGCGCTGATCGACGTGTCGACGGAGGTCTTGGCGCCGTTGCCCGCGATCACCATCGCGGAGATGAACGTGTAGAACAGCCCGAGGCCGATCACGGCGATCAGCGTGGCCCGCGGGATGATCTTCTTGGGATTGCGCGACTCCTCGCCGTAGACGGCCGTGGTCTCGAAACCGACCCACGACCAGAACGCGAAGAACAAACCGATCGCCATCGAACCCGCCGCCGCCGCGGTGCCGAACGCACCCGCGGGCAGGCTCTCGAACGCGTTGTTCAGCAGCACAGTCTGATTGAGCATGAGCCCGTCCGGGCCGCCGCCCTTGAAGATCACCGAGAACGCCAGCGCGAACAGCACGATCACCTCACTCACCAGCGTGACGCCGAGGATCGCCGCGGTCAGCGTGATGTGGAAGTGGCAGAGTGCCGCGATGATCAGGATCGCGGCGATGGCGAACACCAGCCACGGGATGTTCACTCCCAGAAGGGTGTTCACCGCGTCGTTGGCGAAGTAGGCGCAGCCGCCGATCAGCGAGCCCTCGAAGATCACGTAGGCGAACGTCGCGAGCAGGCCGCTGGCCATGCCCCAGACCTGACCGAGGCCGTGCGAGATGAAGCCGTAGAACGCACCGGTGGTGGTGATGTACTTGGCCATCGCGACATATCCGAGCGCGAACACCGTCAAGACGATGGTGGCGAACAGGAAGCCGGCGGGGGCGCCCAGTCCGTTGCCGAAGCCGACCGCGATCGGCACGTTGCCGGTCATCGCGGTGATCGGCGCCGCGTTGGCGACGGCCATGAAGATGACCGCGACGATGCCGACGGCGCCCTTCTTGAGCCCTGCGGCGGGCGCAGATGTGGTTTCGACGGCTGCGGATTCAGTTGTCACCGCGGGCCTCCTGGTTCGGATCAAGGTGCATGAGTGGCCCGCGACGCTGCAGACCGCAGAGAGCCTCGCATCCCGTCGGCGTCCCGACAACCGGAGGACACAAGCTCGTAACACAACTCCCAGCTACGGCCAAGCCCGGCCGCGACCGGGGTGGTCGCTGGCCGGGCTTGGCGAGGATCGCAATTAGCTGCGCAACGCGGCGGTGTCGATGACGAAGCGGTACCGCACGTCGCTGGCGAGCACCCGCTCGTAGGCCTCGTTGATGTAGTCGGGTGTGATCACCTCGATCTCGGGCAGCACATCGTGCTCGGCGCAGAAGTCAAGCATCTCTTGGGTTTCGGCGATGCCGCCGATCATCGAACCCGAGAGGCTGCGACGGCCCTGAGCCAGCGGGAAGACCGGCACCGGCATGGGCTTCTCGGGGATGCCGAGTTCGACCAGGGTGCCGTCGGTGGCGAGCAGGTCGAGGTAGTCGCCCATGTCGAGGTTGGCCGACACGGTGTTGAGGATCACGTCGAACCTGCCCGCCAGCTTGGTGAAAGTATCGGGGTCGCTGGTCGCGTAGTACTCGTCGGCGCCAAGACGCAGGCCGTCCTCCATCTTCTTCAGCGACTGGCTGAGCACGGTGACGTGTGCACCCAACGCGTGGGCGAGCTTGACGCCCATGTGGCCGAGGCCGCCGAGGCCGATCACCGCGACGCGCTTGCCCGGGCCCGCATTCCAGTGCCGCAGCGGCGAATACAGCGTGATACCCGCGCACAGCAGCGGTGCGGCGGCGTCGAGCGAGATGCTGTCGGGAATGCGCAACACGTAGTTCTCGTCGACGACGATGGCGCCGCTGTAGCCGCCGTAGGTCTTCTCCCCGTCCCTGCCGACCGCGTTGTAGGTGCCGGTCATGCCTTCGGCGCAGTACTGCTCCAGGCCGGCCTTGCAGTTGTCGCACTCACGACAGGAGTCGACGAAGCAGCCGACGCCGACGCGGTCGCCGACCTTGTACTTGGTCACCTCGGCGCCGACTTCGGTGACCACACCGGCGATTTCGTGCCCCGGGACCACCGGATACAGCGGTTCACCCCACTCGGACTTCACGGTGTGGATGTCCGAGTGACAGATGCCCGCGAAATGGATGTCGAACGCGACGTCGTGCGGGCCTACCTCCCGGCGCGTGATCGTGGTCTTGGTCAGCGGCTCCGTGGCTGACGTCGCGGCGTAGGCGAAAACAGTGCTCATCACAAACCCTCTTCTGGTTTCTTCACAGCCGGCGCTAAGCAGATAGCAAAGCTATGTGGGAAGTGCCGCAACAATGCGGCCCAGAGAGACCAACGGACGATTCCGGGACTGTAATCCCGGTTTTGGCTGTGAGTTAGCTCTTAAAGTCCCGGCGCGCGGAACGCCCCGTTGAACGAGGTCCGTTCATAGCGCGCTGCGCCCGCGGGTGTGTAGGGGTCGCGGTCGACGATGTCCTGCACGGCCTCGTCGGTCATGTCGCCGGTGATCAGGACCGCCCCGGACCCGTCGTCCAGCCTGCCTGCGAGCAGGATGCGACCGGCGGCCACTTCGCCTTTGAGCCATTCCAGATGGGCCGGACGGGTCTGCTCGACAACGTCGGGCGGTTGCAGATAGGTCGACCTCAATACGTGAAACACCTGCGCGACATTAGTTGATCGGAGCGTTGACCCACCTCAGGTCGGCCAGGATGCCGCGCGCGGCGACGATGCCTTCGCCCGTCTGCCACACCTCGTTGTTGACCGCGAAGACCCGGTTGTCGCGGTTGGCCGACAGCTTCTTCCACGCATCGCTGTCGAGCACCTTCGGCGCGCGGTCTTTCGCCGAGGCCGATGCGAACGAGATGTAGACGATGTCGCCGTCGGCGGCCGAGAAGTCGGGCGAATGCTCCAAATCGGTGTCGGAGATACCGATCTCCAGATATGGCTTGTCCGTAAAGCGTTGTGCCGCAGGGCGATCGACGCCGACGGCGGCGAGCACGCTGCCGGGGAAGTTGTCGGCACCGTAGACGCGCATCGTGGTGTCGGTGAACTGGACGACCGACGCCTGGAAATGCGTGGCGTCGTTGTCGGCGCCGGTCTTGTCGGCGTCCTTCTCGAAGCCGTCGACCAGTCCGTTGGCGGCGTCCAGCCGTCCGGTCGCGGCGCCCACGGTGCGCAGGTTGTCTTCCCACGTGGCGCCGGGCGGCCCGGTGAACACCGTCGGGGCGATCGCGGCCAACTGCGGATAGGCGTCCGGGGTCAGCGCCACCGACCCCAGGATCAGGTCGGGGTTCGCCGCTTTGATCGCTTCCATGTCCGGTTCGCTGCGGCTGCCCGCCGCGGGCACGTTGTGCACGACGGTGCCCAGATACGACGGCTGACTGGTGGAGCCGTCCGGCAGGGCCGCGGCCACAATCCGCGACTGCAGCCCCAGCGCGCACAGCGCGTCCAGCTGATCACCGGACAACACGACGATGCGTAGCGGATCGGCGCGCACGGTGGTGGTGCCCGCCGCGTGGCGAACCTCGCGGTCCGGTGGACCCGGGTCGAGCGGCGCGGGATCGGGCGCGCAGGACTCGTCGGGCCTGCGCTGATTGCCAAGCACCCCGGCGCTGGCGATCTTGGTGGTGCTGGTGATCACGGACTGCTCTGCCGCCGTCGTCTGCTGGTTGCCGGCCGGGGCGCTGCATCCGCTGGCCAGCGTCACCACCACGGCGGTGAGCGCAGCGGTGGCGGCGCCGACGAGGCCCATGCTCCGCCCGCTGATCAGCACGCCGCCGACCGTAACATCTGAGCCGCTCTCGGCTGGTCAGCGCGCCAGCCTCGGATCTCGCTGTGCATTTACGACAGTTTGTAGGACCCATGCCGACACGACGCCCGTCGGGGGATAGGATTCGGTCAAGACTGCGGGGATGTCCCGATCAGATGTTTGGAGGACCTGTTGGTAGCCGAAGCGCCCCCAATCGGAGAACTTGAGGCTCGCCGTCCGTTCCCGGCCCGGCTCGGCCCCAAGGGCAACCTGGTCTACAAGCTCATCACGACGACCGATCACAAGATGATCGGCATCATGTACTGCGTCGCCTGCTTCATCTTCTTCTTCATCGGCGGGCTGATGGCGCTGTTCATGCGTACCGAGCTGGCGCTGCCGGGGTTGCAGTTCCTGTCCAACGAGCAGTTCAACCAGCTGTTCACCATGCACGGCACGGTGATGCTGCTGTTCTACGCGACCCCGATCGTGTTCGGGTTCGCCAACCTGGTGCTGCCGCTGCAGATCGGCGCCCCCGATGTGGCGTTTCCGCGGCTGAACGCGTTCAGCTTCTGGCTGTTCCTGTTCGGCGCGATGATCGCGATCGCCGGGTTCATCACCCCCGGCGGCGCCGCGGACTTCGGCTGGACCGCCTACACGCCGCTGACCGACGCGATCCACTCGCCGGGCGCTGGCGGTGACCTGTGGATCATGGGTCTGGCCGTCGGTGGTCTTGGCACCATTCTCGGTGGCGTCAACATGATCACCACCGTGGTCTGCATGCGCGCCCCCGGCATGACCATGTTCCGGATGCCGATCTTCACCTGGAACATCCTGGTGACCTCGATCCTGGTGCTGCTGGCCTTCCCGCTGCTGACCGCCGCGCTGTTCGGCCTGGCCGCCGACCGCCACCTCGGTGCGCACATCTACGACCCGGCCAACGGCGGTGTGCTGTTGTGGCAGCACCTGTTCTGGTTCTTCGGCCACCCCGAGGTGTACATCATCGCGTTGCCGTTCTTCGGCATCGTCACCGAGATCTTCCCGGTGTTCTCCCGCAAGCCGCTATTCGGCTACACCACGCTGATCTACGCGACGCTGTCGATCGCCGCGCTGTCGGTCGCGGTGTGGGCCCACCACATGTTCGCCACCGGCGCGGTGCTGCTGCCGTTCTTCAGCTTCATGACGTTTTTGATCGCGGTGCCGACCGGTATCAAGTTCTTCAACTGGATCGGCACGATGTGGAAGGGCCAGTTGACGTTCGAGACACCGATGCTGTTCTCGGTCGGCTTCCTGATCACCTTCCTGCTCGGGGGTCTTTCCGGTGTGCTGCTGGCCAGCCCGCCGCTGGACTTCCACGTCACCGACTCCTACTTCGTGGTGGCGCACTTCCACTACGTGCTGTTCGGCACCATCGTGTTCGCCACCTACGCGGGCATCTACTTCTGGTTCCCGAAGATGACCGGCCGCCTGCTCGACGAGCGGCTGGGCAAGCTGCATTTCTGGCTGACCTTCATCGGCTTTCACACCACGTTTTTGGTGCAGCACTGGCTCGGCGACGAAGGCATGCCGCGCCGGTATGCCGACTACCTGCCCACCGACGGGTTCACCACGCTCAACGTCGTGTCGACGATCGGCGCGTTCATCCTCGGCGTTTCGACCATCCCGTTCGTGTGGAACGTGTTCAAGAGCTGGCGTTACGGCGAGCCGGTCATGGTCGACGACCCCTGGGGTTACGGCAACTCGCTGGAATGGGCCACCAGCTGCCCGCCACCGCGACACAACTTCACCGAGCTGCCCCGCATCCGCTCCGAACGTCCGGCATTCGAACTGCACTACCCGCACATGGTGGACCGGATGCGCGCCGAGGCGCACGTCGGCCGTGCGCACGGTCCGGAGGACGGCGACGTGACGCGGCTCGACGACGAGAACGTCCGCACCTGACCCTCTCGGGTCGTCGGGGGTAGAGGTCGAAAGGTGTCGGTGTGACCGGCTCTTCGCGCGAGCGCTCATCGCAGCCCGTTGGCTCTTCGCGCGAGCGCTCATCGCAGCCCGTTGGCTCTTCCCGCGAGCGCTCATCGCTCTTGATCACCGTCACCGGACACGATCAACCGGGTGTCACGTCGGCGTTGTTCGAGGTGCTGTCGCGCCACAAGGTCGAGTTGCTCAACGTCGAACAGGTCGTTATCCGCGGCCGGCTGACGCTGGGCGTGCTCGTGGTGGGTGCATCCGACGTGGCCGGGGGAGCGGACCTTCGCCGCGAGGTGGAGGACGCCATTCACGGTGTCGGTCTCGACGTCACGATCGAGCGCAGCGACTCCATGCCGGTGATGCGCGAACCGTCCACCCACACCATCGTCGTGCTGGGCAGGCCGATCACCGCCGAGTCGTTCGGCGTTGTGGCGCGTGAACTGGCTGCGCTCGGCGTCAACATCGACTTCATCCGCGGTGTATCCGACTATCCCGTAACGGGTTTGGAACTACGGGTGTCGGTGCCGCCGAACGGCGTGTACGAACAGTTGCAGGCCGCGATGGCGCGGGTGGCTGTAGACGAGGGCGTCGACATCGCGCTGGAGGACTACAGCCTGTCGCGGCGGGCCAAGCGGCTGATCGTGTTCGACGTCGATTCGACTCTGATCCAGGGGGAGGTCATCGAGATGCTGGCCGCCCGCGCCGGCGCGGAGGCCGCTGTCGCCGCGGTCACCGAAGCCGCCATGCGCGGGGAACTCGACTTCGCGGAATCGTTGCACCGCAGGGTCGCAACGCTGGAAGGGCTGCCCGCCGAAGTGCTCGACGACGTCGCCGACCAGATCGAGCTGACCCCTGGCGCACGCACCACGCTGCGCACGCTGCGGCGGCTCGGGTACCACTGCGGCATCGTGTCCGGCGGGTTCCGCCAGGTCATCGATCCGCTGGCACACGAGCTGAAGATGGATTTCGTCGCAGCCAACGAATTGGAGATCGTCGGCGGGAAACTGACCGGGCGGGTGATCGGCCCGGTCATCGACCGTGCCGGAAAAGCGAAGGCGCTGAGGGACTTTGCCGCTCAAGCCGGGGTTCCGATGGAGCAGACCGTCGCGGTAGGGGACGGCGCCAACGACATCGACATGTTGTCAGCGGCGGGGCTGGGGGTGGCTTTCAACGCCAAACCCGCGTTGCGGGAGGTGGCCGACGCGTCGCTGAGCCACCCGTATCTGGACACCGTGTTGTTCATCCTCGGCGTCACCCGCGGCGAGATCGAGGCCGCCGACTCGCGCGACGGTGTGGTGCGGCGCGTCGAGATTCCCGAGTAGTCCTTCCGGCGCGGTCTCGACGTGCGCTAGGCTCTGCATACAGTATTCGACGAGGAACTGAGCGCCATGACCACGCTGCTTCTGCACCATTCGTGCTTCGCCAATCATCAGACCGCACACGGGCACCCGGAACGGCCCGACCGGTACCGGGTGGTCGAGTCGGTGCTCGGTAGGCCCGAATTCGATCCGCTGGTCCGCGAAGAGGCCGAGTTGGCCGACCTGGACACCACGCGCTACGTGCACAGCAACCGGTACGTCGACGGCCTCGAGGCGGCGCGCCCCGACGCCGGCTACGTCTACCTCGACGGCGGCGACACCATGATGGAGCCGTCGACGTGGGAGGTCGTGCTGCGCGGCGTCGGTGCGACGGTGCAAGCGGTCGACAAGGTGCTGCGCGGGGAGGCGCAGAACGCGTTCGTCGCGTGTCGGCCGCCGGGCCATCACGCGGAAACCGAACGGGCGATGGGGTTTTGCCTGTTCAACAACATCAGCATCGGCGCGCGGCACGCGCAGCGACAGCATGGCCTGCAGCGGGTGGCGATCGTCGATTTCGACGTTCACCACGGCAACGGCACCCAGGAGATCATCTACAACGACCCGACCGTCCTGTACGCCTCCACGCATCAGATGCCGCTGTTCCCCGGCACCGGCGCGACCCAGGAGACCGGTGTGGGCAACATCTTCAACTCGCCGTTGGCCGCCGGCGACGGCGGCGTCGAGCTGCGCGAGGCCTTCGAAGACCGAATCCTGCCTGCGCTGGACGCATTTCACCCGGAGCTGATCATCGTGTCCGCGGGCTTTGACGCCCACGAACGCGACCCGCTCGGCTCACTGCAGATGACGGCCGACGACTTCGCCTGGGTGACGCGCGCAATCATGGAGTCGGCGGAGAAGAACTGCGACGGGCGCATCGTCGCGGTGCTCGAGGGCGGTTATGACCTTGTCGGCCTTGCGGATTCGGTGAGCGCGCACGTCGGCGAACTCATGAAGGGTTAGACCACTACCGCGCGGGACCCTGCGGCCGACGTGCCTGTCACGCTGTGCCACGCACGGGCGAGCAACTCGACGGCTTCGGCGAGTTGATCCTCCGGCAGTGTGTAGGGCACCCGGATGAACCGCTCCAATGTGCCGTCGACACCGAATCGCGGCCCCGGCGGTATCACCAGTCCGAGACGCGACGCGGCTGCCGACAATGCCGAGCTGGTGGGTGCGGGCAGCCGCACCCACAAGGACATGCCGCCGTGACTCTCGCTGGCGGTCCAATCCGGAAGATGTTGGCGCAGAAGCCTTCTCAACAACTCCCGGCGATGGCGCAGGATCTCACGTCGCTCGGAGAGCAACTCGTCTGCCTTGGCGAACATCCGCGCCGCGGCCAACTGCTCGACGATCGGCGTGCCCATGTCGACGGACGGTCGGACGGTCGCGATGGTCGCGAGCGTGGCGCGTTCGGCCCGGATCCAGCCGATGCGTAAGCCGCCCCAGAACGACTTCGACACCGACCCAACGGTGATCAGCAGGTCACGTCGCGAAGGCATGTAGGCCGCCACCGGCGGCGGCACGGGCCGGTCCAACCACATGTCGGCGATGGTCTCGTCGATGATTGTGCGCGTACGGGTTTCGGCGATGATGCCGCCCAGGCGCCGACGGTCGATCTCCGACATCGTCATGCCGGTCGGATTGTGGTTGTCGACGACGAAATAGGCCAGATTGGGCGCGAGTTGACGGACCGCCGCGTGAATCGCGTCCAGGTCCCAGCCGTCGTCGCCCAACGCGACCGGCACCGGACGCGCGCCGGACGTCGTGATCGCCGACAGCGCCCCGTGATAGGTCGGCTGCTCGACCAGCACCCGGTCGCCGGGTTGGGTGTAGGTCGCCAGGGCAAGCCCGATGGCGTGCAGCGCCCCGGTGGTCACCATGATCTCGTCGGGTTCGGTGGGTAGCCCTCTGGCGCAATATCTTTCGGCGATCGCCTCGCGCAGCGGGGCGACTCCGGTGAGTTCGACGCCGATGTCGTGCAGATATGGCATCACCTCGCGGGCGGCGTCGGCGAAGGCGTCCATCATCGCGCTCGCCGGAGCGGCCAGACAGGCCTCGGCGAGGCTGGCGGCGGGCAGGGCCACGCGGGAGACCGGCGTGCCCGCAGAGACGGGCAGCGCGGTGGTGCTCCGCGCACCGCGCCGGGCGTTGAGGTAGCCGTCGTCGCGCAACTGTGTGTAGGCGGCGGTGACGGTGGTGCGCGAGACCCGCAGCGAGTCCGCGAGTGCGCGTTCGCTGGGCAGTTGCGCTCCGACCGGAAGTCGACCGTCGATGATCAGCATGCGGATGCCGTCGGCGAGGCCCTGGTAGGCCGGCCCGCTCTGACTGGACGTGCGCCAGTTGCCCAGTTCACGGGCCAAAAGGTCCACATCGAGCGCTCTTGCGTGCATTTCTATCGACATTGCAGACCAGTCTGCCTCAACTGGCTATTGAAAAGCAAGCCAGTTGGTCGTGATCATCGGGTCATGAGGACTGATTGGATATCTCGACTGGGCTGGAAACTGGCCCGCCTTTTTGATCCGGCGGAATCCCTGCCTGCGGAATTCGTCGACCGCGACGCCGAACGCGTCCGGCAGGAATTGGATCTGATCCGGATTCGTTTCCCCCACCATGCGTAAGGCCACTCTGCGCGGCGCGGCGCTGCTGGTCGGGCTGTGCGGTTACGGCTTTTCGATGGCGGTGATGGTCCGGTCGGGCCTGGGCCTGGATCCGTGGGACGTGTTCCACCAGGGCCTGGCCCGGCACACCGGCGTGACCATCGGTGTGGCATGCGCGGTGGTCGGAGTGGTCGTGCTGCTGGCATGGATTCCGCTGCGGACCCGGCCGGGCATCGGCACTATCGCCAACGTCATCGTCATCTCGGTGACCGTCGACGCCGGGCTGTGGCTGCTGCCCGTGCCGACGTCGCTTCCGGTGCGCATCGCGATGATGGTGGGCGCGGTCGTCCTCAACGCGTTCAGCACGGTGTTGTACATCGGCGCGGCGCTCGGCCCCGGTCCACGCGACGGCCTGATGACGGGTTTGGTTGTGCGCACTGGTCTTTCGGTGCGGCTGGTCCGCACGTCGATCGAGGCGACGGTGCTGGCGGTCGGTTGGCTGCTCGGCGGCACCGTCGGCGTCGGCACGGTGTTGTACGCGATCGGGATCGGCCCGCTGGTGCAACTGTTCCTGCGCATCACGCCGAAGCGGGTGTTGGCGGTGAGCGGATGGGAGTCCGTCGCCGAGGCTGGCCGCAGGCGCGTGACAGACTCCGTCGCCGAGGCTGGCCGCAGGCGCGTGACAGACTCCGTCGCCGAGGCGTCAGGCGAACTGCGCGTCGACCCTGCGGATGTCGAAGATGTAGTCGGTCAGCATGCTGGTGAGTCCGACGGTGCCCGCCCTGTCGCCGAGACGCGCGGGAACGATCTGCAGCTTGCGGGTTGCCAGCGGGAGCGACCGGGCATACACGCTCTCGCGGATCCCGGCGATCACGTAGTCACTGCCTGCGGCGAGTTCGCCGCCGATCACCACGACGGCCGGATTGAATAGGCTGACCACGTCGGACAGGGTGTTGCCGATCAACCGGCCCGCCCGCCGGACCAGGTTCACGGCCAGCGGATCGCCCGCCACGATCAACTTGACGACGTCGGAGATCGTCGCGACCTCGCGGCCCGCACTGCGCAGGTCGCGAAGCAACGCCCAGCCGCCGGCGTACGCCTCGAGGCAGCCCGCGTTGCCGCATCGGCACACCGGCGGACCCGCATCGGCCAGCGCATCGTCGGCCGGGTTGATCTGGATGTGGCCGATGTCGCCCGCCGCGCCGTCGGCACCTCGGTAGATGGACCCGTGCGCGATGATCCCGGCGCCGATGCCGGTGGCGATCTTGACCATCACCATCGAATCGTGGTCGGCGAACTCGCTGTGATGCTCGCCGAGCGCCATCGCGTTCGCGTCGTTGTCGACCAGCGTCGGGCAGTCGAATCGCGACGCGAACCACGATCGGATCGGGAAGGCGTCCCATCCGGTCATGATCGGCGGGCTCACCACGGACGCGCTTGCGAAATCGACAGGCCCCGGCAGCGCGAGGCCGATGCCGCGGACGAAATCCGATGACAGCCTTGCTTTTTCGAGCAGCTGATCCAGCATGTCGGAGACCGAGCGCAGCCAGTTCTCGGGTCCGATGGTGATGTCGACGGGCGCGCGACGTTCGTCGCGGATCCGACCACCGAGATCGGTCAGCGCGGTGCGCACACCCGTCGCGCCCGCGTCGGCCACCAACAGCACGCCCTGGTCGTTGCGGAAGTGGAAATGGCTGGGCGGCCGACCACGCGCCGACGTCGTCTGGCCGCTGGAGATCAGCCCGGCGGTGATCAGCGTGTCCAGTCGGGTGGCGACGGTCGACCGGGACAGTCCGGTCTTCTCGATGATCTCCGCACGGGTCAGCCCACCGGCACGCCGGATCACGTCGAGCACGTGGCCGACCGACCCGCCGCCCTCGTCATCCATGCCGTACTCCCTTCGGACCATCTTTTTACCAGAACCGAGCCTCTTTTTGCTTGACACTACGCATATAGCTGGACTTGACTAGGCAGAAATCGCTGGACCTGCTCAATGAGGAGAGCCGTCATGACGTTTTCGAAAGTCACCGTCGCCCTGGTAGGTGGAGTCGCCCTGGCGCTCGCCGGATGCTCGGGCTCGTCCTCGTCGGGCGAGGCCAGCGTGGCCGCCGTCGTCAAAGGCCTCGACAATCCGTTCTTTCAGTCCATGCAGTCCGGCATCGAAAGCCAGGCGTCGGCCGACAAGACGAAAGTGACTGTGCAGGCGGCGAACTCCATCACGGACACCACGGGTCAGGCCGACAAGCTCAGCGGACTGGCAGGCCAGGACTTCAAGTGCTTCATCGTCAACCCGATCACCGGCACCAACCTGATCCAGGGCATCGCCGCGGTGTCGGCGAAGAACATCCCGATCGTCAACATCGACAGCCCGGTCGAGGAGGCCGCCGCGCAAGCGGCGAACGCCAAGATCGCGACGTACATCGGCACCGACAACTCCGACGCCGGATCGAAGGCCGCCCAGCAGATGGCCAAACTGCTACCGCAGGGCGGCACCGTCGCAATGATCGGCGGCACGGCGGGCGACGTGACCAGTGCGGCCCGCCTCGACGGGTTCAAGGCGGGCATACCGGCCAACGTGAAGATCACCACCACCGTGGCCGCGGACTGGGATCGCCAGATGGCGCTCACCAAGGCGACCGACATCATCACCGCCAACCCGGCGATCAACGGCTTCTTCGTCGCGAACGACGACATGGGGCTTGGCGTCGCGCAAGCCGTCGCCAACAAGGGCAGGACCGGCCAGATCAAGGTCATCAGCGTCGACGGCAACAAGGATGCGTTCGACGCGGTCAAAGCCGGCGGCATCGACGCTGTCGTCGCGCAGTTCCCGTATGTCATCGGCGCGATGGGGGTGGAGGCCTGTACGGCGGCAATCAACGGTAAGTCGTTGCCCGCCAAGGTGAATGCGCCCGTTCAGGTGGTGACCAAGGAGAACGTCGACGGTGCGCTGTCCTCGGCGCCGAAGCCGTCCGCGCCCTACGAGGATCCGTTCGTGGAGTTGGCGAAGTGACGGTCGCCCCGTCGATGCCGGACGTGGACGTCTCCGAGTCCGGACAACCGGCGTGGCGGCGCGTGCTCGACCCGGCGAACCTCGCGACCTGGGCTGCGCCCATCGCACTGGTCGTGCTCGCGATCGTGTTCCAGGTGCTCAATCCGACATTCCTCAGTGTCGGCAACATCGCGTCGATGCTGACGTCGGCGGCGATCCTGATCGTGCTGACGATCGGGCAGACGTTCGTGGTGGCGACGGCGGGGATCGACCTGTCGATCGCCTCGGCCATGACGCTGGCCGCCGTCGTCTTCGGGGTGGTGTTCGACGTCGGGTTGTGGCCCGCGATTCTCGCGGCGCTAGCCACGGGTCTGGTCGTCGGACTGGTCAACGGCCTGATCATCTCGCGTGGCCGCATCACCGACTTCATCGTGACGCTCGGCATGCTGTCGGCCGCCTCCGGGGCCGCGCTGATCTTCGCCGACGGCAAGCCGAAGACGATCATCAGCGCACCGCTGCTGAAACTGTCGACGGGGACGGTCGGCGTCGTCGGTTACATGTTCCTGATCGCGATTGCGCTCGCCGTCGTCGCACACATCGTGTTGTTCCACACCCGGTTCGGGACCTACGTGCTGGCCACCGGCGGCAATGCGGAAGCCGCTGCGGCGACCGGGGTTTCGACGGATCGGGTGAAGGCGGCGGTGTACACGATCGCGGGCGTGACCGCAGGCATCGCGGCGGTTCTGCTCGTCGCACGCGTCGGCGCCGCGGAACCCGCGGCCAATACCTCCTTTCTGCTCAACTCTGTCGCCGCCGTGGTGCTCGGCGGGGTGAGCCTGTTCGGCGGCCGGGCCACGATCGCGGGTCCGGTGGTCGGCGCGCTGCTGCTGACCGCTCTTGTCAACGGCTTGACGTTGCTAGGGGTTTCGCAGTTCTACCAGCCGCTGTCGGTCGGGGTCGTCGTCGTGCTCGCGGCCTTCCTCACGAGGTATCAGAAATGACTCAGCCAGACGCGCTGCTGCGCGTCACCGGTGCCACCCTGTCGTTCGGTCAGGTCCGCGCGCTGCGCGACGTGTCCATGCATGCACGCCGTGGCGAGGTCACCGCGATCGTCGGAGACAACGGTGCGGGCAAGTCGACACTGATCCGCAGCATCAGCGGGGTACATACGCTCGATGCGGGTTCGATCGAATTCGACGGCACGCCAGTGCAATTCAAGTCGCCGCACGATGCGCGCGACGCCGGCATCGAGACGGTGCACCAGAACCTGGCCCTCGTCGAGGACCTCACCGTGTGGCAGAACCTGTTCCTGAACCGCGAGATCGTGCACCAGTTGGGTCCCGTCGCCGTGTTGAACCGCAGGGCCATGCGGGCGAAGGCCGAAGAGATGGTCTCGACGTTGGCGATCAACGTGCCCGCCGTCGGGTCCCGCGTGCGCCGACTCAGCGGCGGTCAACGGCAGGCGGTATCCATCTGCCGGGCAGCGGGATTCACCTCCAAGCTGATCATCATGGATGAGCCGACCGCAGCGCTCGGTGTGCAGGAGACGGCCCGCGTCGAGGAACTGATCACCCGACTGCGCGGGGAGGGCCACGCGATCGTCCTCATCAGTCACAACTTCTCGCAGGTGTTACGACTCAGCGACGCGGTGTGGGTGATGCGCGCCGGTCGATGCGTCGCGGGCAGGCGCACCAGCGATACCGACGGCGACGAGATCGTCGCGCTGATCACCGGTGCCCGTCCCGGCGATCACCCCGAGCCATCGAAGGAGCACTCCGCATGACCAATCCCGTCGGCATCCACGCCTTGGTCTGGGTCGGTGACACCGACCCGGCCAGCGTCGACACCGCGATCTCGCAGACCGTTGCGGCAGGTTACGACCTGTTGGAGTTCTCGCTGCACGATTCAGTCAACCTCAACCGGGAGAAGGCGCGAGAGTTGTTGACCACCAACGGTCTTCAGGCCGCATGCTCGCGCGGCCTGGCCCGGGACGCCGACATCTCCAGCGAGGATCCCGCCGTCGTCGCGCGCGGCGCGGCGCTGCTGCACGAGTCGCTGCGCGTCACCCATGACATCGGCGCGACCTTGCTCACGGGTGCGCTGTACAGCGCGTTCGGAAAGGCGCCCTACCCGTTGACCGCGACCGGACGCGACAACGTGGTGGGCGTGCTGCGGGAACTGGCCGCCGAGGCCGCGCCGCTGGGAGTGACGCTCGGACTGGAGATCTGCAACCGCTACGAGACCAACGTCGTCAACACCGCACGCGACTGCCTGCGGTTGGCCGACGACATCGGCGCGGACAACGTGATCATCCATCTGGACACCTACCACATGAACATCGAAGAGGACGATCTCGTGGCCCCGGTGCACGAAGTCGGCGAGCGCCTCGGCTACGTGCACATCGGCGAGAACCATCGCGGGTATCTGGGGTCCGGGCACATCGACTTCGGAGCCTTCTTCGGCGCCCTCGTCGACATCGACTACCAAGGCCCGCTGACGTTCGAATCGTTCTCGTCGGCGGTGGTGGCGCCGGGTCTGTCCAACGACTTGGCCATCTGGCGCAATCTGTGGGACGACGGTGCAGACCTCGCGACCCACGCCCGTCGATTCATCGACGACGGTCTGCGCACCGCGCGGCAACCCCGCGCCTCGTGACGCAGACTCAGCAAGTGGAGACGGCCGATCTGCTGGCTCGCGACGCGATCGCGCTGGCGTCTGCATCGGCGCGTGCGATCCTCGGCATCGCGGGCAGCCCCGGCGCGGGGAAGTCGACACTGGTGGACGAACTTCTCGTGCGCATCCGCGCCGAGATGGGCGACGACTGGGTCGCCCACGTGCCGATGGACGGCTTCCACCTCGCCGATGCGCAACTGGACCGGATCGGTGCGCGCGACCGCAAGGGCGCGCCGGACACTTTCGATGTGGCCGGCTATGCGCATGCGCTGGAGCGGGTGCAGACCGAGGCCGACGATCCGGTGTACGTGCCCGGCTTCGACCGCACTCTCGAACAGCCGTTGGCGGCCGCACTGGTCGTGCTGCCGACCGCGCGGCTGGTCGTCACCGAGGGCAACTATCTACTGCTGGACGAGCCGCGCTGGCAGCGGGCGCGCCGCGCAATGGACGCTGTCTGGTTCGTCGCGTGCGAGGAGACCACCCGGGTCGAGCGTCTGGTCGCCCGGCACATCGAATTCGGCAAGAGCGCGCAGGCCGCCCGTGATTGGGTGGCGCGCACCGACCAGCGCAACGCGGAACTGGTCGAGGCCACCGCGGGCAGGGCGGACCGCGTCATCGCGGGAGTGACCCGCGGCTAGCGACACCCGTCGAATACGGCACGATGGTGCACGTGGCCGACGAAGTAGATGCAGCCGACCCCGACCTGCTGATCGACTTCGCCAAAGTCTCGTTACGTCGTGGCGGCCAGACCCTGGTCGGACCGATCACCTGGGCGGTGGAACTCGACGAGCGCTGGGTGGTCATCGGGCCGAACGGCGCAGGGAAGACGTCGTTGCTGCGCATCGCGGCCGCCCAGGATCACCCGTCCTCGGGCACCGCCTTCGTGCTCGGCGAGCGGCTCGGCCGCACCGACATGTCCGAGTTGCGGTCGCGGGTCGGGCTGTCGAGCTCGGCGTTGTCGCAGCGCATCCCCGACGGTGAGGTGGTGCGCGACCTCGTCGTCTCCGCCGGTTACGCGGTGCTGGGCCGCTGGCGCGAGCAGTATGACGACGTCGACTATCACCAGGCCATCGACATGCTGGAAAGCGTCGGGGCTGAGCACCTCGCCGAGCGCACCTACGGCACCCTGTCCGAGGGGGAGCGCAAGCGGGTGCTGATCGCCCGGTCGATGATGACCGATCCCGAACTGCTGCTGCTCGACGAGCCCGCGGCGGGCCTCGACCTCGGCGGGCGCGAGGAACTGCTCGCCCGACTCGAAGACCTCGCCGAGGATCCCGACTCGCCTGCGCTGGTGCTCGTCACCCACCACGTCGAGGAGATCCCACGCGGGTTCTCACACTGCCTGATCTTGTCGGAGGGCAAGATCGTCGATTCCGGTCTGCTGCCGGACACGTTGACGTCGGAGAACCTGTCAAAGGCGTTCGGGCAGTCGATCGCCCTCGACATCGTCGACGGCCGCTACTTCGCGCGTCGCACCCGCAGCAGGGCGGCGCACAGGAGAAGAGAATGACAGATCCGTTGGTGCCGCGGCCCGCGGCGACCGTGATGCTGGTGCGCGACCGGGGCCCGGGCCTCGCCCGGGGAATTGAAGTCTTTTTGATGAGGCGCCCCTCCGCGATGGATTTCGTGGCGGGCGTAATGGTTTTCCCCGGCGGCGGCGTCGACGACCGCGACCGCAACGCCGACATCGCCTGGTTCGGGCCGGAACCCGGTTGGTGGGCAGAGCGGTTCGGCGTCGAACCGGATCTGGCCGAGGCGCTGGTGTGCGCCGCCGCCCGCGAGACGTTCGAAGAGTCGGGTGTGCTGTTCGCCGGGCCCGCCGACGATCCGGACGGGATTGTCAGCGATGCGTCCGTGTACCGCGCTGAGCGGGCCGCGCTTGAGGACAGGTCGCTGTCGTTCGGCGAGTTCCTGCGCAAGGAGAACCTGGTGCTGCGCGCGGATCTGCTACGGCCATGGGCGAATTGGGTGACGCCGAAAGAGGAGCGCACCCGCCGCTACGACACGTACTTCTTCGTCGGCGCGCTGCCGGAGGGACAGCGGGCAGACGGCGACAACACCGAAACCGACCGTGCGTTCTGGACCACGCCGCAGGCCGCGCTCGACGAATTCGCCGACGGTAAGACGTTTCTGCTGCCGCCGACCTGGACGCAACTGGATTCGCTCAACGGCCGGACAGTCGCCGAGGTGCTTGCCGTCGAACGTCAGATCGTCGCGGTAGAACCGCATCTGGCCGCCGACAAGGACACCGGCAACTGGGAGATCGAGTTCTTCAACAGCGACCGCTACAACGCCGCCCGCAACCGTCGGGCACCCGACGGATACGCCTGATGAACGAGTTCGTCTCCATCCACACCAGCGATACGCAACCCGGCATCGCGACACTGTTGCTGTCCCGACCGCCCGGCAACGCGCTGACCCGCCAACTGTATCGCGAGATCGTTTCCGCGGCAGCCGATCTCGGGCAGCGCGAGGACATCAACGCGGTCATCGTGTTCGGCGGCCACGAAATCTTCTCGTCCGGTGACGATCTGCCCGAGTTGAGCACGCTGAGCGCCGACGAAGCCGAGGTCGCCGCAACGGTGTGCCGGGAGGCGGTCGATGCGCTGGCCGCCGTGCCGAAGCCGACGGTCGCGGCGATCACCGGCTACGCGCTCGGCGGTGGCCTTAACCTCGCGCTGGCCGCGGACTGGCGGGTGGCGGGGGACAACGCGAAGTTCGGCGCGACGGAGATCCTCACCGGCCGGGTACCGCAGGGCGGCACCGCCCGCCTGGCGCGCACCGCCGGCGACAGCAAGGCCAAGGACCTGGTGTTCACCGGCCGGTTCGTCGACGCCAAGGAGGCCCTGGCGATGGGTCTCATCGACGAGATGGTGGCCCCCGACGGCGTCTTCGACGCCGCGCTGGCCTGGGCGAAGCGGTTCCTGGACCATCCGCCGCAGGTACTGGCCGCCGCCAAGGCAACGTTCGACGTTTAGGCTGCCCTGTTATGACGACTATCGACCCGGTCCCCAACCCGCACGCCACCGCGGAGCAGGTCGAGGCCGCCCGACACGACTCCAAGCTGGCCCAGGTGCTGTATCACGACTGGGAGGCCGAGAGCTACGACGAGAAGTGGTCGATCAGCTACGACAAGCGCTGCGTGGACTACGCCCGCGATCTGTTCGACGCGACCGTGCCCGAAGAGGAACTGCGCAAGCTGCCGTATGACCGGGCGCTGGAGTTGGGCTGCGGCAGCGGGTTCTTTCTGCTCAACCTGATCCAGGCCGGTGTGGCGCGGCGTGGTTCGGTGACCGACCTGTCGCCGGGCATGGTGAAGGTGGCCACCCGCAACGGGGAGAACCTCGGCCTGGAGATCGACGGCCGCGTCGCCGACGCCGAGGGCATCCCGTACGACGACAACACCTTCGATCTGGTTGTCGGCCACGCGGTGCTACACCACATCCCTGACGTGGAACTGTCGCTGCGTGAGGTGGTTCGGGTGCTGAAGCCGGGCGGCCGCTTCGTGTTCGCCGGTGAGCCGACGAACGCGGGGGAGAACTACGCGCGTCCGCTCTCGACACTGACGTGGCGGGCGGTGACCAATGTGACGCGGCTGCCGGGACTCGGTGGTTGGCGTAGGCCGCAGGCCGAACTCGACGAGTCCTCACGCGCGGCCGCGCTGGAGGCGATCGTCGACCTGCATACGTTCTCGCCGGACGATCTGGAACGCATGGCCCGCAACGCAGGTGCCGTCGACGTGTCAACCGCGACGACCGAGTTCACCGCCGCGATGCTGGGCTGGCCGCTGCGCACCTTCGAGGCCGCGGTGCCGCCCGGCCGATTGGGTTGGGGCTACGCGAAATTCGCGTTCCACAGCTGGATCACGCTGAGCTGGATCGACCACAATCTGTGGCGTCGGGTGGTGCCGAAGAGCTGGTACTACAACGTGATGGTGACCGGGGTCAAGCCGTCGTAGCGTTTCGTCTCGCCGATGTCGGCTACCTGAGTTCCGACGCCGGTGCGCGGGACTTGGCGGCGGTCAGTTCGCTGCCGTTGACCGACGCGTCGTTGGTTGCCGATATCGCCTCGGCGCGAAAGCGTTTCGGCGACCGCGCCGCGGTGCTGGTGGAGACCACGCTGTTGCGGCGCAGGGCGGCCGCCAAGTTCGACGACCCGTCGCGCTGGCTGTTCACCGACGAGGCGCTGCAGCAGGCCACCGCGGAAAAGGTGGCGGTGCACCGGGCGCAACGGCTGGTCGGGTTGACCGTCCACGACGCGACGTGCTCGATCGGCACCGAGCTTGCCGCACTGCGTGATTCGGCGGCATACGTCGTCGGCAGCGACATCGATGCTGTCCGGCTGGCAATGGCCGCGCACAATGTCCCCGGCGTCGACCTGTGTCGCGCCGATGCGCTGCGACCCGTCACCCGCGACGCCGTCGTGATCGTCGACCCGGCCAGGCGCAGCGGCGGACGGCGCCGCTTCAATCCGGCCGACTACACGCCGCCCCTCGATGCGCTGCTCGACGTCTACCGAAATCGTGAACTGGTCGTAAAGTGCGCGCCCGGAATCGATTTCGACGCGCTGGCTGGACTGGGATTCCGCGGCGAGGTCGAGGTGACCTCGCTGACGGGCAGTGTGCGAGAGGCGTGCCTGTGGTCGGCAGGCCTGGCCGAAGCGACCCGCCGCGCGACGATGCTCGACACCAGCGAAACCATCACCGACGCCGACCCCGACGACTGCGAGGTGGCGGCGGCGGGCCGGTGGATCGTCGACCCCGACGGCGCGGTGGTGCGCGCAGGTCTGGTGCGCCACTACGCCGCCCGGCACGGGCTGTGGCAGCTCGACCCGGACATCGCCTACCTGTCCGGTGATCGACTGCCCGACAACGTGCGAGGGTTCGAGGTGCTCGCGGAACTGACCTACAGCGAACGGCGACTGCGCCAGGCGCTTTCGGCGCGCGACGTCGGCGCCGTCGAGATCCTGGTGCGTGGCGTCGACGTCGACCCTGACACGCTGCGGACGCGTCTGCGGTTGCGCGGCAGCAACTCCGTGTCGGTCGTCATCGCCCGGCTCGGGTCCGGGGCCGCAAGCCGGGCAACGGCATTCATTTGTCGCGCGTCCCGGTAGGCGGCCACGTACCCTGGTAGCAATGCGCCGGTGCCGAAGCCGGTGCCGGCTCGCGAGGACGTCGACGATGCGCATTCTCAGGGTGGCCGCGATTCTCGCGGCCGCTGTCCTGCCTGCCGTGCTCTGCGCCTCGCCGGTCGCGGCGCAGACCGCCTGCGCCGACCTGAACGGCACGGTCGGACCGGACGGTGTCTGCACGGTGCACGCCTCGAACGCCACCTACACGCTGGACATGACGTTCCCCAACGACTATCCCGATCAGCAAGCGCTGACGGCATATCTCACCCAGGCGCGCGACGGCTTCGTCAACGTCTCGGAGATGCCGGGGTCCTACAACCTGCCCTACGAACTCGACGCCAAGGGAACCGGATACCGCTCGGGTTCCCCGACGGCCGGAACGCAGAGCGTGGTGTTCACCATGTGGCAGAACGTCGGCGGTGTGCATCCGCAGACCTGGTACAAGTCCTTCAACTGGGACCTCGGCAAGAACGCGCCGATCACCTTCGACACCCTGTTCAAGCCGGACGCCAAGCCGCTGAACGTGATCTATCCGGCCGTCGAGCAGTATCTGCAGAAGCAGCAGGGCCTGATCGACGGCATCCCCGCCAGCGTCGGACTCGATCCCGCGAAGTATCAGAACTTCGCGCTGACCGACGATGCGCTGCTGTTCTTCTTCGGCCAGGGCGAATTGTTCGCGGAGTCGGCGGGTCCCGTCGAGGCGTCGGTGCCGCGCGCGACGGTCGCGTCGCTGTTGGCCTAACGCTCCGGCACGAAGCCGTACACCTGGCCGTCGCTGGTGGCGGTGACGACACGGCCGTCGTGGTTGACGGAGACGCCGACCGGCCAACCCGTCGCCTGGGGCAGGGGATAGGAGTTCACGGTGTGGCCGTCGGCGGGGTCGAAGACCACGAGCGCCTGGCCGGTGTCGCCCTCCTTGGCCACGGTGTAGGCGACCGCGCCGCCTGCCCGACTCGACGTGGTCAGCGGTGCGACGTCGTCGCGTGTCCACACCACCTCGGCCTTGTCGCCGCCGTCGCGGACCGCGATCAGCTTGGCGCCGGGCCCGCCGCCCGCGACGATCAGCCCGTCGGGTGACACCGACGGTGGCGTCTGCGCCAGATAGCCAAGCGGGACAGACCATTTCGCCTTGCCGTCGGCGGCGTTGAGCGCCCACAGGTGTTGGTCGCGGCCGTTGACGTACACGGTCTTGCCGTCGGCGGACAGCACCGGACTCGCGATCGGGCCCTCTCCCACCGCGTCGCTGGACCATTCGCGGCTCAGCGACGCCGGATCACCGGATCGGTAGCGAAGGCCGACCAGCACCGGAGCAGCGGCGTTCGGTTCCCACAGGTTGACGACGATGATGCCGGTGTCCAGCGAGAAAGCGGGCGCCGCGGCGACCGGGCAGCCGCGTCGCGCCGGTTGGCAATCGGCCAGCCCGCGTGCGGAATCGGTCGGATCCAGACCGGTCAGCAGGTCCAGCGTGCCGACGACCTCCCCCTTGTGCGCGTCGAACACCAGCACCTGGCCCAGATGCGTCACCACCAGCAGTTGGCCTGGCGCGAGAATCCTTGGGGTGGTGGGCATTCCGATGACCGGCCGCCGCCACCGGATCCACTGCGTCGGCGGGAAGGACAGCATGGCGCCTGGCTGGCCGACGTAGACGTTGTCGAACCCGTCGAACAGGGGACTGGACATTCCGCCGCCCTGCCACAGCCGGGTGCACCAGCGTTGCCTGCCCTTGTTGTCGGTTTCCCACACCATCAACGAACACCCGGCGGGCGATTGCGCGTTGACGGCCAGGTAGCTGCCCGAGCCGAGCGCCGCTTGCGCGCCCAGGGTGCCCTTGACCGAGCGGCGCCATTCCAGGCGCAGTCGCTCGGCGCCGGCGACCGGCGTGTAGCTGCTGTTGGCGGCGTTACCGAACTGGGCGGGCCAGCCGTCGGCGGCATGCGCCTCGACCCAGGAATCGGTGGTCCCGCAACCGGCCAGTACGCCCGTGATCAGCGCCGTTGACGCCAGCACGATCAATCGCCGGAACACTCGATCCTTCCCGTTCCTATCGTTGGGTCCACGTGAGGGTAACCGCTCGACCCGAGAGTGCTCGCGTAGGCTTTCCGGCCATGACGACGATGTGGGGCGCGCCGCTGCACAAGCGCTGGCGCGGGTCCCGGTTGCGTGACCCACGTCAGGCCAAGTTCCTGACCATCGCTTCGCTGAAATGGGTGATCGCCAACAAGGCGTACACACCGTGGTATCTGGTGCGCTACTGGCGGCTGCTGAAGTTCAAGCTGGCCAACCCGCACATCATCACCAGGGGCATGGTCTTCCTCGGCAAGGGCGTGGAGATCCAGGCGACGCCCGAATTGTCGACGATGGAGATCGGCCGGTGGGTGCACATCGGCGACAAGAACACGATCCGCTGCCACGAGGGCTCGCTGCGATTCGGCGACAAGGTGGTGCTCGGCCGCGACAACGTCATCAACACCTACCTCGACATCGAACTGGGTGATTCGGTGCTGATGGCCGACTGGGTCTACGTCTGCGACTTCGACCACAAGATGGACGACATCAACGTGCCGATCAAGGACCAGGGCATCGTCAAGGGTCCCGTGCGCATCGGGCCGGACACGTGGATCGCCACCAAGGTCACCATCCTGCGCAACACCACGATCGGCCGCGGCTGCGTGCTCGGTTCGCACGCGGTGGTCAAGGGCGACATCCCGGACTTCTCGATCGCCGTGGGCGCCCCCGCGAAGGTGGTCAAGAACCGCAAGCTGTCGTGGGAGACGTCGGCTGCCGAGCGCGCCGAGTTGGCCGCCGCGCTGGCCGACATCGAACGCAAGAAGGCCTCCCGCTAGCGTCGGCCGCGTTCACTCTGCACCTAGGCCGGCAATGTTCGAGTCGTATGCGCCCTGAGCGCAGATTCAAACGACGTCCGCCCAGTCGATGCCGAACCAGTCGGCCAGCGTGGTGCGGCCGTCGTCGGTGACCGTCAGGGCGCGTCCGCGCGGGACCCGCTTGACCCAGCCCGCATCGAGGAACCGGTCGAACATCGCGCGGCCGAGGCCGCCGGACAGGTGATGGCGCTGTTCGGTCCAGTCGACGCAGTAGCGCACGAGAGGCCGCTTCCCCGTTGGCATTTCGACGCCGATGCCGGTGAGGAACTGTCGACCGGGATCAGTCAGCTCATACGTCAGGTCGCGGCCCGGCTTGCTCAGCGCGTCGTGGCCGTCACGGTCCGGGTCATACCGCCCGTCGCCGCCGACCAGCGCCCCGCGATCCAGCAGGCTGCCCATCACCGCGACGCCGAGGCGACCCGCGACGTGGTCGTAGCAGGTGCGGGCCGCGCGCAGGCGGGCTGCTCGGGTGCCGTCACGCAGCGAGCGGACCGGCCGCGACGGCGCCAGCCGTGCCAGGTGCTCGAGCAGCGCGCCGACGTCGGGACCACAGAGCCGGTAGTAGCGGTGCCTGCCGTGCGTCTCGACGGTCAGCAGGCCTGCGGCGGTCAGCTTGTGGAGATGGCTGCTGGCCGTCGGCCTGCTGATGCCGGCCTCGTCGGCGAGCACGCTCGCAGGCAGCGCCCGGCCGTCGTCGAGGGCGAGCAGCACCTTGCACCGGGCCGGGTCGGCCAGCAGCGAGGCCACGGCGGCGATGTCGGCGTCGCCGGTGGCCGGAAGTTCGGCGGCCTCACGCATGGCTGAGCTCCTTCCGTTTCGGTGTTTCGGCCCGCGCCCAGCGCAGCGCCACCGCGGCGCCGATCAACTGCACCACGCCGCCGATCGCGACGGCTGCCTGTGCGCCTAAGGCGGCCATGGCGCTACCCAACACCGCGACACCGACAGTGATACCCACCAGACGCGCGAGGTTCACCACGCCGGAGGCCAGCCCGGCCCGCTGCAGCGGCACCGCCGCCATTGCCAGCCCGACTGCCGGGCCGGTGGTCAGTGCCAGGCCCGCGCCGGCCAGCACGAAGGACAGTTCGATCAGCCACACGTCGGCGTGCGGTCCCACCGCTGCGTACACCGCCAACCCGGACGCCATACAGGCCAGCCCGCCCGCGATCGGCAGGCGCGGCCCGGTGCGGTGCGCCAACGCATTCACGGCAGGGATGAACACCAGGTAGGTGACCGGAAGCGGCACGAACCACAACGCGGTCGCCAACGCGCTGGCGCCCCGTTGTTGTTGGAACGCAAAGCTGTTGACCAACAGCAGGCCGTAGATGCCGAAGGTCATCGTGAACGTGGCGATCAGCGCGGCGACGAGGCCGCTGCTGCGGAACAGGTCCAGCGGCAGCATCGGATGGACCACCCTTCGTTGGCTCGCGATGAACGCGGCGATGCCTGCGGCGGCGACGACAGCCAGTGCGACGGTCCACCCGGGCGTCATCGTCCGGCCTTCGACCAGCACGATGGTCAGCACGCCGAGGCCGAGCATCGCCAGCGTCTGACCGGGGACGTCGAATCGCGCCGCGTCCGGATCGCGTGATTCGGGTAGGTGGCGGTACGTCATCAGCAATGCGACGACGCCGACGGGCGCGTTCAGCCAGAAGATGTAGCGCCAACCGAGGCTGTCGGTCAGCACGCCGCCGAGGACCGGCCCGACCGCGCTGCTCAACGCGGCCGCCATCGCCCACGCCGCGGTCGCGCGTGCGCGTTCGACGGGGTCGGGGAACGCGGCGGCGGCGATGGCCAGGCCCTGCGGCAGCATCACCGCCGCGCCGACGCCCTGGACGGCGCGGGCCGCCAACAGCAGCGGCAGAGACGGTGCGAGCGCGCACATCAGCGACGCGGCGACGAACGTCGCCAGTCCGATCCGCAGCAGCGTGCGTCGGCCGAACTTGTCACCAAGCGATCCGGCGGTCAACAGGACCGCAGCGAAGGTGACGTTGTAGGCGTCGACGGTCCACTGCGCGCCGGTGATGCCGCCGCCGAGATCGTCGCGGATGGCGGGCAGGGCGAGGTTGACCGCGTTGGCGTCGATCAGGCCGACGAAAAGTCCGAGGTAGGCGGCGATCAGGGTCAACGCGCTGTCGAGGTTGAACCTTGTCGGGTGCATATCCGCACGCTAGGTGCGGAATGATTCGATGCCCGTCGAACTGTCAGCGGTGGGGCAGCGGGCGCTCGACGATGATGCGTCGCCGGTGCGGTTCGCGTTCGCGCCGTTTGGCGGCGAGGTAGACCTGGGCGGTTTCGTCGGCGACGGTGTGCCAGTCGAAGTCGTTGCTGAGCCGTTCGCGGGCGGCAATCGCCATGCGCTGCGCGGCTTCTGGATCGTCGAGCACCGCCCGCACGGCCTTGGCCAGGCCTGCGACGTCGCGTGGCGCGAACGACATGCCGGTCTGCCCGTTGATCACCGCCTCGCCGAGTCCGCCGACGTTGGAGGTGACCAGCGGGATGCCGGTGGCGGCGGCCTCCAGCGCGGCGATTCCGAACGGTTCGTAGTGGCTGGGCAGCACGCACGCGTCGGCGGTGTGCAGCAGCTGCACCAGCCCGTCGTGGTCGAGTCTGCCGACGAACGTTGTCGCCTTGGCCACCTTGTGTTTTCGCGCCTGCTCGACCAGCCAGGCCAGCTGCGTGCCGTCGCCGGCGATGGTCAACGTGGTGCCGGGGTGGGTGCGCCTGATCCGGGGCAGCGCGGCGATCGCGTCGTGAATGCCCTTCTCGTACTCGAGTCGGCCCAGATACATCAGATGCGCTGGCCCGCTTCGGGTTTGGCGACGCGCGAACGGCCACAGCGCCGCGTCGATTCCGTTGCGGATCACCCGTGTTTCGACCAGTCCCGGGCCGAACAGTTCGGTGATCTCGTCGCTCATGGACGCCGAACACGTGATCAGCGAATCGGATTCGTGTACAAGCCACGATTCGACGGCGTGTACCTGGCGGCTGATCGGACCCGACACCCAGCCCGAATGTCTGCCCGCCTCGGTCGCGTGAATCGTGGAAACCAGTGGCACGTCGAAGTATTCGGCGAGCGTGATGGCCGGGTGGGCGACCAGCCAGTCGTGGGCGTGTACGACGTCGGGGCGCCACGGCCGCTTGCGCCTGTCCTTGATGACAAGGCCTGCGCGGACCATCGAATGCCCCATCGCCAGCGTCCATGCCATCATGTCGGTGCCGAAGTCGAACTCGTGCGGATCCTGTGCGGCGGCGATAACCCGTACGCCCTCGGCGATTTCGTCGGTCGACGGGTGTGTGCTCGGGTCGGTGCCGGTCGGTCGGCGGCTCAGCACGACGACCTCGTGGCCAGCCGCGGCGAGTGCCGTCGCCAAGTTGTGGACGTGTCGACCGAGTCCGCCGACGACCACCGGCGGGTACTCCCACGACACCATCAGAACTTTCATGCGCGGCTCGCGGGGGTCATCGGGGTAACCGCCTGGCGTCGAGGGCGCCGAACAATCCGTCGGCGCGGTTCCAGCCGTCGGCGAGCCGCCGGGCATGCTCGCTGCGGCCTGATGCCAGCGCGTCGGCGATCTCGCGGGTGGCGTGCGCGTGCAGGTGCGCCCGGTAGCGGGCGTAGTCGGCGGCCGAATCCTTGCTGACCATGAAGGGCCAGTCGCTGGACACCGTCAGCAACGTCTCGCGCAGAATCTGGTCGGCGACGAAATTGCGGGCGGGCGGCGTGTCGGTCTCGCCGAGCGCCTTGTCGACGGTGGTCAACGCGGTGTCGACGACCTCACCGTTCAACTGCACCAGGTCGGCGACCTGCTCGCCCGCCCAGACCTGCCAGTCCTTGCCGGAACCCCAAGAGCTGGGCGGCAATTCGACCGGTGTGCCGACGAACCCGTCGGCGACGGCGTCGGACAGCGTGCCGACGCGCACCCCGGCCGCGGGCAGCGCGCGCAGCACCCGCTCCAGCCAGACCGGGCCCTCGTACCACCAGTGCCCGAACAGTTCGGTGTCGAACGCCGCGATCACATGCGCGGGTCTGCCGATCCGTTCCGATTCGCTGATCAGCCGGTCGCGCACCAACGCGACGAAGTCGGCGACGTGCGCGTCGACGGCGTGGTCCGCCCGCACGGGGTCATACGGCGCCTTGGCGTCCGACGGCACATTGCGGCCGGTGACGCGGGCGGGTTTGAGCCCGGTGACGTGGTCGTAGGTGTGGAAGTCGCGATACGCGGCGTGGCCGGGATAGCCGGACTTCGGCGACCAGACCCGGTAGCTGACCTGCAGATCGCGGCCGAACGCCACGACATCCGATTCGCCGACCGGGCGGCCCAGCGCCGTATCGCCGTGCAGCGACGGCCCGTCGACCATGAAGTGGCCGACACCCGCTGCGGCGTAATCGGTTTCCATGCCGGGCGCGTAGGCGCACTCCGGCGCCCAGATGCCCTTGGGCGTGTGCGCGAAGCGCTGACCGGCGTCGGCCAAACCCTCCCGCAACGCGAACTCGCGCAACCGCGGATTGAGCAACGGCTGGAACGGGTGCGACAGCGGGCCGCCGAGCAACTCGATGGTGTCGGCGTCGATCAGCGAACGCAGCAGCGGGCTGCCGCCGTGCCGCCACAGCGTGGCGAATTCGTCGAGTTCGCGTTCCGCCTCGGCGTGCTCGCGAATGCCGAACGTGCGCAACGGCTCACGCAGCGTCGTGGCCTCCAGCGCACGCAACCGCCAGTTGGCCAGCCAGTGGTGCATGCCGGACAGGCAGTACGGGTCGTCGAGTTGCGCGGTGACCACCGGCGTCATCCCCAGCGTCACCAGGTGCCGTCGGTTTTCGTCGGCGAGCGTGCGCAGCACCCGCATCAACGGCAGATAGGCCGCCGACCACGACTGGTAGAGCCACTCCTCGCCGACCGGCCAGCGGCCGTGGTGCGCCAGCCACGGTAGGTGGGTGTGCAGGACGAGGGTGAAAAGGCCCGGAGCCGGAGGGCCGGCGACATCGGAGCCCGGAGCCGGAGGGCCGGCGACATCGGATCGGGGAGCCGGAGGGCCGGCGACATCGGATCGGGGAGCCGGAGGGCCGGCGACATCAAATCGGGGCACTGAACGCGTCACGGGCGCACCGCGATTGCGACCAGGTCCAGGCTGTCGTCGATGTTCCCGTCGGCTGTCAGGTCGAAGTCGTCGATGGTCACCGACGCGACGTCGGCGAGTAGATCCGCCGGCCACGGTGCGTCGGCCAGCGCCCTGGCGATCTGGGCGTCGATGATCGACCCGCCGTGCCGGGCGTCGAGTTCGGCCAGGCCGGGACCGTGGAAGACGCCGAGCATCGACTCCATCGAAAAGCCGCCCGCCGTCAACAGTTCGGTCAATTCGGCGGCGTTGAGTTCGCGGGTGTGGAACGGGTTGATCGGGGTGTCGCGGCCGGGGGAGAAGGTGATCCGGTTGGGCGTCGACATCAGCAGCACACCGCCGGGCCGCAGCACCCGGTGACACTCGGCAACGAATTGCGCCTGATCCCACAGGTGTTCGATCACCTGGAAGTTGACCACGACGTCGACCGCGCCGTTCTCCAATGGCAGCTCGGCGAGGTTGCCGTGCCGCATCTCGACGCGCGGATAGCGGGTGCGCACGTGCGCGACCGCCGACTCGTCGTAGTCCAGCCCGATGACCCGTCGCGCCTGCTGCGCGATCAGGTCCGCGCCGTAGCCCTCGCCGCAGCCGGCCTCGAGCACGTCGCGGCCGGCGCACCGGTCGGCCAACCGGGCATAGACCACCTCATGGCGGCGGAACCAATAGTTCTCCTCCGCCAGCCCGGGAATCGTGCGTTCGCCGGTCAGGGGCAACGCAGCCCCTTTGTCCGGGGACCCAAGCGGCGGGGCCGATTCCCCGGTCGCGTTGCTTTTGCCCGCCGAACCGGTAACGAATGAGGCGCTCATTGCAAGGCAGGCTAACGCGGATCGGCCCGATGGCGAACGGTTCGCCGACTACGGGCTGCTAGAACGCAAACTTCGACCAGCTATGGTGTTCGTGCGAACCACCACAAGTTACCGGCGGGTAACATGGTGGCTGTTGCTTCAAACGTGGTAAAGCAGGCCGGTCGCCCGGTCTCTCCGAGGAGGACGAACCAGAGTCATGACGAACATCGTGGTCCTGATCAAACAGGTCCCTGACACATGGTCGGAGCGCAAGCTGTCCGACGGCGACTTCACTCTCGACCGGGATGCGGCCGACGCTGTGCTCGACGAGATCAATGAGCGTGCCGTCGAAGAGGCGCTGCTGATCAAGGAGAAGGAAGCCGCCAACGGCACCGAGTCCACTGTGACAGTGCTCACAGCCGGACCGGAGCGTGCCACCGAGGCCATCCGCAAAGCCCTGTCGATGGGTGCGGACAAGGCGGTGCACCTGCTCGACGACGGCATGCACGGCTCGGACATGGTGCAGACCGGCTGGGCGTTGGCCCGCGCGCTGGGCACCATCGAGGGCACCGAACTGGTGATCGCCGGTAACGAGGCCACCGACGGTGTCGGCGGCGCGGTTCCCGCGATCATCGCCGAGTACCTGGGCCTCCCGCAGCTCACCCACCTGCGCAAGGTGTCCGTCGAAGGCGGCAAGGTCACCGGCGAGCGCGAGACCGACGATGGTGTGTTCACCGTCGAGGCGCCGCTGCCCGCGGTGGTGTCGGTCAACGAGAAGATCAACGAGCCACGCTTCCCGTCCTTCAAGGGCATCATGGCCGCCAAGAAGAAGGAAGTGACGACGCTGACGCTGGCCGAGATCGGTGTCGAGGCCGATGAGGTCGGCGTCGACAACGCCGGCTCCAAGGTCACCGCGTCGACCCCGAAGCCGCCGAAGACGGCCGGCGAGAAGGTCACCGACGAGGGCGACGGCGGCACCAAGGTCGCCGAGTACCTGGTTGCTCAAAAGATCATCTAGCCGATAGCCCCACAGACCGAGAAAGACTCAGAAGACACATGGCTGAAGTACTTGTGCTCGTCGAGCACGCTGACGGCGCGGTGAAGAAGATCACCGCCGAACTGATCACCGCCGCCCGCAGGCTGGGTGAGCCCTCCGCGGTCGTGGTGGGCAAGCCGGGCACCGCTGCGGCGCTGACCGACGCGTTGAAGGAGGCGGGCGCCGCGAAGATCTACGTCGCCGAGTCCGACGACGCGGAGAACTATCTGATCACCCCGTACGTGGATGTGCTTGCCGCGCTTGCCGAGTCGGCCACCCCGGCCGCTGTGCTGCTGGCGGCCAGCGCGGACGGCAAGGAGATCGGCGGCCGCCTGGCCGCCCGCACCGGTGCCGGCATCCTGACCGACGTCGTCGACGTCAAGGAGGGCGGCAAGGCCGTTCACTCGATCTTCGGTGGTGCGTACACCGTCGAGGCCGAGGCCACCGGCGACACCCCGGTGATCACCGTGCGCCCCGGCGCCGTCGAGGCCGAGCCCGCCGCGGGCGCCGGTGAGGTGGTCAACGTCGAGGTGCCCGCGCAGGCCGAGAATGCGACGAAGATCACCAAGCGTGAGCCCGCCGTCGCAGGCGATCGTCCAGAGCTCACCGAGGCCACCGTCGTGGTGTCTGGTGGCCGCGGCGTCGGCAGCGCCGAGAACTTCAGCGTGGTCGAGGAATTGGCCGACTCGCTGGGTGCGGCCGTGGGTGCGTCGCGCGCCGCGGTCGACTCCGGCTACTACCCGGGCCAGTTCCAGGTGGGCCAGACCGGTAAGACCGTGTCGCCGCAGCTGTACATCGCGCTGGGCATCTCCGGTGCCATCCAGCACCGCGCAGGCATGCAGACGAGCAAGACGATCATCGCGGTGAACAAGGACGAAGAGGCGCCGATCTTCGAGATCGCCGACCTCGGCATCGTCGGCGACCTGTTCAAGGTCGCACCGCAGCTGACCGAGGCGATCAAGGCCCGCAAGGGTTAGCTTTTTCGCGCAGAGCCCCTGGACACGTCGGTGTTCGGGGGCTTTTGCGTATGCGGACCAAGACTACGGACTTTCAAGGGTTCGACCGCGGCCCCGGGAGCGTCACTGTTGACGCATGAAGATCGCAGTCATCGGGGCCACGGGCCTGATCGGTTCGAAGGTGGTCACCCTCCTCGAGGGTGACGGACAAGACGTCGTCGCGGCATCCCGCGCGTCCGGTGCGGACGTACTCACCGGCGAAGGACTGGCCGAGGCGCTCGCGGGCGCTGACGTCCTCGTCGACCTCACCAACTCGCCGTCGTTCGACGATGACCCGGTGATGGACTTCTTCACCCGGTCGTCGACAAACCTGGTCAACGCCGCCAAGCAGTCCGGCGTCGGCCATTACGTCGCGCTGTCGATCGTCGGCGTCGACGGGCTGCCCGACAGCGGCTACATGCGGGCGAAAGTGGTGCAGGAGAAGACGATCGTCGACTCCGGGCTGCCGTACACGATCGTGCGCGCCACCCAGTTCGAGGAGTTCGCCGCGGCCATCGTCGGTTCGATGGACGCCGGCGACGAGGTGCACACGCCGGACGCGTTGATCCAGCCGATCGCCGCCGACGACGTCGCCGCCGAGGTGGCCCGCGCCGCGGTCGCCGGGCCGGCGGACAGCGTCGTCAACATCGGTGGACCGCACAAGATCTCATTCGCCGACCTGGCCCGGCGGGTGCTCACCGAGCAGGGCGTCGACAAGCCCGTCGTGGTCGACCCGGACGCCACCTACTTCGGCACTCCGTTGCACCGCGACAGCCTCGTCACCGCCTGATCACATCGAATTCGACTGGAGGACAAAATGTTCGACACCGCTGAGCTGATGAACGCCATCACGACGATCCAGACCGTCAAGCCGCCCTTCATCCCCGACGACGCCGAGGTGATGACGTCGATCATCGAATGGCCTGCAGGTAGCGCGGGAGCGCCGCCGCACCGCCACCCGGGCGGCCCCTCGTTCGGCTATGTGCTGGAAGGCGAGATGCTCTTCGAGTTGGAGGGCGAGGCGCCACGGGTGATCAAAGCCGGAGAGGCGTTCTGGGAGCCGGGTGGCGACGTCATCCACTATTCCGATGCCAACAACCGCACCGATGTGGCGCTGCGGTTCCTGGTCACGATGGTCTGCACGCCGGGTGTGCCGATGCTCGTCGTCGTCGACGACGACGAACTCGAACAGCGCAAGGACCGGCGCGTCCCACGATCATGACCGAGTTCGACGATGTCGTGCGGCAACGCCGGTCCATCCGAATGTTCCTGCGCGACAAGCCCGTTCCCCGCGAACTGCTCGACGAGGCGTTCGCCCTGGCGATGCGCGCACCGTCGAACTCCAACGTGCAGCCATGGCGGGTGTTCGTCGCGTCGGGGAAGCGGCGGGACCGGCTGGTCGAGGCGCTTCTCGAGCAGGCGGCCGTCGAGTTGCCGGTGACCACCGGCATCCCGGAGAGCTACCTGCCGCTGCGCAGGGAACTCGGCGCGTTGGTCTACGGCTCGATGGGGATCTCGCGGGACGACATGGCGGGCCGGCGAGTTGCCCAGCTGCGCAACTGGGAGTTCTTCCGAGCCCCGGTGGGTGCCGTGGTGTGCATGCACCGCGACCTGGGCACGGTCGACGGCGTCGGGGTCGGCATGTTCCTGCAGACCCTGGTGCTCGCGCTGACCGAGCGCGGGCTTGGCACCTGCGTCCAGGTGTCGATCGCGGCATACCCGGAGATCCTGCGGGCGCATCTGGACATCCCCGAGGAGCTGAATGTGCTGTGCGGCCTGTCGATCGGGTATCCGGACCCGGCGTTCCCGGCCAACAGCCTCGACACCCCGCGCAATCCGGTCGAGTCGAACGTGGTGTTCCTGGATAGCTGACGACCCACGGGTCAAGTCGTCACCCAGCGCTCACGGACACGTCACCGCCGCGATGCCGTCCGGAGAGGCGGCTAAGCGAGCGTGCAGCGTATGAGCACAGCTTCCGTACTCATCGCCGCAGATCCGCCGACCTGGGCCCACACCGAAGGTAGGAGAGCAGCCGATACCCCCCGCTACACCCTGCTGTTGTCCACCGAGCCCGCCCTGATCGAGGCCGCGCAGCGGCTCCGCCACGATGTGTTCACCTCCGAGCCCGGTTTCGCGTTGGCCGGTGCCGAAGACGGCCGCGACGCCGATCGCTTCGACGAGCACTGCGATCACCTGCTGGTCCGCGAGGACAACTCCGGCGAACTGGTCGGCTGCTACCGGATGCTGCCGCCCGCGGGCGCGACCGCCGCCGGCGGGCTGTACACCGCAACGGAATTCGACGTGCGAGGACTCGACCCGCTGCGGCCGTCCCTGGTGGAGATGGGCCGCGCCGTGGTGCGCGAGGATCACCGCAACGGCGCCGTGGTGCTGCTGATGTGGGCTGGCATCCTCGCCTACCTGGACCGCTGCGGCTACGACTACGTCACCGGCTGCGTGTCCGTGCCCGTCGCGGGTCCCGCCGACGAGGCGCCGGGCAGTCGCATCCGCGGGGTGCGCGACTTCGTGCGGCGCCGCCACGCCGCACCCGCGGAGTACACCGTGCATCCCTACCTGCCGGTGACCGTGGGCGGACGCCGCCTCGACGACATCGACCCGCCGCGCCGGGTCGACGTCCCGCCGCTGATGCGCGGCTACCTGCGGCTCGGCGCGCAAGTCTGCGGGGAACCGGCGCACGACCCCGACTTCGGGGTCGGCGACTTCCCGGCGTTGCTCGACAAGCGCAACGCCGACACCCGCTACCTCAAGCGGCTGCGATCGGTAGGCGCCGCGACGGGGATGTCGGCATGACCACCGAACATCCCTGGGTGCCGCGGGCGACCTGCGACGCCAGTTGCGTGCTTGGCGACGCCACGGCCGGTCATTCGGTGGTGGTGGCGTGGCGTATCGCGGTGCGCGCGACGCTGGCGGTGCTGCTGCTGTCCGCATCGCCCCTGCTGGCCGTCCCGATGCCAGGCCGCTCACACCTGCAGCGCGGCTACTGCCGGTTGATGCTGCGCTGCCTCGGCATGCGAATCACGGTGTCCGGCGGACCCATTCGCAACCTGCGCGGCGTGCTGGTGGTCAGCGGACACGTGTCGTGGGTGGACATCTTCGCCATCGGTGCCGTCATGCCGGGCTCCTTCGTCGCCCGCGCCGACCTCATCGACTGGCCCGCTCTCGGCGTGCTGGCCCGCATCATGAAGGTCATTCCGATCGACCGGGCCAGCCTGCGGCGGCTGCCCAACGTGGTGAGCACCGTCGCGACCAGGCTGCGCGCGGGCCACACCGTCGTCGCGTTCCCGGAGGGCACCACCTGGTGCGGCCTGGCGTACGGCCCGTTCCGGCCCGCGATGTTTCAGGCCGCCGTCGACGCGGCCAGGCCGGTGCAGCCGCTGCGGCTGAGCTACCAGGATCGCGCCGGCAGCCCGTCGACGCTGGCCGCGTACGTCGGCGACGACACGCTGACGGCCTCGATCCGGCGGCTGGTCAGGGCCCGCCGCACGGTCGTCCACGTGCAGGTCGAGTCGTTGCAGCTGCCAGGAGCCTCCCGGCGGGACCTGGCGGCACGGTGCGAAGCTGCGGTGCGCGGCGACGCCTCGCGCCGCGGTCACGGCCACGCCCTGGTGGCCTGACCTCCGATTCGGGCAGGCCGGCCGATGGCCGTAGCATGGTCTGGTTATGACCTCGCCTAGGACGGTCTACCTGGATCACGCCGCCACCACCCCGATGCACCCGTCTGCCATCGAGGCGATGACGGCGGTGTTGGCGACGGTCGGCAACGCGTCGTCACTGCACGGCACGGGCCGGGTGGCGCGCAGGCGCATGGAGGAGGCCCGCGAGTCGCTGGCTCACCTGCTGGGCGCCCGGCCGTCGGAGGTGATCTTCACCGCGGGCGGCACCGAGAGCGACAACCTGGCCGTCAAGGGCATCTACTGGGCCCGCCGGGACGCCGATCAGCGGCGCAGACGCATCGTCACCACGCCTGTCGAGCACCACGCCGTGCTCGACGCGGTGCAGTGGCTCGCCGAGCACGAAGGCGCCGAGGTGACGTGGCTACCCGTCGGTGACGACGGCGCCGTCACGCCTGCCGCCCTGCGGGATGTGTTGCAGGCCAACGACGATGTCGCTCTGGTGTCGATCATGTGGGCCAACAACGAGGTCGGCACCATCATGCCGATTGCCGAACTAGCAAGTGTCGCAGCGGAATTCGACGTCCCGATGCACAGCGACGCCGTGCAGGCGGTCGGGCAGATCCCGGTGGACTTCGCGGCCAGCGGGCTGTCGGCGATGAGCATCGCGGCACACAAGTTCGGCGGTCCGATGGGTGTCGGCGCGCTGCTGCTGCGCCGCGACACCGGCTGCGTGCCGCTGCTGCACGGCGGCGGTCAGGAGCGCGACGTCCGCTCCGGCACACCGGATGTGGCAGGCGCGGTCGCGATGGCTGCCGCCGCGAAGGTGGCGATCGAGGGACTGACGGCGAACAGCGCACGGGTGCAGGCCTTGCGGGACAGGCTGATCGACGGTGTGTACTCCGAAATCGACGACGTGTACCTCAACGGCGCCACCGGTGACGGGCGGTTGCCGGGCAACACACACTTCACGTTCCGCGGCTGCGAGGGCGATTCGCTGCTGATGCTGCTCGACGCCAAGGGCGTCGAATGTTCGACGGGTTCGGCGTGCACGGCAGGCGTCGCGCAGCCGTCGCACGTCCTGCTGGCCATGGGCGCCGACCCGGCCAGCGCGCGGGGCTCGCTGCGTTTCTCGTTGGGACACACCAGCACCGAAGCCGACGTCGACGCCGTGCTGGCGGTACTGCCCGCGGCCGTCGACCGTGCGCGCCAGGCGGCGCTGGCCAGCGCGGGGGCGGCGGAACAATGAGGGTGCTCGTCGCGATGAGCGGCGGGGTCGACTCGTCGGTGGCCGCGGCGCGCATGGTCGACGCCGGGCACGACGTGGTGGGCGTGCATCTGGCGTTGTCGGCAGCGCCCGGCACGCTGCGCACCGGATCGCGTGGCTGCTGCTCGAAGGAGGATGCGGGCGACGCCCGCCGCGTCGCCGACGTGCTCGACATCCCGTTCTACGTATGGGATTTCGCGGACCGCTTCAAGGAAGACGTGATCGACGACTTCGTCTCGTCGTATGCGCGGGGCGAGACGCCGAACCCCTGCGTGCGCTGCAATGAGCGAATCAAGTTCTCCGCGTTGTCCGCTCGCGCGCTGGCGCTCGGCTTCGACGCCGTGGCCACCGGTCACTACGCCAGGCTCGCCGACGGTCGGCTGCGCCGCGCCGTCGACGCGGACAAGGATCAGTCGTATGTGCTGGGCGTGTTGACGGCCGAGCAGTTGCGGCATGCGGTGTTTCCGGTCGGCGACACCCCCAAGCCGCAGATCCGCGAGGAGGCCGCGCGCCGCGGCCTCGCCGTCGCCGAGAAACCCGACAGCCACGACATCTGCTTCATCCCGTCGGGGGACACCCGCGCGTTTCTCGGCGCGCGGATCGGTGTGCGTCCGGGAGCCGTCGTCGACGCGCGCGGCACGGTGCTCGCCGAACACGACGGCGTCCACGGGTTCACCATCGGCCAGCGCAAGGGCCTCGGCATCGCGGGCCCCGGCCCGGATGGGCAGCCGCGCTACGTGACAGGTATCGACGCGGAGACCGGCACCGTTCAGGTGGGCGACAGGTCCGCGCTGGACGTCTGGACGCTGACCGGCGACAAGCCGGTGTTCACCGCGGGTGGTGCGCCGGACGGACCGGTGGAATGCGACGTGCAGGTGCGCGCACACGGCGGTATCGCCGACGGTGTCGCCGAACTTCGCGACGGCCAATTGGTGGTCGACCTGCGCACCCCGCTCAGCGGGGTGGCGCCGGGCCAGACGATGGTGCTCTACCACCCCGATCCCGACGGCGACGAGGTCATCGCCAGCGCGACCATCACCCGCTGACCCTGGTGCCGAACGTTCCGTACCGCTCGAAAAATCGCAAGATTTTCGAGCGGTACGGAACGTTCGCGCGAAATCAGCCGGGCACGTTCGCCAGCAGGTTCGTCATCACGATGTCGGGGACGGAGTCCGGGAACGCGCACGACGTCACTTCCACCAGGACGACACTCTTCACGCGATAGTCGCGCCCGCAGCCGTTGCCCGTCCGCATCTGCAGCGAATCCGGCGTCGAACTCCAGTCGCCGACGAACATCGGGCCCAACGGCGTCGCACTGCAGCCGTCGACGAGGGCGACAAGCCCGTCGAACGCGCGCCGCGCAGTCGCCGCGTCGCGATACGCCGCGGCGCCTTCGGAGATCAGCCCACCCTCTGGCGGATACTGAAACGTCGTCTTGTGGAACTCCTCGACCTCGTGGCCGAACGTCTGCGTCTCCTCGAACACCCATTTGCATTGCGCGGGAGTGGTTTCCGCGAGCTGATCGATGTCGACGGGCAGCTTGCCGTCCATGCTCGGGACGATGGTCAGCTCGTCGCCCGCTCCGGTGATCGCGCGCATCCGTGACTGGTCGAGCATCACCGTCTCGACGTCGACCGGTGACAGCGACTCGTCGTCGATGCCGCCAATGGCCTTCACCGCGGTACCGCCGACGGTCTGGGAGCAACCCGACACGAGCAGAGCCGCCGCGCACCCGACCGCCAACGCTCTCATGCCGTGGTCCCCTTCCCGGTCGAGACTAACCGGATCGCATATCGTCAGCCGAGTGAGTGTTTTCGCCGCAGCGACCGGGATCGGGTCGTGGCCGGGCTCGTCACCGCGCGAAGCCGCCGAGATCGTGGTCGGCGAATTGCACACGCTGCCCCACCTGGTCGAGTTGCCCGCGCGCGGCGTCGGAGCCGACATGATCGGGCGTGCCGGCGCACTGCTGGTCGACATCGGCATCGACACCGTGCCCCGCGGCTATCGCGTCGCGGGCGGTCGCAGTTCCGTTGTGCGCCGCGCGGTCAGCCTGCTCGACGAGGACATCGACGCGTTCGAGGAGGCGTGGGAGAAGGCGGGCCTGCGCGGCGGGACCCGCACGGTGAAGGTGCAGGCGCCCGGGCCGATCACGCTGGCCGCGCAGCTCGAGCTGGCGGGCGGCCACCGCGCGATCACCGATGCAGGTGCGCTGCGCGACCTGGCCGGCTCGCTGGCGGAGGGCGTGGCCACGCACCGCGCCCAGCTGGAGAAGCGCCTGGAGACCCCGGTGGTGGTGCAGTTCGACGAACCGTTGCTGCCCGCGGCCCTGGCGGGCAGGCTCGCCGGGGTCACCAGTTTGACGCCGGTGCACCCAGTCGACGAGCCGGTGGCCATTGGCCTGCTCGACGACTGCGTCTCCGTGGTGGGCGGCGAGGTGGTGCTGCACAGCTGCGCGCCCGCATTGCCGTGGAAAGCGGTGCAACGCAGCGGTATTCACGCGATCTCCGTCGACGCGTCGACGCTGACCGCTGCCGATCTGGACGGGGTGGGCGACTTCGTCGACTCCGGGCGCACCGTCATGCTGGGCGTCGTCACGGCGACGGCACCCGCGACGCGACCGTCGGCGGAGGAGATCGCCAAGGCCGCGGCGGCGGTGACCGACCGCCTCGGGTTCGCGCGCTCGGTACTTCGTGACCGCATCGGCATCACGCCGGCGTGCGGGCTCGCGGGCGCCACGCCGCAGTGGGCTCGGATCGCCGTCGAACTGGCGCAGAAGGCCGCCGACGGCTTCGCCGAGGATCCCGACGCGATCTGATGCAACCAAAAGGTTGCGCATACGGGTCCGCGCCGCTAACGTGAAACGCAACCAGGAGGTTGCACATGAGTATGGATCGGATCGAAAAGGAAGTACTCCTGCGGGCCCCGCTCGAGCGGGTGTGGCGGGCCATCAGCGACGCCGACCAGTTCGGCCAGTGGTTCGGCGTCCGCTTCGACGGCCCGTTCGTCGAGGGCAGGTCGGTGACCGGGGTGATCACCCCGACGACCGTCGACGAGGACGTCGCCAGGATGCAGGAACCGCACGCGGGCACGGCGGACACGTGGCAGATCGTCGCGATCGAACCGCACCGGCGGTTGGCGTTCCGCTGGCATCCCTACCCGAGTGGCGACCAGGGGCCGACCTCGTTGGTGGAGTTCACGCTCACCGATACCGACGACGGCGTGCTGTTGCGCATCGTGGAATCCGGCTTCGACCAGATTCCCGCCGAGCGTCGGGCGGCCGCGTTCGAGGGCAACAGCGAAGGCTGGGCCAAGCAGACCGAACTGGTGAGCAAGTATCTGGCGCTCAGCGAGAAGGTGTGAGTACGTCGGCCGCAGCGATCGACAAGGCGCCGGTGTTCGACGCCCTTGGCGATCCCAACCGGCTACGCATCGTCGTCAAGCTGTGCGAGGGCGGACCCTGCTCGACGTCGCAAGTCACCGAAGTGATTCCGGTGAGCAGACAAGCGGCCACCAAGCATCTGCTGTTGCTCGCGGCGGTGGGGCTGGTCAGCAGCGAACGCAATGGCAGAGAACGCATCTGGCGGATCGAGACCGAACCGCTCGCCGAGGCCAGCGAGTACCTGACCGCGCTGTCGAAGCGCTGGGACGACGCGATCGAGCGGTTGCGCGCTTACGTCGAAAGCGAATAGTGGCGCTAACGTAAATTTGCGTTGTTTCGTCGAACGGATGGTTAGACCGGACACCGGCATGCAAGAATGCAAATCGCACGTCTGTCCAAGTCTTTGCCACTCGCGGGAGAGGAACTGTGGCCCAAGCCAACCTCCGCATTGCGGCAGGTGCCGGCCTTGTGGCCGCGTGTCTCATGGTCACCGCCCCGTGCGCGGCCATCGCCGTCGGTGACCCGGGTTCTCGGCACGGCAGCCACCGGGACAACGACAGCAGCAGCAGCAAGCGCGGCGCGGAGAGCGTCAACCCCCGCGGCAGCGGTTCTGACTACAGCGACGACAACATCAACAACGGGGCCAATTCCAGCAATGGCAGTCGCCCCTCGAGCAGGGTCGGATCGGGTCGCGAAACCGGCACGTCGCAGGAGCGACAAAGCAAGGACTTCAGTCCCAGCGCGAGCGGGCAGACCCCCAGCGCCGGACCGCAGACCAAGGCTCCGAAGGTGACGTTCGGCGACGGGCGCAGTCCCGGAATCCAGACCCGTGATCCCGGGCCGCGATGGGGTTGGCGCGCGCCCAAGCCCGCGCCGCCGCCACCGCCCCCGCCGCAGGTCATTACGATTCCGCTGAACCCGCCGACGGCACCTCCCGCGCCGCCGCACCCAGGCGTCGTCGAACAGTTGGTGGTGTCGCCGACCGCGGGAATCGCCGATCCGCTTTGGGGCCTGGCGGGGCTGCTGCTGATTCCCGCCGCGGGGGCCATCCTCGGTTACCGGCAGGCGCGCGGCGCGCACGCGGCAGCGGAACTAAGTCGCCACACGTAGATCCTTGCGCAGGATCTTGCCCGACGCGGACTTCGGGATCGCGTCGATGAACTCGACCTGACGCACCTTCTTATAGGGAGCGACCTGGCCTGCGACGAACTCCATCACCTCGTCGGCCGTCAGTTCGGCGCCGGATTGCTTGACCACGAACGCTTTCGGCACTTCCTCGCCTTCGTCGTCGTTGACCCCGACGACCGCCGCGTCGGCGATCGCGGGGTGTGACAGCAACAGGGCCTCGAGTTCGGCGGGCGGCACCTGGTAGCCCTTGTACTTGATCAGCTCCTTGAGCCGGTCGACGATGTACACGCAACCGCAGGCGTCGACCTGAGCCAAATCGCCTGTGTGCAACCAGCCTTCGTCGTCGATGGTCTCCCGGGTGGCCTCCTCGTTGCCGAGATACCCCGCCATCACGTTGGGGCCCTTGAACCACAGCTCCCCGGTCCGGCTGAGACCCTCTGCGGGAGGATCGATTTCGTCGCCGGTTTCCGGGTCGATGAGTTTGGATGCGGCGTTGGACACCGTCCAGCCGACCGAGCTCAGCGGCGCGACGGTACCCATGTTCGCCGCGCCGCCGTCGAACGGCGTGATGTGGCTGACCGGGCTCAATTCGCTCATGCCGTAGCCCTGCACCACCCGGCAGCCAAGCCGCTCGGCGACCGCGTGGCCCAAGTCGGCGTCCAGCGGCGCGGCACCGGACATCACCACCTTGAGCGACGACAGGTCGTACTCGTCGACCAGCGGATGCTTGGCCAGCGCGACGGCGACCGGCGGTGCGATGAACGCGATCGTGCACTTGTGATTCGCGATGTTGCCGAGGAATTCGCCGAGGTCGAAGCTCGGCATCACCACCAGCCGGGCGCGCGTGTGCAGCGCCGCGTTGAGCAGCACCGTCATCCCGTAGATGTGGAAGAAGGGCAGCACCGCCAACACCACGTCGTCGGCGACCATCCCGTGCAGCGGCCGGATCTGCGCGACGTTGGCCACCAGGTTGCGGTGCGTGAGCATCACACCCTTGGGGTTGCCGGTGGTTCCCGAGCTGTAGGGCAGCGCCGCCAGATGCGACGACGGCGCGAAACTCACCTCGGGGGCAGGCGCCCCGCCGGCCATCAGTTCGGCGGCGTTGGGATGGCCGGTGGTCTCCTGCCCCTCGCCGTCGAGCACCACCAGATCGGTGTCGGCCAACCCGACCGCCGCGGCGGCTTCCTTCGCCTGCGTCAACAGCGGGGTGACCGTCACCAGCATCCTGGCCTTCGAGTCGGTCAACTGCTTGGCGATGTCTTTGGCGGTGAACAGCGCGTTGATGGTGCTGGCCGTCGCGCCCGCCCGCAGGATGCCGTGGAACGCCACCGCAAAACCTGAACTGTTCGGCGACAGCAGGCCGACCACATCGCCCACCCCGATGCCGCGGCTTGCCAGCGCACCGGCGAACGCGTCGATGCGCCCGATCATTTCGCGGTAGGTGGTCTCCCGGCCCGACTTGGCGTCGACCAACGCGACGCGGTCGAGATCGGCGTCGTCGATGTCGCCGAACAGGAACTCGTAGACGCTGGTGGACGGGATGTCGACCTCGGGGAAGGGGCTGGCGAAAATCATTGGCCTCCGATCAGACTTTCGTCGAGTTGTTTGATGAGCTTCTTCGGCGCGATCAACCGGAACGACGCGTCGATGAGTTCGGCGACTTCGTCCCAGTCGATCTTCTTGCGCGCCATGAAATCCAGGCCGAGCCAGCCGAACGGACCCATGTAAGCCGGGAAGAAGAACCGAGTGTCGGCTTCGAGCGCCCTGCGGTCGCTCTCGTCGACCTTGACCAGGATCGAGTGCGGGTACTGCCGGTATTCGCCCTTGATCTCTGTCTTGGCGCTGCCGCCGTACATGACGAACATCTTCGGCGCGCAGAACACCGGCCTGCCCCACGAGATCTTCTCGTAGGCGCCCGGGAAAGCCAGGCAGATCTTGCGCACTTCCGCCAGCCCCAGGTCGTCCTCGCGGAACATGATCGGGTGCGGCATGCCGCCAGCGTAACGGCCTTGTCTGGGCACTCGGATAGCCTCACCAGAGTGAGCCCAAAGGCAACCCCGGATCCCGCGCCGGACTCGGGCGCAATCGACGTCGCGCCGGACCCGGGCGCAATCGACGTCGCGCCGGACTCGGGCGCAATCGACGCCGAGACGGTACTGGCCGAGCAAGCCGACGAAGCTCCGGACGCCGATGTGCGCCGCCGCTGGCAAGAACTCGCCGACGAGGTGCGTGAGCACCAATTCCGCTACTACGTCCGCGACGCGCCGATCATCTCCGACGCTGAGTTCGACAAGCTGCTGCGCGAACTACAGGCGCTCGAGGACGAGCACCCCGAACTGCGCACCCCTGACTCGCCGACGCAACTGGTCGGCGGTGCGGGGTTCGCCACCGACTTCACCCCCGCCGAGCACCTCGAGCGGATGCTGTCGCTGGACAACGTCTTCGCGCCGGACGAGTTGGCGGCATGGGCCGCGCGCACCAAGAGTGAGATCGGTGAGGCGGCGCACTACCTGTGCGAGCTGAAGATCGACGGCGTGGCGCTGGCGTTGGTCTACCGCGACGGCCGGCTGGAGCGCGCCGCCACCCGCGGCGACGGCCGCACCGGCGAGGACGTCACGCTCAACGCCCGCACCATCGAGGACGTGCCGGAAAAACTCAAGGCCTCCAAGGAATTTCCGCTACCCGCGGTGCTGGAGGTCCGCGGCGAGGTGTTCTTCCGGGTCGCCGACTTCGAAGACCTCAACGCCGGCCTGGTCGCCGAGGGCAAACCACCCTTCGCCAATCCGCGTAACAGCGCGGCGGGTTCGCTGCGGCAGAAGAACCCCGCGGTCACCGCGCGCCGCAAGCTGCGGATGATCTGCCACGGCCTCGGGCATGCCGAGGGCTTCAAACCCAAGACGCTGCACGACGCCTACCGAGCCCTGGCGGCGTGGGGACTGCCGGTTTCTGAGCACACCGCGCGTGTGCAGGGCATCGACGCGGTCACCGAACACATCGCGTACTGGGGTGAGCACCGGCACGACGTCGAACACGAAATCGACGGTGTGGTGGTCAAAGTCGACGAGATCGCGCTGCAGCGCAGGCTCGGTTCGACGTCGCGGGCGCCCCGCTGGGCCGTGGCCTACAAATACCCGCCGGAGGAAGCCACCACCAAGCTGCTCGACATCAAGGTCAACGTCGGGCGCACCGGGCGCGTCACGCCGTTCGCGTTCATGGAACCGGTCAAGGTCGCCGGATCCACGGTCAGCCAGGCCACCCTGCACAACGCGTCCGAGGTCAAACGCAAGGGCGTGCTGATCGGCGACACGGTGGTGATCCGCAAGGCGGGCGACGTGATCCCCGAGGTGCTCGGGCCCGTCGTCGACCTGCGGGACGGTTCTGAACGCGAATTCGTCATGCCCACAACATGTCCCGAGTGTGGCACCACGCTGGCACCGGCCAAGGAGGGCGACGCCGACATTCGCTGCCCGAACACCAGATCCTGCCCGGCGCAGTTGCGGGAGCGGGTCTTTCACGTCGCGGGCCGCGGTGCGTTCGACATCGAGGGTCTTGGCTACGAGGCGGCGACGGCGCTGCTACAGGCGGGCGTCATCACCGACGAGGGCGACCTGTTCACGCTGGGCAGTGAGGATCTACTGCGCACCGACCTGTTCAAAACCAAGAGTGGCGAACTGTCCGCCAACGGGAAGCGGTTGCTCGTCAATCTGCACGAGGCGAAAGCCCAGCCGTTGTGGCGGGTGCTGGTCGCGCTGTCGATCCGGCACGTCGGGCCCACCGCGGCGCGCGCGTTGGCCACCGAGTACGGCAGCCTCGACGCGATCATGGCGGCGTCGGAGGAGGAACTGTCCGTCGTCGAAGGTGTCGGACCGACTATCGCCGCAGCCGTCGTCGAGTGGTTCAGCGTCGACTGGCACCGCGCGATCGTCGACAAGTGGCGCGCGGCGGGCGTGCGGATGGAAGACGAGCGCGACGAAAGCATCGAACGCACGCTGGAGGGCATGTCGATCGTCGTCACCGGTTCACTGAGCGGGTTTTCCCGCGACGACGCCAAGGAGGCCATTGTCGCGCGCGGCGGGAAGGCGGCCAGTTCGGTGTCGAAGAAGACCGCCTATGTGGTGGCCGGTGATTCGCCCGGCTCGAAGTACGACAAGGCCGTCGAACTCGGGGTGCCGATCCTCGACGAGGACGGCTTCCGCCGGCTGCTGGACGCCGGCCCCGACGGCGTTTAGGCGACAGCCCTGCCGATGGCGTCGCGCGCCCGGTCGAGCAGCGATACGAACGGGCCCAACGCGAAGTTGGCCACGCCTAGTTCCACCCCTGGATGCGGATGGGTGGGGGCGATGCGCTCGGCTGCCTGCACCGCGACGGTCAGCTTCTGCAGCTCGGCCTCGTCGAGCTGCTCCTCGAGCAGTGGAAACTCTTCTGTCTCTTCGTTTTCCGCATGTGCGAGCACCGCTGCCTGCAGATGGATCAGCGCCTTGGTGAACTCGGCGGTGCCGATATCCATCTTCTCCAGTTGTGCGAGAGCCTCTTTCGCGTCGTGCTCTTCGGCGAGCCGCGCGTCGACCACCGCGTCGCCGTTCTCGATCTTGCGGCGCACACGCGGGTGAACCATCATCTCCTCGGCCGTCTCATGCACCGCGAGCAGCGTCCTCAGTCGGGTGAACGCGCGCTCGCGCTCGGCGGTGTCCGCTGCGTCGAGCGTCTCGACGAACAACTCCTTGATCGTCTCGTGTTGCGCCTTCAGATACTCGACCACGTCCTGGGCCGACGAAATCGACTGTGTCACGCGAAGAACCTCCGCTTCCAAGGTTTTTGGCTGTCCGGCGCAAGGGCTGCGCGCCGACGCAACCGATACCCGGCGCGGCGTCGCGCCAAACCGCGGCGTTTGCCGTCTGACGCATCGGGAACACAGCGGGCGAGGAAAGGGGAGCGCGATGGGAACCTGCGATACCTGCGGCAACCACTACGACAAGTCGTTCACTGTGACTTTCCATGACGGCCGCACCGCCACGTTCGACAGCGTCGAATGTGCCGCGGTGCAGTTGGCGCCCGAGTGCCAGCATTGCGGCTGCCGGATCCTGGGACACGGGATCGAGACACCCGACGGCGTGTTCTGCTGCGCGCATTGCGCGCGCAAGGACACCAACGCCGACGTCAACGACCGCTATCCGGTGCCCGCGGGCGGATAGTCAGCGCAGGATGGTCGCGATGATGCCGGCCAGATAGCCGAGCCGGGCCACCTCCGACGGCCGGAAGTGCGGGCCGCCCGGTCTGCCCAGCACCACCGCGACGCGCGGGTCACCCAGCGGCGCGGCCGCCAGGGTGGTGTTCATATCGCGCCACAGTTGCGGCACCCACTCGTCGTCGAGCGCCTTCGCGTGATCGAGCGGCAACCAGGGTGTCTCGGCTGCCTGCGTCTCGGGGGCGCCTGGGCTGCCGACCACCCGCTCCGGCCCCGATTCGGTGAGTTCGATCACCGTGCACCAGCCGACCCGAAGCACCCGAGGTGCCTCGTCGACGAGGACCTGCAGCCGCTTCTGCCTGCCGTCGGCGGCAGCGACGTGATCGATGAGCTCGAGCTCGCGATGCGCCTCGAGCAGGCCGGTGTGCGGACGGATCGCGTCGACGTAGACACCCTTGAGGTTCTCCGCCGCGGTGATCAGCATGTCCGGCATCGAACCTGCAGGTAGCTCGACCACGAGGTCGTCGATCGCGTATCCCGCGGAGCGCTCCACGACGTCGAGGGACAGGATGTCGGCCCCAACCGAGCCGAGCGCCACGGCCAGCGAGCCGAGGCTGCCCGGTCGATCCTCCAGCTGGACCCGCAGCAGATACGAAGGCACGCGGACACTGTTCCACAGCGCCGTCGGGTCAGCATTTTGGGTGATGACTAGGCTTGGCAGCCGTGTCCCAGATCTCGAGAGATGAGGTAGCCCACCTGGCGCGCCTCGCGCGCCTGGCGCTGACCGACGACGAACTCGACAGTTACGCCGGTCAGCTGGACGCCATCCTCGGCCACGTCAGCCAGATCCAGGCCGTCGACGTCACCGGAGTCGAACCCACCGGCAACCCGCTCAAGGACGTCAACGTGTTCCGACCCGACTTGGTCGAGCCGTGCCTGACTCAGGAGCAGGCGCTGGCCGAGGCGCCGAAGGCGGCCGAGGGCCGGTTCGCGGTGCCGCGGATTCTGGGGGAGGCGGAATGACCGGCATGAGTTCCGACATCGTCCGGCTCGACGCCGCCACGTTAGGCGCGAAGATCGCCGCCAAGGAGTTGTCGTCGGTCGAGGTGACCCGCGCCTGCCTGGACCAGATCGCCGAGACCGACGAGAAGTACCACGCGTTTCTGCACGTCGCGGCCGACGAGGCGTTGGGCAGGGCGGCGCGCATCGATTCGGCCGTCGCCGCGGGTGAGACGCTGCCGTCCGCGCTCGCCGGGGTGCCGCTGGCGCTCAAGGATGTCTTCACCACCACCAACATGCCGACCACCTGCGGGTCGAAGATCCTCGAGGGCTGGACGTCGCCGTACGACGCCACCGTCACCGTGCGGTTGCGCGCGGCGGGCATCCCGATCCTCGGCAAGACGAACATGGACGAATTCGCGATGGGGTCGTCCACCGAGAACTCGGCGTACGGGCCGACCCGCAATCCGTGGAACGTCGACCGGGTGCCGGGCGGATCGGGCGGTGGCAGCGCGGCGGCGCTGGCCGCATTCCAGGCGCCGCTGGCGATCGGATCGGACACCGGCGGGTCGATCCGCCAGCCCGCGGCGTTGACCGCGACGGTCGGCGTGAAGCCGACCTACGGCACCGTGTCGCGGTACGGGCTGATCGCCTGCGCGTCCTCACTGGACCAGGGCGGCCCGTGCGCGCGCACCGTGCTCGACACCGCGCTGCTGCACCAGGTCATCGCGGGCCACGACGCGAAGGACTCCACTTCGGTGGAGGCCGAGGTGCCCGATGTGGTTGCCGCGGCGCGGGCGGGGGCGTCCGGTGACCTCAAGGGCGTGCGGATCGGCATCGTCAAGCAACTCCGCGGCGAGGGGTACCAGGCCGGGGTGCTCGCATCGTTCAACGCCGCGGTCGAGGTGTTGACGAAGCTGGGCGCGGAGGTCAGCGAGGTCGACTGCCCGCACTTCGACTATTCGTTGCCGGCCTACTACCTGATCCTGCCGTCGGAGGTGTCGTCGAACCTGGCGCGGTTCGACGCGATGCGGTACGGGCTGCGCCTCGGCGACGACGGCACACACAGCGCCGAAGAGGTGATGGCGATGACGCGGGCCGCGGGGTTCGGGCCAGAAGTCAAGCGCCGCATCATGATTGGCACGTATGCGTTGTCCGCGGGTTACTACGACGCGTACTACAACCAGGCGCAGAAGGTACGCACGCTGATAGCGCGGGACCTCGACGAGGCGTACAAGAAGGTCGACGTGTTGATCTCGCCTGCGACCCCGACCACCGCGTTCCCGTTGGGGGAGAAGGTCGACGATCCGCTGGCGATGTATCTGTTCGACCTGTGCACGTTGCCGCTGAACCTGGCCGGACACTGCGGCATGTCGGTGCCCTCGGGGCTGTCGCCGGACGACAACCTGCCGGTGGGCCTGCAGATCATGGCGCCGGCGCTGGCCGACGATCGGCTGTATCGCGTCGGTGCGGCGTATGAAGTTGCCCGGGGTCCGCTGCCAACCGCGATCTGACGGGGGAGGATGGACTCATGCGAATCGGAGTTCTCACCGGTGGGGGTGACTGTCCAGGACTGAACGCGGTGATCCGGGCGGTGGTTCGCACCTGCGATGTGCGCTACGGCTCGTCGGTCGTCGGTTTCCAGGACGGCTGGCGTGGTCTGCTGGAAAACCGGCGGATCCAGCTTGCGAACGACGACCGTAACGACCGGCTGCTCGCCAAGGGCGGCACCATGCTCGGCACCGCGCGGGTGCATCCCGAGAAACTGCGCGCCGGGCTCGACCAGATCAAGCAGACCCTCGACGACAACGGCATCGACGTGCTGATCCCGATCGGCGGCGAAGGCACTCTCACCGCTGCGCACTGGTTGTCCGAGGAGAACGTGCCCGTCGTCGGGGTGCCGAAGACCATCGACAACGACATCGACTGCACCGACGTCACGTTCGGCCACGACACCGCGCTCGGCGTCGCCAGCGAGGCCATCGACCGGCTGCACAGCACGGCCGAGTCCCATCAGCGGGTGATGCTGGTGGAGGTGATGGGCCGCCACGCCGGGTGGATCGCGCTGAACGCGGGTCTGGCGTCCGGCGCGCACATGACGTTGATTCCCGAGCAGCCCTACGACGTCGAAGAGGTCTGCCGACTGATCAAGGCGCGCTTCGTCCGTGGCGATTCGCACTTCATCTGCGTGGTCGCCGAAGGCGCCAAACCCGCCGCGGGCACCATGCAATTGCGCGAGGGCGGCATCGACGAGTTCGGCCATGAGAGGTTCACCGGCGTCGCGCAGCAACTGGCCGTCGAGGTCGAGAAGCGGATCAACAAAGAGGTGCGCGTCACCGTGCTCGGGCATGTGCAGCGTGGCGGCACGCCGACGCCCTACGACCGCGTGCTCGCCACCCGGTTCGGGGTGAATGCCGCCGACGCGGCCCACGCGGGCGAATACGGGATGATGGTGTCGCTGCGCGGCCAGGAGATCGGCCGGGTGCCGCTGGCCGACGCCACGCGCCAGTTGAAGCTGGTGCCGCAGTCCCGCTACGACGACGCCGCCGAATTCTTCGGCTGAGTCCCCCTGCGCGAACAGACGCAAAGTGTGCGTTTTTTCCGGCGTGTCGGGACACTTTGCGTCTGTTCGCGCTTGGGAATCACGCGCTCTTGAAGGCTTCGCGGCGGACCATCTGCCACATCGTCGGCGTGCGCTCCGTCGTCGAGACGACCACGGTTTTGCCCGCGGCTGACGGATCGCCTGCCAACGCGATCATGTAGTCGGCCAGGTCGCTGCGGGCGGTGCAGCCGCCGATCGGATTCACCTCGCCCGCAACATAATTCGTCGGCTCCGGCAGATCGAACAGGCCCGACGGCCGGACCACGGTCCAATCCAGACCGCTGGCCCGAACGATGTCCTCCATGCGGCGTTGATCGTCGTAGGTGCTCTTGCCGATGGTGCGGGTGATCACCGGTTCGACGATGCGCAGCGACAGGGGCGTGTCGATGCGGTTCGGGTAGTGGTACGCGCCCGTCGAACTCACGACGACCAACCGTCGCACACCCGTGGCGTGCATTGCGTCGGCGATGTTGCGCACACCCACCGAATAGGTGTCGATGGGGCGGGTGCTGAACGGCACACCGAGTGTGGAGACGACGGCGTCGGCGCCGCGCACGACGTCGGCCAGTGACGAGGGTTCGCGCACATCGGCGCGGGCGACCGTCAGATGTGGATCGGCGAACGGAAAGTCGTCGGGTCGCCGGGTGACCGCCGCGACGGAATGCCCCTTGTCGAGCGCAAGGCGCGTCAGCAACCTGCCGGTCTGTCCGTTCGCCCCGAAGACGACGATGCGCATGAGTCCTCCTAATTGATCACCTGCATTTGATTATCATAATACGTGACTATCACCTGAGGGTGCTAATGTAGGGCCATGGCCGACCGCGACGCCGGAATCGCCGCGCTTCACCAGCGCATCCCGTTCCTGCTCTCGCAGCTCGGCGTGTACCTCGCCGAGGATTTCGTCCGTCGACTGGAACCGTTCGGGGTGGCGCCGCGTGCATATGCGGTGCTCAAGGCGCTCAGCGAAGACGACGGCCGGTCCCAGCGCGAGTTGTCGACGCAGCTCGGCATCCACCGCAACGTGATGGTCACGATCGTCGACAACCTGGAACGTGACGGCCTGGTCAAGCGCATGCCGCACCCCGCCGACCGGCGCGCGTTCGCCGTGACCTTGACCGACAAGGCCCGTGACCTGCTGCCTGAACTGGATGCACAGGGCAGCGCCCAGGAGGACGAGATCACCGCAGCGCTCAGCGACGCCGAGCGCAAAGCGGTGCTGCAGTACCTGCAACGGATGTCGACGGCGGCCGGGCTCACCCCTGGCGTGCACCCGAAACTGAGCTAGGCCGCTCCCACTACGATCGAGTCATGACGATCGCCGCTGCTGAACTGCTCGATTACGACGACGTCGTCGCGCGCTACGAACCGGTACTCGGCCTCGAGGTGCACGTCGAACTGTCCACCGCGACCAAGATGTTCTGCGGCTGCGCCAACAAGTTCGGCGCCGAGCCCAACACCCAGGTATGCCCGGTCTGCCTCGGCCTGCCCGGCTCGCTGCCGGTGCTCAACCAGAAGGCGGTGGAGTCGGCCATCCGCATCGGGCTGGCGCTCAATTGCGAGATCGTGCCGTGGTGCCGGTTCGCCAGGAAGAACTACTTCTACCCGGACATGCCGAAGAACTACCAGATCTCGCAATACGACGAACCGATCGCGATCAACGGCTATCTCGACGTCCCGCTCGACGACGGCACCACCTGGCGCGTCGAGATCGAGCGGGCGCACATGGAGGAGGACACCGGCAAGCTCACCCACCTCGGCAGTGAGACCGGCCGCATCGCGGGCGCCACGACGTCGCTGATCGACTACAACCGGTCCGGCGTGCCGCTGATCGAGATCGTCACCAAGCCGATCGAAGGCACCGGCGACCGCGCGCCAGAGATCGCCCGCGCCTACGTGACAGCGCTGCGTGACCTGCTGCGCGGTTTGGGCGTCTCCGATGTCCGCATGGATCAGGGCTCGATGCGCTGTGACTCCAACGTGTCGCTCAAGCCGATCGGCCAGCAGGAGTTCGGCACCCGCACCGAGACCAAGAACGTGAACTCGCTGAAGAGTGTCGAGGTGGCGGTGCGCTACGAGATGCGCCGCCAGGCAGCGGTTCTCGAGTCGGGGGGCCGGGTGGTGCAGGAGACCCGGCACTTCCACGAAGACGGCTACACCTCGCCGGGCCGCAGCAAGGAGACCGCGCAGGATTACCGCTACTTCCCCGAACCGGATCTCGAACCGGTGGCGCCCGACGCGGACTGGGTGCAGCAGTTGCGCCAGACCATTCCCGAGCTGCCGTGGTTGCAGCGCAAGCGAATCCAAGAGGATTGGGGCATCTCCGACGAGGTGATGCGCGACCTGGTCAACATCGGCGCCATCGACTTGATCACCGCCACCGTCGAACACGGCGCCTCGAGTGAGCAGGCTCGCGCGTGGTGGGGAAATTTCTTGGTGCAGAAAGCAAATGAATCAGGCGTCGAACTCGACGCGCTGCCGATCACCCCGGCGCAGGTGGCCGCGGTGGTCAAGCTGGTCGACGACGGCAAGCTGTCCAACAAGCTGGCCCGTCAGGTGGTCGAAGGCGTGCTGGCAGGCGAAGGCGAACCCGAACAGGTGATGAAGGACCGCGGCCTGGAAGTCGTGCGCGACGACTCCGCACTGCAAGCCGCCGTCGACGAAGCGCTGGCCGCAAATCCCGACGTCGTCGAGAAGATCCGCGGTGGCAAGGTGCAGGCCGCGGGCGCCATCGTCGGCGCGGTGATGAAAGCGACCAAGGGTCAGGCCGACGCCGCTCGCGTGCGCGAACTGGTGTTGGCCGCCTGCAGCTAGACGGTATGGAGGCGACTTGAGGCCGAAGGCCTCGGGCTGCAATCGGACGTGGGTTGCCGACGATGAGTGAACACTCGCATCGGTAGAGCCACAGTTGCAGATCAGGAGGCCTCCGGTGAGTTTCAACGGTACGAGTGTCGGGTTGGACGTGCATGCGCTTTCGGTGGTTGCCCATGCCGTCGATGAAGAAACGGGGCGGGTTGAGCGGGCACGGTTGTGTCCCGATCACGGCGAGATCCTGGCGTGGCTAGACCGGCTGCGAGGTCCGGTACGGGTGGCCTATGAGGCTGGGCCGACGGGGTTCGGGCTCGCGCGGGCTTTGGCCGCCGCCGAGATCGACTGCGTGGTTGCCGCGCCGTCGAAGTTGATCCGTCCTGCCGGGGATCGGGTCAAGACCGATGCCCGCGATGCCGCGCATCTGACCCGGTTACTGCGTCTGGGCGAGATCACCGCGGTCACCGTGCCCGAGGCCGACGTGGAGGCGGTGCGCGATCTGGTGCGTGCGCGTGAAGACGCGCGCGCTGATCTGATGCGAGTCCGGCACCGGTTGTCCAAACTATTGCTGCGCCACGGCCGGGTGTACTGCGGTGGGCAGGCATGGAACGGGGTGCACGAAACCTGGCTTCGTCGACAACGATTTGACGATTCCCACACCATGGCGGCATTCGACCATCACTTCGACGCCGTCTTGACGGCCACCGCCGCCAGAGCTCGTCTCGACCAGCAGATCGTCACCGTGGCAGCCTCGCCGCGCTGGGCTGACCCGGTCAATCGATTGGGGTGTCTACGGGGGATTTCGGCGCTGACCGGGCTGGCGTTGAGCGTCGAGATCGGTGACTGGACCCGGTTCACTGGCGCCTCGATCGGCGCCTACGTCGGCTTGGTCCCCACCGAGTACTCCTCGGGTGCATCCCGGGTGCAGGGCTCGATCACCAAGGCCGGCAACGCCCATGTGCGGCGATTGTTGATCGAGGCGGCGTGGCATCACCGGGCGGCCTACCGCAATCCTGGACCGACGATGCGGGCACGCTGGGCCAAGGTCGACCCGGCGCTCAAGGATCGCGGGCATGCCGGAAACCGGCGCCTGCACCAGCAGTGGTGCCGGTTCAACGAACGTAAGAAACACCACGTGGTGGCCAATGTCGCGATCGCCCGTGAACTGGCCGGCTGGTGCTGGTCACTTGCCACGCTGAACTAACAACCGCCACCGAACTTGATCGGAGTCAGCCGGTCGACGGCGAGGTAGGCGAACTGGATCTGCGTTACAGCTATGAGCCACAACAGCATTCCCCGAAGTACTGGTGTGACGCCCGTCCCTAGAGAGCAGCCACCGTTCGCACCGAACCATCGTCTTGCGGTACCCAACCCGCGCATATCAGTCTGACACCACCGTCGTTGACCAACGACCGCCGCGACACCGACTAACCCCGATCAAACGAAAGCCGCCCCGACGCAAAACCGGGGCGGCTTTCACCTGCCTATTGACAAACGGTGCCTACATATCAGCTGTACTGCCCAGGGAGGTTGGTTGGGGAAGTGTGACGACACGCTGTAGCGGTCGTTGATGGCGAAGGCCTCCTGTCGTGGGGTGGAGCTGCTACCACTTCACCGCAACTATCAGGAGGCCTTCGTGGTCCACGCTAATGCTGTTTTGACTCCTCGTGGACGCCTACTACTGGCGCGTCGCGTCGTCGAGGAGGGCTGGCCGATTGTTCGGGCCGCCGAGCACTTCCACGTGTCCTGGCCGACCGCCAAGCGATGGGCCGCGCGGTATGCGGCCATGGGCCCACAAGGCATGACCGACCGATCCAGCCGGCCGCACCGCAGCCCCACGCGCACACCCTCGACATTGGTACGAAAGATTGTGCATCTACGGTGGCGGCATCGACTCTCACCCTTAGCGATCGCCTCCCGGTTGTCGATGCCAGCCTCCACGGTGCACGCGGTGCTAGTGCGGTGTCGACTGAATCGCCTGTCGCACATTGACATTCGAACTGGTGAGATTATTAGACGCTACGAGCACGATCATCCGGGTTCGCTGATGCACATCGACGTTAAAAAGCTTGGCAACATCCCCGTGGGCGGTGGGTGGCGCTTTGTCGGCCGCGCCCAGGGCACGAAGAATCGAACTACGACTCCCGGCGCCACCCGCAACCATCGATGGCAACCGATCATGGGGCATGCCTACGTGCACACCGTCATCGACGACCACTCGCGCGTGGCCTACGCCGAAATCCACGACAACGAAACCGCCCAGACCGCCATTGGTGTCCTGCGCCGGGCAGCAGGCTGGTTCCGTATGCGCGGAGTCACCATCGAACGCGTCCTCACCGACAACGGCCCCTGCTACAAGTCCCACGCATGGCGCGACTCGTGCGCTGAACTGCAGATCGAGCACAAACGCACCCGGCCGTACCGCCCACAGACCAACGGCAAGATCGAGCGGTTCAACCGCACCATGGCCCAAGAATGGGCCTTCGCGCGCCACTACCCCAACGAACTAGCCCGACGATCCGCACTTCCAGCCTGGCTCCATACCTACAATCACCACCGGCAACACTCGGCGATCGGCAAGGTCCCGCCCATCACACGGTTGACCAACCTCCCTGGGCAGTACAGCTAGCCGCGGCCGCCAAGTAGCCGCTGTTCGACGAGGTCCGCACCGCGGGCGACGCCGCCGGTCGCCGTGAATCCCTCGGCCACCCGCCGCGCACCGGATGCCATCGACATCGCCGTCAGCACTTTGGCTTTCAACCTGCGCGCGGTCAGTCGTTTCGCGGGCAGGCGGGTGCCCGCGCCTGCCACCTCGACGCGCCTGGCGACCTCGAACTGGTCGCGGCCGTGCGGCACCACGCAGACGGGAACACCGCGTGCCAGCGCCTTCTGGGTGGCGCCCATGCCACCGTGGGTGATGGCGCAGACGGCGCGATCAAGGACCATGCCGTGCGGCACGAACTCCCGTACGACGGCGTTGGGGGGCGCGACGATTCCGTCGGGCACACCGGACGGATAGGTGGCCACCACGCACACCTGCTGGTCCGCCAGCGCCGCCATCGTGACGACCGGCAGTTGGAGGTCGTTTTGGGGATCAGACGATGTGGTGACCAACACGATCGGCTTGTCGATGTCGGTGAGCCACTGCGGCACAGCGGCCGGCGGGTCGAAGTCGCAGTGCCCGATCAGTTCGACAGCCTCACCCCAGTCCCGGTGCGGGTACTCGAACGGTTCAGCGGTCGCCACCAAGATCAGCGGTGGCCGCCTTATCCATTCATCGACGTTGCGGACCGGCTTGGCACCCGCGAGTTCCCGAACGGCGTTCACCGGCGGGAGCAAGGCCTTGTCCAGCGCCCCGGCGACGACGGGCCGCAGCGCGGTGTCGCGCAGTCGACCGAGCAGACCGGGCCAAGGCGACAGTCCTGGGCCGAATGGCGGCATGCCGCGCGAGCGCAGAAACGGTGTGAAGGGCCAAAACGACAACCACGGCACTGAGGACGTATCCGCCACAGCCGCTGCGCCCCAACAGTTTGCGTCGACAACTATCACGTCGGGCTGCACGGCGGCGATGCTGTCGCCAAGGTCGTCGACTTCATAGGTGGCCCGTTGCCCGAATCCGCCGAAGGCCGCCTGCAATGCTGCGCGGCCATTCGGCGCCATCCAATCGGTCATCGCCGTCGCTTCGATGCGCCGATCGATACCCGACGACTCGATACCGAGGCCACTTGCCACGCCGACGCCATCGGCCAAGGTCTTCAGCACGATTCGATGTCCACGGCGCTGCAGTTCTTTGAGCAGCGCAAGGATCGGAAAGAGGTTCCCGAACGCCGGCGAGGTGTACGCCAGGATCGTCGCCACGGGCTAGAGACCCTGCGCGTCGAACATGACCGTGAAGCTTATCGACCACGGGCGTCGCATTCGGGTCTTACGCTTGACGAGCACACATTTCACGACGCGGGAATCCACACATGACAGGGTCGGCGTGCCGCAGGTGCGGTAGTGAGCCACGCGCGGGCGCCCGGTTCTGCGATGCCTGCGGATCTCCGATCGCGGCGCCGGTCGACAACCACGCCGAGCACAAGCAGGTGACAGTGCTTTTCGTGGACGTGCAGCGGTCCATGGATCTGGCGGCAGCCCTGGGCCCCGAACGGCTCCGTGAGGTGATGGGCGACATCTTCAACAGGTGTGGCGCCGTCATCCAGCGGTACGGGGGCGCTGTCGAGCAATTCACCGGCGACGGGGTCATGGCATTGTTCGGTGCCCCGATTGCATTGGAAGATCACGCGATTCGTGCCTGCGTGGCCGCACTGGAGATACAGAAGGAAGCCGGTCGCCTCGCCGAGGAGGTCATGCGTCGCGACCGCATGCCGGTGGCACTGCGGGTCGGATTGAACTCCGGCGACGTGGTGTTCGGCCAAATCGGTTCGGACTCCGACAGTTACACCGCCTTCGGCAGTCCGGTCGGGATGGCGCAACGAATGGAATCGATTGCACCCGCCGGTGGCGTGATGATCAGCGAATCCACCGCTCGGCTGGTCGAACACATCGCCGTGCTCGACGAGCCCACATTGGTCAACATCAAGAACGTGGCCAAGCCGGTTCCCACCCGGCGACTGCGGGGGATGCTCGCCAGCAGGGCGGTGGCGGGCCGACGTGAGTCCACCCTCGTCGGACGCGACGACGAGATCCGATCGGTCACCAGGATCGTCGGCGAAACCATCCGAGGCAACGGATCCGTCGTCAACCTCGTCGGTCCGGCCGGGATCGGTAAGAGCCGCTTCTGTCGCGAGCTGGTGAAGATCGCGCAGGCCTCGGGGATGGAAACGTTTTCGACCTTCTGTGAATCGCATACCAGCGAAGCGCCGTTCGGCGTGGTGACGAAGCTGCTTCGCGAGATCATGCAGATCGGTGACGACGAGCGGGAATCAGGTCGAAGGTTGCTGCGCAACCGTTTTCGGGACGCCGATCGCGATGACCTGCTCCTACTGGAGGACCTCGTCGGTGTGCGCGAAGCCGCTGTCGCAGTGCCGAACGTTTCGGCGGAGGCGCGCAGGCGACGGCTGGCAGCGCTCATCGGTGCATCGGTGATGTCGCCCGATACGCCAACGGTTTATGTGATCGAAGACGTGCATTGGATCGATCCCGCCAGTGAGGCGCTCCTGGCCGACCTGCTGGCGAGCAGCCCTGCGCGCCGGGCGATGGTAGTGATCACCTACCGGCCCGAGTATGGCGGTATGCTTTCGCGGCTGCCGTCAGCGGTGGCGATCGAACTTGCCGCGCTTGACAACTCAGCTGCGTGGGAGATGACGACCGAGCTCATCGGCTCGCATCCTTCAGTAGCCGAGCTGGCGGCCAACATCATCGAGCACTCGGCCGGAAATCCCTTCTATGTGCAGGAAATCGTCAGGGAATTCGCCGAACGGAAAGTGATCGTCGGGGACCGCGGTGCATACCGCCGCCAACTCGACATCGCCGACATCAGCGTGCCTCCGACGCTGCAAGCCACGATCGGTGCCCGCATCGACCGGCTCACCCCTTCGGCGAAGCGCACGCTCAACGCGGCGGCCATCATCGGATCCCGCTTCGCCGTCGACCTGCTCGACGCCGTGCTCGGTGACACCGACGAATCCGGCCCGGCCGAACTGGCCGAGTTGGTCCACTCCGAGCTGATCGATCAGGTGGTGTTCACACCGCCTGCGGAGTATGTGTTCCGCCATCCGCTGGTCAGGACCGTCGCATATGAATCACAGCTGAAAAGCGCACGCGCACAACTGCACCGTCGCCTTGCCGCGGCGCTCGCGCATCGCCACGAGGCGGCCGCAGACGCCATCGCCGCGGTGATCGCCGGGCATCTGGAAGCGGGAGGTGACATCCGCGAAGCCTTCAATTGGCATATGCGCGCGGGGAATTGGTTCACCAACCGCGACATCGGCGCGGCCCGCGGCAGTTGGCAACGTGCGAAGGCGCTGGCCGAGGAATTGGCGGCGGAGGACACTGATCGCCGCTGGATGCGGACCGTCCCCCGCGCCCTGCTCTGCGGAAGCACCTGGCGCGCGGGTGGTGGGCTCGCCGATACGGGCTTCGAGGAGTTGCGGGCGTTGTGCACCCGAGCCGAGGACCAGGTTCCGCTCGCGATGGGGATGGCCGGATATCTGTCCCAGCTCGCGGTCGTCGGTCGCATTCGCGAGGCATCAAGTGCCGCAGCGGAATACGTCGACCTCATCGATGCGATCGACCAGCCCGGCCTCACCGTCGGCATGCTCTATCCGGCGATTCACGCCAAGTACGAAGCGGCGGAGATGGCTGACGTCGAGCGACTGGCGCGGCGCGTCATCGATCTGGCGCAGGGTGATCCCACCAGGGGCAACTTCCTGACCGGGTCTCCGTTGGCATATGCCACCGGCATGGTCGCCTCGGCCAGATGCGCTCTAGGGCGATCAGGGTGGCGGGAAGGCTTCGACCAGGCGATCGAGATCTCGCGAGTCGACCCCACCACATACGTCACGATGGTGATGTTCAAGTACGTCCTCGGCATCCCCTGCGGTGCGTTGCTCGCCGATGCGGTGGCACAACGGGATTCAGCGGAAGCACTGCACATCGCGGAACGGTGCAGTGAAGACTTCGCGCTGCACAGTGCCCAGTTGACGCGCGGCATTGTCCTGCTGGCGGCATCCGACGGCGATCGTGCGCTCGGCCTCGACCTGCTCGAGGAAGCCCGGTCCGCCGCGGTGAGCGAAGGTTTCATGATGGCGAAGGTTCCGACCATCGATGTGCAATTGGCCGCGCAGAAGGCTCGCGCCAACGATTTGGCTGGTGCCATCGAGATCTCCCGGCGGGTCATCGCCAGCCAGCAGGAAACTGGGGGAGCGCTCGATCTCCCAACGGCGACAAGCGTTCTGGTCGAGTCGCTGCTTGCCAGGGACGGGCCTGCAGACCTGGACGAGGCGTGCACGGCAGTCGAGCGGCTGGCGGCGGCGAAGGGGCCCGGCTTCACGCTGTACGAATTGCAAGTACTGCGTATGCGGGCGATGCTCGCATCGGCGCAGGGCGACGAGCAGCGGTACCGCATCCATGCCGAGCGCTACCTCGCCGCAGCGCAGGACGCACAGTTCCGCGGCCACGAAGCGTGCGCTCGTCGGATGCTCAGCTAGCCCCGGCCGTTCGCCGCAAAGCCAAGCCGCGCTAAGTGTTGTCGGCGTTGCTGCGCGGGAATCCGCCGCCCTGCGGGAACAGCGGGAAGACGACGTCGTCGAGCTTCTCCGCGTCGCCGGAGGTCTTGTTCACTGTTGCGCCCCAGACGTTGCCGTCGGGCGCCAACTGCAACGCCCACGCGTGTCCGTGCTGGTCTTGGCGGACCACCTCGGGTTCACCGGTGACCGCGCCGGTGTCCGGCGCCAACCGCACCGCCACGGTCTGTTTGGTGTTGACGAGGTTGACCAGCACTGTGCCGTCCAGCGCGGCGCAGCCCGCCACCCCCGGCCGGTCGGGCCACGTCCACACCGTGGACACCTTGGAGTCCTTGGTGATCCGCTGCAGACGGTCGGCGGTCGGGGTGCGGTCGGTGATGTACAGCGCGTCGTCCGACGGGTCGATGCACATGCCGCCGCCGGCACCCATCCCTGACAGCGCGGTCGTCGGCGGCGCCGGGTTGACCGTGGTCGGCTGTTCCAGGCGCAGCACCTTGCCCGCCAGCGAAGCGGGATCGGCGGCCTGGGCGGGATTGCCCGCGTCGCCGGTCTGCACGACCAGCGTCGTCGGGCTGGTGAAGATCAGCGCACCGGTGTTGCCGGTCGGACCTTTCGGGATGCCGGTCAGGATCGGCTTGGGGATGTCGCCGTCGGCGATGCGGATCACGCGGTTGTCGGTCGGCGTGCTGACGTAGGCATACATCAGCCGATCCTGCGAGTAGGTCGGCGACAGCACGATGTCCATCAACCCCCCGTCCCCTGACGGATCGACCGGGATGGTCAACTTGACCTTGGGTTCGGCCCTGGTGGACACCTCTTTCACGGCGCCGGTGGTCCGCTCCGCGACCAGTGCCGACTGGCTGTCGGGAAGCATGATCAACCCGCTCGTGCTCTCCAGACACCCCTGCATGACGCCGGGCGCCGGGCAGGCCTTCGGGAACGGCTTGGGCGGCAGCGGCGGCGGGGGAGGCGGTGACGACGACGGACCGGGCTTCAGTTCGGGTTCGGTCGTGAAGGGCTGCGACTGGGCCTGGTCGAAACGCGCGCAGCCGGACCCGACGAGCAACGCCGCACACAGCAGCACAATCACACCCCGCACGGGTCGGCGCTGTCTCATGCGAGCCAGGTTACGGATTGTTCGGCGATACGCGCCACGCGCGGCCGGTGAGCCGCGAATCGGGCAGCCAAAGCGCCGCGCCAATCCTCCATTCTCCGGTGACGAGCACTTACCCTGGCAATCGTGACCAGTCAACCTGATCCGCACACGTGGCAGCGCCCGGCGTCTGCGAGCCTGGTCGACCCCGAGGACGATCTTCCGACCTCGAACTACGCCGGCGACTTCGAGACCACCGCGATCCCGCGTTACGACTCGGCCAAGTCGTCATCCGGCGAGCCGTTTGGCCTGATCAGCGACCCGGAACCGCTGCCGTACGTGCAGCCGGGTGGCCGACATTCGCTCGGGGCCTACGGTGCAGAACCCGTCGAGATCGAACCCGATCTCAGCGACCGCGCGCGTGACCGGCGCGGCACCCAGGACCTCGGCCTCCTACTTCTCCGTCTCGCGGTCGGCGTGCTGTTCATCGGGCACGGGCTGCAGAAGGCGTTCGGCCTGTGGGGCGGACCCGGCTTCGACGGACTCGAACAACAACTTTCCGACACCGGCTTCAAGTACGCCGACATCCTGACCTATGTGGCGACCGGCGGTCAGATCGCCGCCGGGGTGCTGCTGGTCCTCGGGCTGTTCACGCCGGTGGCGGCCGCGGGCGCGCTGGCGTACCTGGTGACGGGTGTTCTCGCCGACGCGATGACCGCGCACGAGCAGGCCAGGTTGGGGTCGTTCCTCACCGACGGCCATGAATACAAGGTCATCCTGCTCGCGGTGGTCGCGGCGATCATCTTGATCGGGCCCGGCCGCTACGGGTTCGACGCCGGTCGCGGGTGGTCCCGCCGCCCGTTCGTGGGGTCGTTCGTCGCCCTGGTGCTGGGCATCGGCGGCGGTGTGGCGGTGTGGGTGCTGCTCAACGGCGGCAATCCGCTGTCTTAGTCGTACGGATTGGGCACCCTGCCGCCGCTGGCCTCCGTCAGCAGGGGCAGCGTCGAGAAGGTCACCGCAGGCAGTCGCAGTTCGCCGCCGTCCTTCAACTGGGCGTAGGCCCATGAACTCTTGCCGAACCGCAGGCCGGCGATGTCGTTCCATCCGACCGTCTGGCTGCCCAGCAGCGTGCGGGCGGTGACGGTGTCTCGGTCGGCCGTCGTGCGGTAGCGGACGATGAGCGCCGACAAGCCGATCGGGATGATCAGCAGCAGCACCGACCAGGACGGCAAGGCCAGGATCACGGCCAGCAGGGCCAGCGCCAGGAATCCGACGGCGAAGTGCGCCATCGGCGAGATCTTGATGACGGCCTTGGCGGTGGCGGGCGAACTCACGCCCTCAATCCTCCCATTCCGAGGCAATTTGACCAGTGACCAGTGCAGGGGCTACCGTCGACGGTTATGCAGACCCCGGCATTGCTCGTAGTAATTGGGAAGCGCGTTGATGCCGCGCTTGCCTTCTGCCGGGCATAGCAACCAGCATCGACGCGCGACCCTCGTACAGCGACCCAGCTGACGGGGGTTTTTTCTTGCCCCAACACCGATTTGAGATCCTAGAGACGACGACGGAGATAACGAGGACACCGTGAGCGCACCCACCACGCGACCGCCGGAGCAGACAAATGGCGGACACCCCGCGTCTGCTGCCGCCAAGCCAGCCCACAAGGCCGGCCCCGCGCAACCGAAACGCGTTGCACCGCATCAACTCACCGGTGCGCAAGCCGTAATCCGGTCACTCGAGGAACTCGAGGTCGACGTCATCTTCGGCATCCCCGGCGGCGCCGTGTTGCCGGTCTACGACCCGCTTTTCGACTCGCAGAAGCTGCGGCACGTGCTGGTCCGCCACGAGCAGGGCGCAGGCCATGCGGCCAGTGGCTACGCACACGCCACCGGCAAGGTCGGGGTGTGCATGGCGACGTCGGGACCCGGCGCCACCAACCTGGTCACCCCGTTGGCCGATGCGCACATGGACTCGATCCCGATGGTGGCCATCACCGGTCAGGTCGGACGCGGTCTGATCGGTACCGACGCCTTCCAGGAAGCCGACATCTCCGGTATCACGATGCCGATCACCAAGCACAACTTCCTGGTGCGCAACGGCGACGACATCCCGAGGGCGATCGCCGAGGCGTTCCACATCGCCTCGTCGGGTCGGCCGGGGCCGGTGCTCGTCGACATCCCGAAGGACGTGCTGCAGGGGCAGTGCACCTTCAGTTGGCCGCCACAGATGGACCTGCCCGGCTACAAGCCGAACACCAAACCGCACAACCGCCAGATCCGTGAGGCGGCCAAGCTGATCGCAGCGGCCCGCAAGCCGGTGCTCTACGTCGGCGGCGGCGTGATCCGCGGTGAGGCCACCGAGGAACTGCTGAACCTGGCGGAGTTGACCGGCATCCCCGTCGTGACCACGCTGATGGCCCGCGGCGCGTTCCCGGACAGCCATCCGCAACACATGGGCATGCCGGGCATGCACGGCACGGTGAGTGCGGTGGCCGCGTTGCAGCGCAGCGACCTGCTGATCGCGCTCGGCACCCGCTTCGATGACCGCGTGACCGGCAAGCTGGACTCCTTCGCCCCTGAGGCCAAGGTGATCCACGCCGACATCGACCCCGCCGAGATCGGCAAGAACCGGCACGCCGACGTCCCGATCGTGGGCGACGTCAAGGCCGTCATCACCGATCTGATCGAGGCGCTGCGCAAGGACGGCACCATCGGATCGATCAACATCGACAACTGGTGGGAGTACCTGCGCGGTGTGCAGGCCACCTACCCGCTGAGCTACGGCCCGCAGAGCGACGGCAGCCTCTCACCGGAGTACGTCATCGAAACACTGGGCAAGATGGCCGGTCCCGACGCGGTGTACGTCGCAGGCGTTGGTCAGCACCAGATGTGGGCCGCGCAGTTCATCAAATACGAGAACCCGAAGACGTGGCTCAACTCCGGCGGGCTCGGCACCATGGGCTTCGCGGTTCCCGCCGCGATGGGCGCCAAGTTCGGCCGTCCGGAGGCCGAGGTGTGGGCCATCGACGGCGACGGTTGCTTCCAGATGACCAACCAGGAACTGGCCACCTGCGCCGTCGAGGGCGCACCGATCAAGGTGGCCATCATCAACAACGGCAACCTCGGCATGGTGCGCCAGTGGCAGACGCTGTTCTACGAAGAGCGGTACAGCCAAACCGATCTCGCCACGCACAGCCACCGCATCCCCGATTTCGTGATGCTGGCCGAGGCGCTGGGCTGCGTCGGATTGCGTTGTGAGCGTGCCGAAGACGTCGAAGACGTGATCAAGCAGGCGCGGGAGATCAACGACCGCCCCGTCGTGATCGACTTCATCGTCGGCGCCGACGCGCAGGTGTGGCCCATGGTGGCCGCGGGCACCAGCAACGACGAGATCCAGGCAGCACGCGGCATCCGCCCGCTGTTCGACGATCCCCAAGAAGGACACGCCTGATGACGATGAAGACGCACACACTGTCGGTGCTCGTCGAGGACAAACCCGGCGTGCTCGCCCGCGTCGCGTCGCTGTTCTCACGGCGTGGCTACAACATCTGTTCGCTGGCCGTCGGGGCCACCGAACAAAAGGACATGTCCCGGATGACCATCGTGGTCAACGTCGAGGACTCGCCGCTGGAGCAGATCACCAAGCAGTTGAACAAGCTGGTCAACGTGATCAAGATCGTCGAACAGGAACCCGACAACTCGGTCGACAGGGAACTGGCGCTGATCAAGGTGCGGGCTGACGCCACCACGCGCAGCCAGGTCATCGAGGCAGTGAATCTTTTCCGTGCCAAAGTCGTTGATGTGTCTACGGAGTCGCTGACGATCGAGGCCACCGGTACCCCCGAGAAACTGGAGGCGTTGCTGCGAGTTCTGGAGCCCTACGGCATCCGTGAACTCGTGCAGTCCGGCGTGGTCTCGTTGTCGCGCGGCCCACGCGGTATCGGCACCGTCAAGTAAGCCCCGAATTAGAGAAGGAAAACACAGTGGCAGTTGAGATGTTCTATGACGACGACGCGGACCTGTCGATCATTCAGGGACGCAAGGTCGGCGTCATCGGGTACGGCAGCCAGGGCCATGCGCATTCGCTTTCGCTGCGCGACTCCGGTGTACAGGTGAAAGTTGGCCTCAAGGAAGGGTCCAAGTCTCGCGACAAGGTCACCGAGCAGGGCCTCGAGGTGGATACGCCCGCCGAGGTCGCCAAGTGGGCCGACGTGATCATGCTGCTGGCGCCCGACACCGCGCAGGCCGAGATCTTCAAGAACGACATCGAGCCGAATCTGGAAGACGGCAATGCGCTGTTCTTCGGCCACGGCCTCAACATCCACTTCAACCTGATCAAGCCGCCCGCCAACGTCACGATCGGCATGGTCGCGCCGAAGGGCCCCGGGCATCTGGTGCGCCGCCAGTTCGTCGACGGCAAGGGTGTGCCCTGCCTGATCGCCGTGGACCAGGACCCCAAGGGTGAGGGCGAGGCGCTCGCGCTGTCCTACGCCAAGGCCATCGGCGGCACCCGCGCTGGCGTCATCAAGACCGACTTCAAGGAAGAGACCGAGACCGACCTCTTCGGTGAGCAGGCCGTGCTGTGCGGTGGCACCGAGGAACTGGTCAAGGCGGGCTTCGACATCATGGTCGAGGCCGGCTACGCACCGGAGATGGCGTACTTCGAGGTGTTGCACGAGCTCAAGCTGATCGTCGACCTGATGTACGAGGGCGGCATCGCGCGGATGAACTACTCGGTGTCTGACACCGCGGAGTTCGGCGGCTACATCTCGGGCCCGCGCGTCATCGACGAGGGCACCAAGGAGCGGATGCGCGCAATTCTGAAGGACATTCAGGACGGCAGCTTCGTCAAGCGGCTGGTCGCCAACGTCGAGGGTGGCAACAAGGAACTCGAGGCGCTGCGCAAGCAGAACGCCGAACATCCGATCGAGGTGACCGGTAAGAAGCTGCGCGACCTGATGAGCTGGGTCGACCGCCCGATCACCGAAACCGCTTAATCAGCGATTTGTGTGCGTCCCGGAGCGCTCACCGCTCGGAAACGCACACAAGCCGCAATCAGGGGCGGCGCTCGTGGCCAGCTTTACCGTGGCTGCGGCGCCGCTCCTTCATTTCCGCTTCGAAGATGTGCCTGCGGCCCTGCTGCAACTCGTCGCGCACCCGGCGCTCGTGGTCGCGGAACACCGACCAGTAGTTGTCGTCGAAGTCCTCGACGATTTGAAACGTCCAGCGCCCGTAGAGCACGTTTCGGCCGACCACCTCTTCTTCCAGCCGGTCGGCGACGGCCTGGTGTCCGGCGTCGCGCAGCAGATCGCACGCGTCCCCGAGCAGTAGGTCCGCGCGGCCCATCAACTGGTGGAACGAGTACAGCTCACCGCGTGCCCGCTCGACCCATTCCAGGGCTTCGGACACCTTTCCCACCGCCTCGACCGTTGCATCGTCCAACCCGTCGGGACGGCTGTGCTTGTCATCTACGGATGCGCTCATGCGGTCAGGGGTACCCCCTTCGCAGAAAATGTTGCATCGATCGTGCATTGGATGGTTACAGGGCGGTCGTCGGGCTTTATCCTGTCGAGGTTGGAGAATCAGTGAGCCAGAGACCCACACGCAAGGGCGGCCGCGCGCACGACGATGCGGAGCTGCCCCGGTACACCGTCGGTGCGGTGGCCGACCGTGTCGGTGTGCCCGTGCCGACGCTGCGCAGTTGGAATCTGCGTTACGGTGTCGGTCCTGCCGGTCACAGTCCCGGCAGGCACCGCCTCTACAGCGAAGCCGACATCGCGGTGGTCGATCGCATGCGCGAAATGATCGATGCGGGCGTGAATCCCGGCAGTGCGGCACGCGCGGCGCTGGACGCGGTGGCGCCCGCCGGGCCGGACGCGGCGTCGTTGATCACCTCCGCCTTCAACCTCGATGTCGTTGCCGCGGGCCGACAGTTGGATCGCTACCTGCGTCACTTCGGGGTGGTCGAAGCGTGGGAACAGTTGGTCAGGCCCGCATTCGCCGCCATCGAAGCGCGGCAATCCGAAGGCGAGGGGTGTATCGACGTCGAACACGCGCTGTCGTGGACGGTTTCGCGATCACTGCAGCGGTTGCCCATCGTTGCCGACGACGCCCCGACGATCATCCTGGCGTGCGCCGAGAACGAAACCCACACCCTGGCGCTGGAGGCGTTGCGCGCCGCGCTTGGCGATCACGGTCGCGGTGCGCTGATGCTCGGCGCTGACGTGCCGAGCGCAGCGTTGATCGACGCCGTTGAGCGCCATAGTGAGGCGGTCACGGTGGTGCTGTGGTCGCAGACGCCGCAAACCGCGGACATGGCAACGGTGAAGGCCGTCATCGGAGCAGGCGCCCGGCTGATAATGGGCGGACCCGGTTGGGCGTCTGCGAGATTGCCGAAACAGGCGGTGCGGGTCGACAGCCTGGCGGCCGCGGTCGACCATCTGACGGGGTAGCCTGATCGCATCGATTACGCGTCGGTTGAATGGGTATATCTGCATCGTGTCTGTGACGACTGTGCGCACCGATGACGAGCAGGTGGTGTTGGTGGACGACGACGGGCGGGCGATCGGTGCCGCCGCCAAAGCCGCCGTCCACCACCGGGATACCCCGCTGCACCTGGCGTTTTCGTGTTACGTGTTCGACCCCGACGGGCGGGTGTTGTTGACGCGCCGCGCGCTTGGCAAGCGGACGTGGCCAGGGGTGTGGACGAATTCGTTCTGTGGGCACCCGTCGCCGGGGGAGAGCGTCGCGGCCGCGGTGCATCGACGCGCTCAGCAGGAACTCGGGCTGTCGCTGCACTCGGTCGAGTGTGTGTTGCCTGACTTCCGGTACCGGGCGATCGCCGCCGACGGCACCGTGGAGAACGAGATCTGCCCGGTGTTCCTTGCACACGCCGACGGCCCCGTCCGGCCGATGCCCGACGAGGTGATGGAGCACCGCTGGGTGCCGTGGGATGACCTGCGCTCGGCGGCCGGATTGCCGTGGGCCATCAGTCCGTGGGCCGTACAGCAGATTCCGCTGCTGGAGCCGTTCACTTACACGGATCGTGACCCCAGTTCATCAGCGAGTAGCGCCACGCCGACTCGTTGATGTCACCGGACGGCCGTTGCGCCAGGTGCCGATGTGCGTAGCCGACGACTTTGCGCATATGGGAATAGTCGTCGTCGGACAGATCGGACTTCTTCGACCGCAACAGTTCGATGATGCGGCGACCGCTGGCGTGCCCGGTCGACTCGTCGTTGCCGGACTTCTGCCCGACCTTCTTGGATTCCTCAGTGTCCAGCCATTTTTCGAGTTCCGCCGCGGTCATGTTCACGACGTCGTTGAAGTCTTTGTAAGTGGTCGACTTGTCGTCGGACATGATGCCTACTTGGCTCGCCGTAGTGCGCCGGGCTTGTGCACGGCGTCGCGACCGCTCTTGTCGCTGCGGACCCGGTACTGCGGCTCGTCTTTGGATGCGCGCACCGAGCGACCGGCGCTTTCGGTGTCAGAGGTGATCTTCTCTTCGACGGTTCCGGTGACGGTGCTGCCGTGACTGCGCCACTGCACCTTGTCGCCCTTCTTCAAGTTTTCGGTCATGGTGGCGGGATACCCGGCGACGCGGAAACGATTCACGGACGAGTGCGTAGCTGGAAAAGCCGCTCGGCGTATTCGAGATCGTCGCGCCACAACCTGCCGGCCGCGCGCCGCATCAGCGGAGTGATCAACGCCGCGCCGCGTAAGGCGTGCACGAATCCCGGTCTGTCCGAGTGTGCGATCACCGCCTCGAGTACCGCCGCTCTCGGCAGCCCGTCGGCACCGGGGCCCAGGGGAGTGGCATGGGTTTCCACCACACTGCCTGACCCTTCGCCGTCGATGATCCGCATGAGAATGGTGCGCGGTTCGGGGCTGGTGAATTCGGCGATCACCGGAATGCCAAGCCTGCCGATCCGGAACGTGACGGCCACCAGGAAGCGGTCGAGGTCCTCGGGCAGGTCGTCGCCCGACGGTGGGCTGCTGAGCACGTCCAGTCGCGTGAATGAGTAGGGGTGGAACCATGATCCGTGCCAGGGATCCATCCGGTTGGCGATGATGTCGCGTGGTTCGCAGGTGCCGACCAGACGCGTCACGGCGTGGATGCGATTGCCGTCGGGCCGCGCAGGCACCACCGGCATATCGGTGGGCTGCTCGCCGCCGACGTCGTCGAGTCGCACCCATGCCAGTACCCCGTCGTCGTGCGACGGTCGCGGCCGCCAGCCGAATTGGCGGCTGCCGTCGAGTCGAAGTCCGTGCCATGGGCAGATCAACGCGCCGCAGTCGATCTTGCCCGTGCTGAGATCGGCGCCGAGATGCGGACATTCGCCGGGACCGACGTGTAATGCGCCGTCTTCGCCGCGCCACGCGACAAGGTCCTTGCCCGCGACGCGAAGGCTGACGGGGTGGTTCCGGATGCTGTCGCTGTCGGCCACCGCGTACCAGTTACCGCTCGGCCGTCGCTGCGAGCGCTCCAGCGCCGCCGTGATGACGGCGGGTTGTGCGTCGCGATACGTGGGTTGCTGATGCGACCATTGCATCCGTGGCAACAGCTCGAACGGGGATGTCTTCGCCCACCGCTGCGCGAACTTGTCGACCATTTTCATTGCAGCACTCGCCTTTCCCGGCCGGCCAGGCGCCGCAGCGTGGCCGACCGACCCCGCACCGGCACCGTCTGGATGTCGTGCCCCGTCACCCCGAACCGCCGCAACAGTTCGTTGGCCGCGGCCCACCCCGTGGTCGCCGCCCGTTCCATCAGCGCCACGGGCAGATCGATCCGGATCCCGTCTCCGGCCAGCACGAGTCCGTCCCGCGGGGTGACGACGCGTGGACGGTTGGCGAAATCGCCAGGGGCGAAGCGGGGACAGTCGTTGCGGCACAGCGCCTTTTCATCCAGGATCCTGGCCGCGCGCGTTTCCGGGTAGATCTCGTGCAGCCGGGCCAGCAGCCGCTCGCCGAGACCGTCGCTCGACGTTGTCGCATAGGAATGCAGTTCGATGACAGAGCCACCCGTGCGGCGGGTCCACTCCGCGGCCTGCCGCTCGTAGCGTTCCAGCACGCTGACGTTGTCCAGGGGCGATCGCCCGCCCGTGCCGAGGAACGCAGGCCGCTCAGCACGCACCGCGCTGTCGAGCCACAGCCGGTGCACGACGAACGGTGCGGCAGTCCGCAGGTCGGCGACCTGCCGCCGCCATGCGTCGTCGCCGAGGCCCGGCGACTGCTCGACGATGCGTTGCAGGGCCGCCGTATCGGTCGCCAGCACGACGCCGTCCGCGTCGTAGGTGTGCCCGGAATCTGACTCCACCGAGAACCGGGTTCCTGCATCGACAGCGGTCACCGATTGGCCGGTATGAAACTGCACGCCAAGAGAACTCAGGTATCCCCGCAGCGGGTTCCACAGTGCGACGTCGAAGTTGTCGTTCGCGACATCGAACACCAGGCCCTCGCTGGAACCGAGAAAATAGATGTGGAACATGGTCGCGAGTTCGGCCGCGGACAGATCGCGGGGTTCGGCGAAGAAGCTCCGGGAGAACACCTCGAAGGCGAGATGGCGCGCGGCTTCCGGGAAGTTGATGTCGCGCAGAAACGACTCGGCGTCCTGGTGGTCGAGCAGGTGGTAGGTGGCGGGCACCGAGACCGCGGCCAGCGGCGCGGCGGCACGGGCGTTGAGGCGCGCCATGTCCCTGAGCCGAAAGGTCGGACTGCGCAAGGCGAAAGCGAGCGCATTGAACGGCGGGGTCTGCGGTAGGCCGCGAAACGTGTCGCGCCTGCCGTGCGCGTCGACCAACGGGTAGTCGTCGACGGGGGTCAGCATCCGCAGCGCGGGATCGACCCGGCGCAGCAGGGAACGCAGGTTGTAGTACTGCCGGAAGAACGCGTGGAATCCGCGGTTCATCGCGCCGGAGGTGCCGTCGGACAGCGGTTCGGGCCAGCCGCCGACCCGTCCGCCGAGATAGGTTTCGCGCTCGATGACCTCGACCGTGACACCGCGTTCGGCCAGTCCGGTCGCCGCCGCGAGCCCGGCGATGCCCGCGCCGACCACGACCACGCGCGGCCTGGGTGCCAGCCCAGCCGCGTCGGGGAGTCCATGGTGGGTCCGGTGGGTCACCCGGCGGGGGTCGGTCATCGCGGCGCTTCCGCGAGGAAGGTGTGCACGATGTTGCGTTGCCAGCCGGGCATCGACGCACTGCGCACGTTGACGAAGCCGTTGTCCCGCAACCGGTTTCGGAATACGGATGCGCCGTCGAATTCGTTGACGCTGCGGCGCAGGTATCGGTAGAGCGCGGCGTCGCCGGTGCGCAGGCGTCCGCTCGGGATGATGATCGCGGCGCACACCGCGTTCCATATCGCGGTGGCGACGCGCGAATCGCGCACCGAGTACTCGTGGATGGCCAGTGTGGCACCTGGCTGCAGCAGCGAACCGAACGACCGCAACTGCGCGTCGCGGTCGTCGATGTTGCGGATCAGGTAAGCGGCGAAGATGCCGTCGAACGGGCCGACGACGCCGGTATCGGTGAGGTGTTCGATGCGACTGTGCACGAAACGCACCGATTCAGGCCATGTCTTGGACCTGGCCTGAGCGAGCATGCCCGCCGAACCGTCGACCGCGACGATCTGCGCGTGCGGCGCCGCCGCCAGCAGCGCGGCCGTGGAAGCGCCGGTGCCACAACCGGCGTCGAGCAGGCGTAACCCGCGGCCGCCGTTCGGTATCCGCATCCGCTGCGCGGAAATCCGAAGGTGCGCATGGTAGCCGGGGTTGGCGCCGACCAGTTTGTCGTAGCTTGCCGCGCCTGCGTCGAACGCGCCGGGCACATCGTGGTGGGTGAGATTCATCGTGCGTCCTTCCGCGTCTGGCGTCTGCGCTGGCGTTCCCACAGCAGCAGCACCGCGGTGACCATCGCCCACCCGAACAGGAAATCCTCGACCGGGATGTCGAGCGGAAACCGAAGCCCACTGGTGTGACGGTCGTCGTAGATGACGATCGGTGCGGACAGTTTGGTCAACCACCCGTCGACGAGAATCTGGAAGCCGAACACGATCGCCATCGAGATCCAGTAGCCCGGGCGGCGGAACAATCCGGTACGCAGTAGGGCGAATTCGATGACGCACACCACGATGACCGCCAGCACGGCGGGCAACGTGTAGCCGAGTCCGGTCACGGTACGTGTTCCTCCAGTCGCTCGCTGCGCCGAGCCCAGCACAGGATCGTCTCCACCGCGTTGTAGGTGAGCAACCCGCACAGCGGTATCACCACGAAGAAGAGCAGTTCCTCGATCGGCAGGGCGCCGGGCAACTCGAGACCCGTGACGTAGCGCGGGTTGTACGTCCAGACGTGCGCAGCGATCGCCACCGCGTCCCACAGCACGAAGATCGCCGTGACCGGCAGCACCGCGGTTGCGACGCGCCGCCGCCTGCGGTAGACGCCTTGACCGAAGAACTCCAGCGGAGCCGTTATCGCCAGGCAGGCCGCCAACACGAGCAGGTACTGCCATCTGTCCATCGCTACAACCCTGCCGCCCTTGGAGTCCGCAGCCCAGCCGTCCACGCCTTGGCCAACCCGTTGGCGGCCACTTGGATTCGCCTGCCGGTGCCCACGCTGGCCCGATGGTTGAAGACGGCGAAGTCGAGTTCCTCGATGCGGTCGAGGATCTCGGAGTACAGCGTCAACGCCGCCGCGATGCAGGGCCGCGAGCGACGGGCGAGCAGCGGTATGCCCTTCTTCGCGACGTCGTAGATGCGTCGTGTCTCGGCGTGCTGCTCGGCCAGCGCCACCCGGACCCGCTTGTCGGTGCGTTGATTCCAGTGGCACCACATCAACACGTCGCGGTCGACCTGATGCGCGGCCAGTTCGTCGGCTGGGAGGTAGACGCGCCCGCGCACCAGGTCTTCGTCGACATCGCGCAGGAAGTTGGTCAGCTGGAACGCCTTGCCGAGCGCCGCGGCGTACGGTGCGGCTTCCTCGCGCGGGCACACGGTGCCGAGAACCGGAAGCATCTGCAGTCCGATCACCTCCGCCGAGCCGTACATGTACCGGTTCAACGCGTCGCGGTCGGGGTAGTCGGTCACCGTCAGATCCATCCGCATCGAGGCGAGGAAATCGTCGAACAGCCCCCACGGTATGTCATATCTGTGGGCGGTGTGTACGACTGCGGCGAGCGCGGGGTCGCCGTCGGTGGTGTCGTCCTGCACCAGCCGATTGAACAGCTGGGTGGTGAGCTGCTCCAGCCGAGCCGCCCGCTCGGCGACGGGCACCGACGGGTCGAGATCGTCGAGGATGTCGTCGGCCCGCCTGGCGAATCCGTACAGTGCGTGCACCGCCGGACGTTGGTGCGGCGCAAGCAATCTCGTCGCGAGGAAGAACGTGCGACCGTGCTCGGCGTTGAGGGTGCGACAGCGCCGATAGGCGTCCCGCAGTGCCGGATCGCGGACTCCCGCGGCATCGAGTTCGGAACTGATCATTTTCCTACCACCTGTGCTGGCCGGCGGCCGCTGACGACGCCGGTGATTCGGTCGGCAGCCAGCCGCCCGGAGATGAGAGCTGTCGGCACCCCGACACCGGGCACCGTCGAAGAACCCGCGAGCACCACGTTGTCGATGCCACGGATGGTGTTGGCGGGCCGGAACGGCCCGGTCTGGCCGAACGTGTGCGCCAGCGCGAACGGGGTGCCGCCCGCCATGCCTTGCCGCGCCCACCCTGCCGGGTCGACGACATGCAGCAGTTCGGCATCGACGCCCAACTGCGGCAGCCTGCGGGCGGCGACGTCGACGATCTGCTGCGCGTACGCCGCGCCGGTCACACCCCAATCAACTGTTCCGACAGCGGTATTGGGCGCCGGCGCCAGGATGTAAAGCAGGTCGCGGCCCGCCGGCGCGAGGCTGGGGTCGCCCGCGGTGGGCCTGGTGACCAACAACGACGGATCACCCATCACCCGTCCGTCGTCGATGATGTCGCGGAACGTCTGCTGCCATGCGTCGCCGAAAACGATCGTGTGGTGCCCGATCTCGGCGCCGGTGGCGCGACAGCCGACGTGCGCGACGACCGCCGAAGGCGCGGGCCGCAGCGGCAGCACGCGCCGCGGCACCCGCCCCAGCATGCGATATGTCTGGGGCAGTTCGGTGGTCAGCACGACCGCATCGGCGGATATCCGCTCGCCGGTATCGGTGCACACCGCACTGACCCGGCCCTGGCTGTGCTCCAGGGCCGAAACCGTTGCGCCGTAGCGGATGTCGACCCCCGCATCGGACGCCGCGGCGGCCAGCGCATCGGGAAGCGCTCGCACGCCGCCCCGCGGGAAGTACACGCCGGAGACGGTGTCCATGTACGCGATCACGGCGTACACCGCCAGCGCCCGCTGCGGCGGTACACCGGCGTAGAGCGCCTGGAACGTGAACACGCGCAGCAGACGTTCGTCGCTGATGAACCGTCGCACCATCCGGTCCCAGCGCCTGAACCCGCCGATGGCCGCCAGCCTGGCCAGCTGCGGGGTGAGCAACGACAACGGTGAATCGAAGTTGGCCCCGATGAACCCGTCGAACTCGGTCCGGTACAACCGGGCCAGCCACGACCGCAGCCGCAGATAGCCTTCCGCCTGCTGTCTGCCCGCGAAGCGTTCGATCTCCGCGGCCATGGCGTCGCGGTCGGCGTGCACGTTCAACGCGCTGCCGTCGGCGAACGACGCCCGGTACGCGGGCTCGACGGGCATCAGCGCAAGCCGCTCCGACGTGGACTCGCCGACCGCGGCGAAGGTGTCGTCGATGATGTCCGGCATCGTCAGCACGGTGGGGCCGGTGTCGAGGCGGTAGCCGTCGATGTCGAGACGGCCGACCCTGCCACCCGGATAGGGGTGCCGTTCGACGATCGTGACGGCGCGTCCGCGGCCCGCGAGGTGCAGCGCGGCCGACAAGCCGGACAACCCGGCTCCAACCACCACCACCCGATCGGTACTGCCCCCGACGGTGCGCATCAGGCTGCCCGCTCGGCGCACGCGGCGGCCATATCGGCGAGCGCAGCCCGCACCGCCACGTCGATCTGCCGGGTGTCGATCCAGTCCAGCGCCCGGTCGATACGCGAATCGATCTGCTGCTCAACCCATTCCAGCGCGCCGGACGACGCGATCAGCGACCGCCACCGCCGCACGTCGTTCTCGTCGAGCGCGTCGGCGCTCATCAGTTCGCAGAGTTGGCGGCGGGTGGTTGCGTCGGCGAGATGATGGGCGGCGACCACGACGCTGGTGGCCTTCTGTTCGGTGAGGTCTCCGCCTGCCGGCTTGCCGGTGACCGTCGACACGCCGAACACGCCCAACACGTCGTCGCGCAGCTGAAATGCCTCGCCGACTGCTTCGCCGTAGTGGCCGAGCAGCGTCACGACGGCCGATCCGCAGCCGGACAGCACCGCGCCGATCTCCAGCGGACGCCGAACGGTGTAGTTGCCCGATTTGCGGCGCGCGACGTCGAGCACGTGCGCGAGCGTCGGAAAGGCGCTGCTGTGATTGGTGAGGTCGGCGAACTGGCCGACCGCGAGCTCGGTGCGCATCGCGTCGTAGTGCGGCCACACCCGCGCCAGTGCGTCCTGACCGAGTCCGCTCTCCCGGAGCATCTGCTCCGCCCAGACCAGGCACAGATCGCCGAGTAGCACGGCCGCCGATTCGCCGAAACGCGCCGGGGAGCCCGGTAACCCGCGCTGCTGGTGCCACTGTGCGAACGCGACGTGGGCGGCCGGTCGGCCGCGACGCATGGTGGAACCGTCCATCACGTCGTCCTGCAACAAGGCGAACGCGTGCAACAACTCGAAGCTCGCGGCCGCCTGCAACGCGGTTTCGTCGTCTGCGGCGCCGCACAGCCAGCCGAGGTAGGCGAACGTCGAGCGCAGGCACTTGCCCCCGCCGACGAACTCAGCCAGCACGTCAACGGCCACGTCGATACCCGCCTGGCCGAGGTCGGTGGCGCACCGGGTGGCGACGAAATCCGCGACTGAGGCCAACACGTCGGCACGCAGTCGGTTGCGCCAGTCCGCGGCGGTACTTCCTATATGGGCTTCTTGTCGCGGTGCGGTCGGTGCAAAGTCGAGCACCTCACCCCGCGCGGAACCATCATTGCCGCCCAACGAGCCTCCTTCGACACCCCGCGGTTGATCTACCCGCCTTGCGGCGAACCAATCGGGCTGTGGGTGCTATACCCACTTTTCACCGCATCGATGCATCGGTTGTGCATCGAAAAAGTGAGGTGTCGGGTGGCTGTTAGCGCGCGAGGCGCTGGGCGACCGTGACGACGCGTTTCGCCAGGTGATCGAGCGCGTCGGTGGTGGCCTCGTCGAATGCGCTGATGTTGTCGTGGCCCGCGGTGAGGCTGACGCCATAGGGGTTGCCGTCGACGAACTTCACCGCATCGGTGTAGCCGGGCGGCACGATGATGCCGCCGAAGTGCATCAGCGTGATGTAGAGCGTGAGCAGCGTGGTCTCCTGCCCGCCGTGCGCGGTGTTGGTCGACGTGAACGCGGCGTACACCTTGTCCGCGAGCTCGCCCTGCGACCACAGGCCGCCGAGCGAGTCGAGGAAGTCGCGCAATTGCGATGCCACCGAACCGAACCGCGTCGGCGATCCGAAGATCACCGCGTCGGCCCAGACGACGTCGTCGCCAGTTGCGTGCGGGAGGTCCTTGGTGGCCTCGTAGTTCGCCGTCCACGCGGGATTGTCGGCAAATGACGCGGGATCACGCGTTTCGGCGACCGGTCGGATGCGCACCTCGGCGCCTGCGGCCTCGGCGGCCGCCGCGACGCGTTGCGCCATCGTGGTGCCATGCCCAGTGGCGGAGTAGTAGATCACGGCGAGTTTTGTCACGACACCACCCTAGGCAGGTTCGGGGCGGACCAGGGGAAGTCGATCCACCGATCGGTGCGACGCCAGACGTATTCACAGTCAACTGTCGAATGCGGCTTCTGGTACACCACAGCGCACCGGGCTTCGGCGACGTGTGCGGCGCAGAAGTCGCGCACCAACCGCAACGTCTCGCCGGTGTCGGCGACATCGTCGGCGACCAGCACCCGCGCCCCGCCGATGTCGACGGAACTGGGTACGGGCGGCAACATCACGGGCATCGGCAGTCGCTCGTTCTCGCCGGTGTAGAACTCGACGTTGGTGAGGTGGACGTTCTTGACTTCCAGCGCGTAGCCCAACGCGCCCGCCACGAACAGGCCGCCGCGCGCGATCGCGAGAATCAGATCGGGGTCGAATCCGTCAGCGGCGACGTCGGCTGCCAATTGTCTTGTCGCCGTGCCGAATTGCTGCCACGACAGCACCTCCCGAGGCGTCACGGTGACAGCCTTGGCAGCGTTTTGATACCGAACTCGCGGCGCAGCACGGTGCGCGCCGCGTAGTAACCGGCCATCCCGTGCACTCCGCCGCCGGGCGGTGTGGCCGATGAGCACAAATACACCTTGGGGATCGGTGTGCTCCACGGGTTGAGCCGCGGTGTCGGACCGGCCAGCGCGTGGAACAACGTGTTGCCGCCGACGCCGATATCACCGCCGACGAGGTTGGCGTTGTGGTCGGCCAGTCGCGCTGCGGGTACCGACCGGACCGCCACCACGACGTCCCGGAAACCGGGCGCGAACCGCTCGAAAATTCTTGTGACGGTTTCACTCTGGTCGATCGTGGAACCCGAAGGCACGTGCGCGTACGTCCATAGTGGGCGTCTGCCTTCGGCGTCGATGCGGCCGGGGTCGGCGAGGTGCGGCAACGCCGCAAGCACCATCGGCCATTCCGGCTGGCGGCCCGCGGCGACTTCCCGTTCGGCGTGCGCCATCTGCTCGCGAGTACCGCCCATATGCAGCGTCGGCGCCTCGGCCAGTCTTGGGTCGGACCACGGGATTTCGCCGGACAGCACGAAATCGACCTTCGCGACTCCCGGCCCGAACCGGTAGCGTCGCAGCGCCTTTGCGTAGCGGGCGGGTAGCCGGTCTGCGTAGATCGACAGCAGCGCAGTGGGTGCGGTGTCGAAAAGTACGACGCCCGAGGGGGGTTCGGTGATCTCCCGGCCAGACGTCAGTGTGCCGCCGTGGGCCTTCAGGTCCGCAATCAGTGCGTCGGGAATCGCCTGGCTGCCGCCGACGGGTATCGGCCAGCCGACCGTGTGCGCCAGCGTGGCCAGCATCAGCCCGGCGCCTGCCGACACCAGCGACGGCATCCGCGAAACGGTATGTGCCGCAACGCCGGTGAACAGCGCCTGAGCGTCGGCACCGGCCAGTGCCCGCCAGGCGGGCGTGCCCTGCTCGAGTAGCCGCCGGGCCACCTGGACAGCGGCGATCGGATCGGTCGGGATCGACCGTTTGTCGCCGAGCAGCAGCGCGAGAACGGCGTCGTCACGCTCGACGAGCGGGCCGAGCAGTCGCCGCCACGATGCGCCGTTGGACAATTCCGCGCAGGTGCGGTCCAGGTCGTGATAGCCCACAGCCGAGGGCTGGCCGACAAGCGGGTTCGCATACGCCACTGGTGGCACCTGGAGGGTCACCCCGCGGCCGGGCAGGTCGAACTCGGCGAGAAACGGTGAGGCCAGCGCCAGCGGATGCACCGCAGAACAGATGTCGTGCGCGACGCCGGCGAACTCCCGGTCGGGTAGCGTGCGCGCCCCGCCTCCGAGCGTGGGTTGGGCCTCGAACACCTGCACCGACAGCCCCGCCCTGGCGCAGATGACGGCGGCCGCCAGGCCGTTGGGTCCACTGCCGACGACGGTGACGTCCACCCTCGTATCTAAGCCCACTACGCTGTGTGAACGTGAGTCTTCCCGTTGTGCTGATTGCCGACAAACTGGCTGAATCGACGGTCGCCGCGCTCGGTGACCAGGTAGAGGTCCGCTGGGTCGACGGACCGGACCGACCCAAGCTGCTGGCGGCGGTGCCGGACGCCGACGCGCTGCTGGTCCGCTCGGCGACCACCGTCGACGCCGAGGTGCTGGCCGCCGCCCCCAAGCTGAAGATCGTCGCCCGCGCGGGCGTCGGACTGGACAACGTCGACGTCGACGCGGCCACCGCCCGCGGTGTGCTGGTGGTCAACGCGCCGACGTCCAACATCCACAGCGCCGCCGAGCACGCTCTGGCGCTGATGCTGGCCGCCGCGCGGGAGATCCCCGCTGCCGACGCGTCGCTGCGCGAGCGCACCTGGAAGCGGTCGAAGTTCTCCGGCACCGAGATCTACGGCAAGACGGTCGGCGTCGTGGGACTGGGCCGCATCGGCCAACTGGTGGCGCAGCGCCTCGCGGCGTTCGGCACCCACGTCGTCGCGTACGACCCGTATGTCTCGGCGGCGCGCGCCGCGCAGTTGGGCATCGAACTGCTGACGCTCGACGAGTTGCTGGCGCGGGCCGACTTCATCTCGGTGCACCTGCCGAAGACCCCGGAGACCGCCGGGCTGATCGGCAAGGAGGCGCTGGCCAAGACCAAGCCAGGGGTGATCATCGTCAACGCCGCGCGCGGGGGATTGGTCGACGAGGAGGCGCTGGCCGACGCCGTCCGGTCCGGACAGGTCCGGGCTGCGGGCATCGACGTGTTCGCGACCGAGCCGACCACCGACAGCCCGTTGTTCGAACTGCGCCAAGTCGTCGTCACGCCGCACCTGGGCGCATCGACCGCCGAGGCGCAGGACCGGGCGGGCACCGACGTCGCCGAGAGCGTGCGGCTGGCACTTGCCGGTGAGTTCGTTCCCGACGCGGTCAACGTCGGCGGCGGCGTTGTCGGTGAAGAGGTCGCGCCGTGGCTCGATCTGGTCCGCAAACTCGGCGTGCTCGTCGGTGTGCTGTCCAGTGAGCTGCCCGTGTCGCTCTCAGTTCAGGTGCGCGGCGAGTTGGCCTCGGAAGAGGTTGAGGTGCTGCGACTTTCGGCGCTGCGGGGACTGTTCTCGGCCGTCATCGAGGACCCGGTGACGTTCGTCAACGCGCCCGCGTTGGCCGCCGAACGCGGTGTGCAGGCCGAGATCAGCACGGCCACCGAGAGTCCCAACCACCGCAGCGTCGTCGATGTGCGGGCGGTGTACGCCGACGGCTCGACGGCCAACGTCGCGGGCACGCTGTCGGGGCCGCAGCAGGTCGAGAAGATCGTCCAGATCAACGGCCGCAACTTCGATCTGCGCGCTGAGGGCGTTTACCTGATCGTGAACTACGTCGATCAGCCCGGCACGCTCGGCAAGATCGGCACCCTGCTCGGCGGCGCCGACATCAACATTCACGCGGCTCAGCTCAGCGAGGACGCCGAAGGGCCCGGCGCAACCATCCTGCTGCGTGTCGACCGTGACGTACCCGCCGACGTTCGCGCCGCGATCAAAGATGCCGTCGGCGCCAAACTCCTGGAAGTGGTGGACCTGTAATGAAACTGGCGATCATTGCCGGCGACGGCATCGGCCCCGAGGTCATCGGCGAGGCGCTCAAGGTGCTCGACGCGGTGGTGCCCGGCGTCGAGAAGACGAACTACGACCTCGGCGCGCGGCGCTATCACGCCACCGGCGAGGTGCTGCCCGATTCGGTGATCGGCGAACTCCGCGGGCACGACGCGATCCTGCTCGGCGCCATCGGCGACCCGTCGGTGCCCAGCGGTGTGCTGGAACGTGGCCTGCTGCTGCGCATCCGGTTCGAACTCGACCACCATGTCAACCTGCGTCCGTCGCGGTTGTACCCGGGCGTCGAGAGCCCGCTGGCCGGCAACCCCGACATCGACTTCGTCGTCGTAAGGGAGGGCACCGAGGGTCCGTACACCGGCAACGGCGGCGCGATCCGGGTCGGCACGCCACACGAGATCGCCACCGAGGTCAGCGTCAACACCGCGTTCGGCGTCCAGCGCGTGGTGCACGACGCGTTCCGCCGCGCGCAGCAGCGCCGCAAGCATCTGACCCTGGTGCACAAGAACAACGTGCTGACCTACGCGGGCGCGTTGTGGTGGCGGACCGTGCAGGAGATCGCCGCCGAATACCCCGACGTGGAAATCGCCTACCAACACGTGGATGCCGCCACCATCCATCTGGTGACCGATCCCGGCCGGTTCGACGTCATCGTCAGCGACAACCTGTTCGGCGACATCATCACCGACCTGGCGGCCGCCGTGTGTGGCGGCATCGGGCTCGCCGCGAGCGGCAACATCGATGCCACCCGGACCAATCCGTCGATGTTCGAACCGGTGCACGGCAGCGCGCCGGACATCGCGGGTCAGGGCATCGCCGATCCGACCGCGGCGATCATGTCGGTGGCGCTGTTGCTGTCCCACGTCGGTGAACACGACGCCGCGGCCAGGGTGGACAAGGCCGTCGAGCAGCATCTCGCCACCCGGGGCGACGAAAAGCTGACCACCGCACAGATCGGCGAGCGGATCGCGGCCAGCCTCTAGACGTGGCGACGCTGTCTCGGCAGTGCTGGTTGTTCGCGATCGGGTCGACGTTGTTCGCGATCGCGACGATGCCGGGGGTGTCCGCGGTCGCAGGTGCCGGGTTGGCCAACCTGTTGTGTTTCATCGGCTCCTGGTTCTTCACCACCGCGGGCTGGATGCAGTTGGTGTTGGCCGGTCCTGTGCTGCGGATCGGCTGGCTCTCTGCGGCTACGCAATTCGCGGGCACGATCTTGTTCAACGTCAGCACCGGCGCCGCGCTGTGGGCTCACGCGGTCAAGCCGGAGCGACGCCTGGTGTGGGCGCCCGATTTCGTCGGCTCGTTGGCGTTCCTGGTGAGCGGCGCGCTCGGCGTCGTCGCGGTGACCGCCGTCGTCGGGCTCTTCGAGTTGAAAAACCGTGACTGGCAGGCCGAGTGGATCAACATGATCGGCTGCGTCGCGTTCGGCGTGTCCGCGCTGGGTGCGTTCGTCACGACGTCGGGCATCACCGAGGACGCGCTGCTCGCCAACACCGGCACGTTCGTCGGTGCCTTGTGTTTCCTGGTGGCGGCCGTGCTGATTCTTCCGCGGCGGTCTAGAAGTGCCAGTGCCGGTGATGTGTGCCCCAGTGATGCTTGACGCCACCACCGGATGCGGTGTCATCGGAGCCCGACACGAACGCCTTCGACGTGGGTGTCGACCCTTCGGTGGTCGACGCGGTACCGGTCCGCGACGAGGAGGTTGCCGACTTGTGTGACACCGACCTGGACGTGCTCGCCGCCGAAGAACGCTTGCTGTAGCCACCGTTCGGCGTCGCCTTCGCCGAGTTGCGGACGATGTGTTGCGTCGAGGCGTGGGTGTTTGCGGACGCCGACGGCGCGGCGGCAGCGGGGCCTGCCAGTGCGATGCTGAGTCCCGCGGTGGCCACCCCGATGGCGAAAAATGCTGGAACAGGCCTGCCCATACCGATCGTCTCCTTACATATGCGTCAAATAGCCTTGCGGCACAACGAATCCAACCAGCAGCCTAGAACGCTGATTTGAATTCCCTTATGCCCGAAGCGACGAAATACGTATTGGCAGTCAACTCGCAGGAGACGTTCAGCGAGCCTTCACGCGGCGTTGAATCTCTTTGATTGCAGGCCAATTGACGGTCGGCCGGGTGAGTCCGCGCTTGTCGAGATACTTCTGGGCGGACGCGCTGTTGCTTCTGAGGAATTGGACGAACGTCAATTTCGCTGGGGCATCGAATTTCGTACTCTGGAAAACCCAGTCGTCGTTCCGGCGCTCGAGGCGGCCTTTGACCTGGACCATTTTCAGGTTCCACATCTTGTCGTCGTGGCTGTGGCACAACAGGTTGGCGGGTCCCTCGACGACGCGTAGCTCCGGCGGAAAGTGCACCGGCAGCGCGCCGGTCGCGGTGTCGTAGCCGGACGTTGCGGCGCGGACGCTGACCGCGTACCCGTCCTCGTCGACACCCGTCACCACGGTCTCGGCGAATTTGGCCAACCATTTCGCGGCCTCAGCCCACATGGCGCACCCCACTGAGGTCGAGGTCCTGCGGAGCGCTCGCGAAATCACGGGTGGGCCAGAACCATCCCCGACGTGGCGTCACGTAGATCAGGATGCGCATGTAATACGACCACCACATCCGCTTGCCCAGCCACGTGCTCCACAGCGCCCCCGAGGGCTGCCGGGCGACCAAGGTTTCGGCGAGGCGCACGAAGTCCTCGTGCTCTGAGATATCGGTGACGATGCGGTCTTCGGCGGTGGCGTCACCTTGGATCAGCACCGCCGCGGGCGCGGTGACACCACTTCCGGTCGGCTCGGAAAACAACATGCTGACCTTCGGGTTGCGCCGGATGTTGAACGCCTTCTGTGGCAGTCCGATGCTGGTCGTCAGCAGAAAGCGGCCGTCGTCGAGCAATATCGGAGTCACCGGCCAGGTGACCGGCGAACCGTCACGCGAGAACGTGGTGAATTCGCACGTGAAGTACTTGTTGATGACGTCCATCGGTGACGTGGCCACGTGCGGAGCGTAACCCCGTGAAGTTGCTCAATGGTCGTTATCGACAGGAACGAGCGGCAATGCGACGAGCGGGAACAACGCGCAGACGGCAAACGCGACGGGGTAGCCGGCGGCGGTGATCAGCGCGCCGAACAACGGCGGCGCCACTCCAGCAGTGAACAACTGGCTGGTGTTCTGGGTGCCCAGCGCGCGGCCGCTCCAGAACGGTCCCGCGATCTCGGCGATGGCCGTGAACGCTAACCCGTTGTCGGACACGGTGATCACCGAGGCGATCATCATCACCGCGACGCTGATGGGTGAGTTGAGCCAGTCGGTCAGCGCCAGCAGTCCCATCGAGGCCGCAGCGCCGACCGCGATGGTGCGTATCGGACGCAGGCGCGAGCCCACCATGTCCGACCAGCGGCCCGCCGCGATTCGCCCAGCGGCGCCCAGTAATTGGGCGGCGGTCACCATCGCACCCGCCGACGCGGCCGACCAACCGCGGTCACTCATCAGCCACACCAGCGTGAACGTCCACACCAACACCTGCGGTGCCACCAGCAAGCACGACACCGCGTGGATGCGCCACAACACCGACGATCCGCGGTAGGGGTTGGCCAGGTCGGCTTCGTCGGCCTCGTGTCGTGGCGGCCGCGGCGGGTCGAGCACGGCGATCGCGCACACCACCGCCGACACCGCACAGACCACGGCCGGAAAGAGCAGCGCCACCGACACGCTGTGGCTCTCCGCCAGCCGCGGAATCACCAACGCGCCCAGCCCGACTCCCAGCGGCTGCGCGGTCTGCCGAATGCCCATCACGAGGCCGCGTTGTTGCGGCGGAAACCATCCGACGACCAACCGGCCGCTGGCCGAATTGCTGCTGGCCGCCGCCATACCGCCGAGCAACAGGAACGCGCCGACTGCGACGAGTGAGTGCACCGACGCCGCCGCGAACGCTGCGGCCGCGGTCAGCGCCGAACCCACCGCCAACACGATGCGTTCACCCACCCGGTCGACGATGTAGCCCCACGCGATCAGCGTGAGCACCATGCCGAAGCTGGGCATCGAGGACAGCAGGCCGGCTTTGGCCAGATCGAGGCCGCGTTCGGTGTGCAAGGTGGGAATGAGGAACGCCGCGCCGTTGATGAAAACGTTGGCGCACAGTGTCGCGCTGAGTGCGATGACCAACATCGACCAGCGGCGCACGGAGCTGATCGTCTCGGTGGACACCCGGACATCGTCGCACAACGTCTCAGGATGCTGAATTTGTATTCCAAATGGTGAGACGTCGGACAGGACGGGGGCGTCGCGTCAACGGCCACTAGGCTGAGGCCATGCGCCTTGGTCGAATCGCCAGTCCAGACGGAGTGGCCTTTGTCAGCATTGAGGGAAACACCGACGATCCGGCGGAGGCCGTCGCCAGGGAGATCGCCGAGCATCCCTTCGGGACGCCCGACTTCACGGGCCGCCAATGGCCGCTCGCCGACGTGCGACTGCTGGCACCGATACTCGCGAGCAAGGTGGTCTGCATCGGCAAGAACTACGCCGCGCACATCGCCGAGATGGGGGGCGGCGATTTCCCGGACCCGGTCATCTTCCTGAAGCCCAACACCGCAATCATCGGGCCGAACGTGCCGATCCAGCTGCCCGCCGACGCCAACCCGGTGCACTTCGAAGGTGAACTGGCGGTGGTGATCGGACGCCCGTGCAAGGACGTGCCCGCCGCGCGGGCGGCCGAGAACATCCTCGGCTACACCATCGGCAACGACGTGACTGCACGCGATCAACAGAAGAAGGACGGTCAGTGGACCAGGGCGAAGGGGTACGACACCTTTTGTCCCGTCGGCCCGTGGATCGTCACCGACCTCGACCCGACCGATCTGCGCCTGAGCACCGAGGTCAACGGTGAGGTCAAGCAGGACAGTCGAACGTCGCTGTTAATCCACGACATCGGCGCCATCGTCGAGTGGATCTCGGCGGTGATGACGCTGCTGCCCGGCGACCTGATTCTCACCGGCACCCCCGAGGGCGTCGGGCCCATCGAGGACGGCGACACCGTCAGCATCACCGTCGAGGGTATCGGCACGTTGAGCAATCCTGTTGTGCGCAAAGGAAAGCGATGACCGCCGCGGAAGTGAGGAGCGAAGAGAAAGTTCGAGTCAGGTTCTGTCCGTCACCCACCGGCACGCCGCACGTCGGGCTGATCCGCACCGCGCTGTTCAACTGGGCCTACGCCCGACACACCGGCGGCACCTTCGTGTTCCGGCTGGAGAACACCGACCCGCAACGCGACAGCGAGGAAAGCTATCTGGCGCTGCTGGATGCGCTGAACTGGCTCGGGCTGAACTACGACGAGGGCCCCGACATCGGTGGGCCGTACGCGCCGTACCGGCAATCCGAACGCTTCGAGATCTACCGCGACGTCGTCCAGCGGTTGCTGGACGCCGGTGAGGCATACGAGGCGTTCTCGACGCCGGAAGAGGTGGAGGCCAGGCACATCGCCGCGGGCCGTAATCCCAAGCTCGGCTACGACAACTTCGATCGCGACCTCACCGAGGAGCAGCGTGCGGCGTATGTCGCCGAGGGGCGTAAGCCTGTCGTGCGATTGCGGATGCCGGACACGGATATCTCGTGGCGCGATCTCGTCCGCGGCGACACCACTTTCGCGGCGGGCACCGTGCCCGATTTCGCGTTGACGCGCGCCAACGGAGATCCGTTGTACACGTTGGTCAATCCGGTCGACGACGCGCTGATGAAGATCACCCACGTGCTGCGCGGCGAGGACATCCTGCCGTCGACACCTCGCCAGATCGCCCTGTACCAGGCGTTGATGCGCATCGGCATCGCCGAGCGTGTCCCCGAATTCGCCCATCTGCCAAGCGTTCTCGGTGACGGGAACAAGAAGCTGTCCAAGCGCGATCCGCAGTCCAATCTGTTTCTGCACCGCGAACGCGGCTTCATCCCGGAGGGGTTGCTCAACTACCTGGCGTTGCTCGGCTGGGGTATCGCCGAGGACCGCGACGTCTTCAGCCTCGACGAGATGGTGGCCGCGTTCGACGTCGCCGACGTCAACTCCAACCCCGCCCGCTTCGACCAGAAAAAGGCCGACGCCCTCAACGCCGAGCACATCCGGCTGTTGAGCGAAGACGATTTCACCGAGCGACTGCGGGCCTACTTCGCGGAGCACGGTCACGACACCGGCCTGGACGCCGCGCAGTTCGCCGTGGCCGCGAAGCTGGTGCAGACCCGCATCGTGGTGCTGGGCGACGCCTGGGATCTGCTCAAGTTCCTCAATGACAACGACTTCGCTCTCGACGAAAAGGCGGCCGCCAAGGAACTGCGCGGCGACGCGGCCCCCGTGCTGGATGCGGCCATCGCTGCCCTCGAAGAGGTGGGGGACTGGACCACGGCCAAGATCGAAATAGCGCTGAAGGTGGCGCTGTTGGAAAATCTGGCACTCAAGCCCCGGAAAGCGTTCGGGCCGATTCGGGTGGCCGCCACCGGTGCCTCGATCAGTCCGCCGCTGTTCGAGTCGCTGGAACTGCTCGGCCGCGACCGCGCGTTGAGCCGACTGCGCGCGGGGCGGGAGCGGGCCGCCGCGGCGGCGGCGGAGGCGTGAAAAACGAGGGCAGAATCTTTGGTAGTCTGCACGTCGGCCCGATAAACAACCGGTGGCAGCCCGCCACCGATTGATCGGGTCGAAAACAGCTTATGACCTGCGGTTATAGGCGGCCAATGGGGTATGGTGTAATTGGCAACACAGCTGATTCTGGTTCAGCCATTCTAGGTTCGAGTCCTGGTACCCCAGCTGCAGTTACGGATTAGGTCGGCATGAACGCGTGCGCTATGCTGGCAATCCGGTTCTGGCCCCGTCGTCTAGCGGCCTAGGACGCCGCCCTCTCACGGCGGTAGCGTGGGTTCGAATCCCATCGGGGCTACAAAACCGGTTCTCTCCTCTTCATTCAGAGGCGGCGGGTCAACGCATCAGCGGCCGCCAACAAGTCGGCCGCCCAGCGTGCGCCGGGCCGACGGCCCATCCGATCAATCGGTCCCGAAACGGACACCGCGGCGACCACCGCACCGCCCGCGTCGCGCACCGGAGCCGACACACTGGCCACCCCTGGTTCGCGTTCCGCGGCGCTCTGCGCCCACCCGCGTTTGCGAACCTCGGCCAGCGCCCGATCGGTGAACAACGCGCCAGGCAACACCGCCTGCTGCGTCGCCGCGTCGGCGTACGCCAACAGCACCTTCGCGCCGGACCCGGCCGTCATCGGCAACCGGGTGCCCACCGGCACCGTATCCCGAAGCCCCGCAGGTGGTTCCAGCGCGGCGACACAGATCCGCGTGGTGCCTTCGCGCCGGTAGAGCTGGACACTTTCGCCGGTGATCTCGCGCAACCGCGGCAGCACCACCGCGCCAGCGGCCAGCAGCGGATCGTTGACATGCCCGGCGAGCTCCGTGAGCGCGGGGCCCAGATGCCATCGACCGTCGCCGTTGCGGCTCAGCAGCCGGTGCACCTCCAGCCCCGCGGCCAGCCGGTGGGCGGTGGCGCGCGGCAGCCCGGTGCGTTCGCACAGTTCGGCCAGCCCGCAGGGCGAGCCGGCCACCGCGTGCAGCACGCCCACCGCTTTGTCCAGCACGCCGATACCGCTATCCTGTCTCACAAGGAGATACTAGCTTCCCAGATTGTGAGATAGTCAAGTATGACCACGCCGCGCACCATGGCAGAGAAGGTGTGGGCCGACCACGTCGTCGCCCACGGCACAGGCGAGGGCGCCTCGCGCCAGCCGGACCTGATCTACATCGACCTGCACCTCATCCACGAGGTGACCAGCCCGCAGGCCTTCGACGGGCTCCGGCTCAACAACCGGACCGTGCGCAGGCCGGACCTGACCATCGCCACCGAAGACCACAACGTGCCGACCGTCGACATCGACAAGCCGATCGCCGACCCGATCTCCCGTACACAGGTCGAGACGCTGCGACGCAATTGCGAAGAGTTCGGCATCCGGTTGCACCCGATGGGCGACGCCGAGCAGGGCATCGTGCACATCATCGGGCCGCAGTTGGGATTGACGCAGCCCGGCATGACGGTGGTGTGCGGTGACAGCCACACTTCGACGCACGGTGCGTTCGGTGCACTTGCGATGGGCATCGGCACATCGGAGGTCGAGCACGTCTTCGCAACACAGACGCTTGCGCTGCGTCCGTTCAAGACGATGGCGGTCAACGTCGACGGTGAGTTGCCGCCCGGTGTCAGCGCGAAGGACATCATCCTTGCGGTGATCGCGAAAATCGGCACCGGCGGGGGCCAGGGCCATGTCATCGAATACCGCGGCAGCGCCATCGAATCGCTGTCGATGGAGGGTCGGATGACGATCTGCAACATGAGCATCGAGGCCGGTGCGCGCGCCGGCATGGTGGCGCCGGACGAAACGACGTTCGAGTTCTTGCGCGGTCGTCCGCACGCTCCGAAGGGTGCGGACTGGGATGCGGCCGTCGCCGCGTGGAGCGCGTTGCGCACCGACGAAGGCGCCGAATTCGACACCGAGGTGTATCTCGACGCCTCCACGCTGAGCCCGTTCGTGACGTGGGGGACCAACCCGGGCCAGGGCGTGCCGCTGTCGGAATCGGTGCCCGACCCCGAGCTGATGTTCGACGACGCCGAACGGCAATCGGCCGAGAAAGCGTTGGCGTACATGGATCTTCGGCCCGGTACCGCGATGCGCGACATCGCCGTTGACGCAGTCTTCGTCGGGTCGTGCACCAACGGCAGGATCGAGGACTTGCGGGTCGTGGCCGACGTCCTGCGCGGCCGCAAGGTCGCCGACGATGTGCGGATGCTCATCGTGCCGGGGTCGATGCGAGTGCGCGCGCAGGCCGAATCCGAGGGTCTCGGCGAGATCTTCACTGCCGCCGGGGCGCAGTGGCGCCAAGCCGGTTGCTCGATGTGTCTCGGCATGAACCCGGACCAGTTGGCGCCCGGCGAGCGTTGCGCGTCGACCTCGAACCGCAATTTCGAGGGCAGGCAAGGCAAGGGCGGCCGCACTCATTTGGTGTCACCCGCCGTCGCCGCTGCCACCGCTGTGCGCGGCACGCTGTCCTCGCCCGCCGACCTGACCCAGTAAGAGGAGATCGGAATGCAAGCTTTTCGCACCCACAAGGGCATCGGAGTTCCGCTGCGCCGGTCCAATGTGGATACCGACCAAATCATTCCCGCCGTCTATTTGAAGCGGGTCACCCGAACAGGTTTCGAGGATGGTCTGTTCGCCGCCTGGCGCACCGATCCGTCCTTCGTGCTGAATCTGCCGCCCTTCGACAAGGGATCTGTGTTGGTGGCGGGTCCCGATTTCGGCACCGGCTCGTCGCGTGAGCATGCCGTCTGGGCGTTGATGGACTTCGGCTTCAGGGTCGTCATCTCGTCTCGATTCGCCGATATTTTTCGCGGCAATGCGGGCAAGGCGGGCCTCCTGGCGGCGGAAGTCGCGCAAGATGATGTGGAACTCCTGTGGAAGCTCATCGAGGAGCAGCCGGGGGTGGAAATCACTGTGAATCTTCAAGATCGGAATATCGTCGCCGGAACGGTCATGGTGCCGTTCAAGATTGACGATTACACGGCCTGGCGACTGCTCGAGGGACTCGACGATATAGGCCTTACGCTGCGAAAACTCGATGAAATCGAGGCGTACGAGGCGAGCAGGCCGAGCTGGAAGCCACGCACTCTGCAGGCGTGAGGATTCGGCCGCGGCGAGCCGAAATCGCCACCTTCACCCCAGTTCTCGGAGCCCTCGGCTTCAGACCAAGGGGGGCAAGAAAGTTCGCTAGTTTCGCTTGAAATTGCGCGTGGCTCTTGGAAATCAATGGTCAATGGGTTTACCGTGTCCACTAGTCGGTCCAAAGAGGACCACTGGTTTCGGAGGTTTTGGATGAACAAAGCGGAGCTCATCGACGTACTCACGGAGAAACTGGGCTCGGATCGTCGGCAAGCAACGGCGGCGGTGGAGAACGTTGTCGACACCATCGTGCGTGCGGTGCACAAGGGTGACAGCGTCACCATTACCGGCTTCGGCGTGTTCGAGCAGCGCCGTCGTGCCGCCCGTGTCGCGCGGAACCCGCGCACCGGCGAGACGGTGAAAGTAAAGCCCACCTCCGTGCCGGCATTCAGGCCCGGCGCTCAATTCAAAGCGGTTGTCTCTGGCGCACAAAAGCTCCCGGCGGAAGGACCAGCAGTGAAGCGTGGCGTGACTGCGGGCGGAGGCGCTCGCAAGGCCGTGAAGAGAGCGGCCGTCAAGAAGGCCGTGAAGAGAGCGGCCGTCAAGAAGGCAGTGAAGAAGGCGGCCGTCAAGAAGGCTGTCAAGCGCACCGCCGCGAAGAAGGCAGTGAAGCGCGCCGCCGTCAAGAAGGCAGTGAAGCGCACCGCGGCCAAGAAAGCGGTGAAGAAGGCCGCCGCCAAGAAGGCAGTGAAGAAGGCTGCCGCCAAGAAGGTAGTGGCCAAGAGGGCCGCCGCCAAGAAGACGGCTCGGAAGGCTCCGGCACGCAAGGCTCCGGCCAAGCGTGGTGGTCGTCGCTGAATTTCGTCATCAGACACGCCGTGGGTTCTCGTGACCCACGGCGTGTCTGCGTGCGGTGAGTTCGGCGGCGCCCCGCGCACTTTGGATTCAATGGCCCGGCACCTGCCTCGAGTCGCCGCCAGACCGGCCCGACGTCAGCTTTTGACCGCGAGCGGGCTGCCGATGTGGTCGGCGGCTATCAAGTGATCGTCCGCTAAGGACAGCACCCAAACGCTGCCCTTGCGGTTGCGCGATTTGTCCGGGCGCACCCCGTCGCGCGCCGACCACCACGCGATGAGATCGGGTATCACCTTGCCCTGCGTGCAGATGACGGGCGTGCCTGACGCGGCGGCGATTTCAAGGAACCGGTGCCTGGCTGCCTTGCGGTTGTTGGCGTAGGCCTCCTCGGTCAACAACGGCTCGTCTGCGATGGTGACGCCGAGTTCCTCCGCGAGCGGTTCAAGCGTCTGATGGCAGCGCACCCTGTCCGCGGCGTAGAGCGTATCGGCACCGAACGCCAACAGCACGCCCACGAGGGACTCGGCCTGTGCACGGCCGCGCTTGTCCAGTGGTCGCTTGCGGTCGTCGCCCTTGTACCGTGACTTGCTGCCCGCGGTCCCGTGCCGCACGATCAACACGGTCTTGGTGTCGACGGGATGTTTTGCAAAGCGGCGCAACACTTTTCGGTCGTGCGGGTACTCCAGTTGCTTCATCGCCTCGGCCATCGGAAGCCACTTGAGTTCGTCGACTTCCGCGTTCGGGTTGAACTCGCCATCGCCGGCGCGGGCCGCCCAGTAGCGCACCTTCTTGACGCCTTGCTCGACGGGGTAGCTGACCGCGGCGAGTCGCCTGCCGAGGGTCGACGAGTAGCCGGTCTCCTCACGGATTTCGCGTACGGCGGTCACCGGTTCGGTTTCACCGGGGTCGACCTTGCCCTTGGGCAGTGACCAATCGTCGTAGCGCGGGCGGTGGATGATCGCGACTTCGGGCACCGACAGGTCGTCGTTGTGCCGCCAGAGCACGGCACCTGCCGCGAGTACAGCCTTGGTCGTCGGGACCGCGTCCGGGGCAACTTCCTTCGGCACCTCAACTCCTGCAGGTCATCCGACCGCCACGGGTCGCGTCGTCACGGTTACGGATGTCGGTGGCGTTCCATCAGCGACACCTGGTGGTCGCGTACGGTTGCGCCCGCGCTCGGCAACGCCGTCCAGCGCCCGTCGGTACCCAACTCCCAGCAGCGGGTCGCAGGATCCATCGTGGACTCGAACACGTCGTTCAACTGCGCGGTCAACCGCGGATCCTTCACTTGCGCCATCACTTCTACCCGGCGGTCGAGATTACGGTGCATCATGTCGGCGCTACCGATCCAGAACTCGTCGATGGCATTGAAGTGGATTATCCGCGAGTGCTCCAGGAACCGGCCGAGAATCGAACGTACGACAATGTTGTCGGAGTAGCCGGGCGCACCCGGTTTCAGCGCGCAGATGCCGCGCACCACCACCTCGACCCGCACTCCGGATTGAGAGGCGCGGTACAGAGCGTCGATCACCTGTTCGTCGACCAACGCGTTGGCCTTCATCCGGATCCGGCCCTGCGCACCGTCGCGGGTAGCGGCGATTTCGCGCTCGATGCGCTCGATGATGCCCTTGCGCACCCCGTACGGCGCCACCAGCAGATTGCGGTACGACTCCTTGCGTGAGTAGCCCGTCAGCGAGTTGAACAGATCGGTCAGGTCCGCACCGATGTCCGGCGCCGCGGTGAGCAGGCCGACATCTTCATACAGACGGGCGGTTTTCGGGTTGTAGTTGCCCGTGCCGATATGGCAGTAGCGACGAATCATCGAGCCTTCGCGGCGCACCACCAGGCAGGTCTTGCAGTGCGTCTTCAAACCGATCAGCCCGTAGACCACGTGCACACCTGCCTGTTCCAGTGCACGCGCCCACTTGATGTTGGCCTGTTCGTCGAAGCGTGCCTTGATCTCGACGAGCGCGACCACCTGCTTGCCCGCCTCGGCTGCGTCGATGAGCGCGTTGACAATCGGTGAATCACCGGAGGTGCGGTAGAGCGTCTGCTTGATCGCCAGCACGTTCGGGTCGGCGGCGGCCTGCTCGATGAACCGCTGCACGGTGGTGGAGAACGAATCGTAGGGGTGATGGACCAGCACGTCGCCGTCGCGCAGCGTGGCGAAGATGCTCTTCGGGGTCTCACGTTCACCGAACGCGGGCGGTGTCGCCGGCACGAACGGCGGATCCTTGAGTGCCGGACGGTCGACACCATAGATCTGCCACAGCGACGACAAATCCAGCAGGCCCGGCACTTCGATCACATCGCCGGGGGCGACGTCGAGTTCGCGCAACAACAATTCGAGCATGCTCTCGGTCATGTCGTCGGACACCTCGAGACGTACGGGCGAGCCGAAGCGGCGCCGCGCGAGTTCCCGTTCGAGTGCCTGCAGCAGATCCTCGTCGCGATCCTCTTCGACCTCGAAATCCGCGTTGCGCGTGATACGAAAGGCGTGATGTTCGACGACTTCGAGACCGGGGAACAGCACCGAGAGGAATGCCGCGATCAACTCCTCCATCGGAAGGAACCGCACGACATCCGAGCTGCCTTCGCGGGGAGCGAGTTCCACGAAGCGATCGACGTTGTCGGGCACCTTGACGCGAGCGAAGTGCTGGCCGCCGTCGTCGGGATGTTTTACGGTGATCGCCAAGTTGAGGCTCAAGCCGCTCACGAACGGGAACGGATGGGCCGGGTCGACCGCCAGCGGCGTCAACACCGGGAACACCTGTTCGTGAAAGTACGTCGACAGCCGCGCGCGTTCGTCGTCGTCGAGTTCGGCCCATGTGACGATGACAATGCCTTCGTCGGCCAGTGCCGGACGCACCGAGTCGAGAAAGACATGCGCGTGCCGGTCGGCGATCTGCTGGGTGCGCTCGTTGATCCGGCGCAACTGCTCACGCGGCGACAAACCGTCGGCCGACCGCACCGACAAACCCATCTCGTCGCGACGCTTCAGGCCCGCAACGCGCACCATGTAGAACTCGTCGAGGTTCGACGCGAAGATCGCGAGGAACTTCGCTCGTTCCAGCAGAGGTAATGACGTGTCGGCGGCCAGCGCCAGCACCCGGGCGTTGAAGTCCAACCAGCTCAGCTCGCGGTTGAGGTAGCGATCCTCGGGCAGCGCGTTGTCCACCGCCGGTGACGTCGCGGCGGGCGGCGACTCGGGCGCCGAGGCGACCAAGTCCGAGCTAGTGGGTCGGATCTGGGCTTCGGCTTCGGTCATGGTGTCGATAATCCCTTATCGACCAGTCACCCGGCTACCGCGATGCCCGATCCCTTCGCCAGCTGTTCACCTTGTGCGGCCGATAGCCTGCGCGGTTGCTGCGCCGACACCGAGTCGACGCGCGACGAGCAAGTCGTCGGGGGTGTCGATGTCACACCGCAGCCCAGGCCACGGCCCGGTCAGCTCGATGGCGCCTGAATGTCGATGGCGCTGAGCCGAATCAGATCCGAAGCGAGGGTCGAGCGGCACACCGAAGGCAAACAACGCCGAGGTTCCGGTGCCGTGCCGGTCGCCGACGAAGCTGCGCGGGTATTGGCGGGCGGCGGTGATCGCCTCGTCCAGTTCCTGCGGTTGCAGAGCCGGCAAATCACCCTGCAGCGCAATGATATTGGTGGTCTCCTCGCGGGTTGCGGCCTCAGCGGCGGCGATTGCGTTGTTCAGGGGGTCGCGGTGGCCCTGCGGTGTCGGGTCGACCAGCACGCGCGCCCCCAGCGAGCGCGTCGCGTCGGCGGCAACCTCGTCGGGGGTGACCACGGTGACGAAGCGCAGCGCCGAGACGGCGGATGCCGCGGTGATGGTGTCGATCAGCATGGCCAGCACCACGCTCTCCCGGGTCGCCGCCGAGAAAACAGGTGCCAGCCTGGTCTTGGCGGCGGACAACCGCTTCACGGCGATGACCAGTCCCACGTCGGCGGCGTCGCCTGTCCTGGTGCCGCTCATGAGGGCCATCCTGCCAGGAGGGGCCACCCGGGTTCAGAGGTGACGGCCGAGGCCAAAACCGACCATCGCGCTACTGTGGAGCGGTGGTCGAGGCGGCGGTGATGGGGGCCGGTGCGTGGGGGACGGCACTGGCGAAGGTCTTGGCTGATGCCGGTAACAACGTCGTTTTGTGGGCGCGTCGTCCCGAACTGGCGAATGAGATCAACGACACCCAGCGCAACACCTCCTACCTGGGCGATGTCGAACTGCCGAAGTCGATCCGCGCGACCAGCGACCCGGCCGAGGCGCTGGCAGGCGCCTGCACGGTGCTGCTGGCGGTGCCGTCGCAGACGCTGCGGGCCAACCTCGAGCAGTGGACGGGCCTGATCGGCGACGACGTCACCCTGGTGAGCCTGGCCAAGGGCATCGAGTTGGACACGTTGATGCGTATGAGCCAAGTCGTGGTTCAGGTGACCGGTGCCGACCCGTCCCGGGTGGCGGTCGTCACCGGGCCGAATCTGGCCAGTGAGATCGCCGACGAACAGCCCGCGGCCACCGTTGTGGCATGCAGTGACTCCGGCAGGGCGGTCACCCTGCAACGGGCGCTGTCGACCGGATACCTGCGGCCCTACACCAACGCCGACGTGATCGGCGCGGAAGTCGGCGGGGCCTGCAAGAACGTCATCGCATTGGCGTGCGGCATGGCGGCGGGCGTCGGACTGGGGGAGAACACCGCGGCGGCGATCATCACCAGGGGCCTCGCCGAGATCATGCGGCTGGGAATCGCGTTGGGCGCTAAACCCGCAACCATGGCTGGGCTCGCCGGCGTCGGTGATCTCGTCGCGACATGCACCTCCCCGCACTCGCGTAATCGGTCGTTCGGCGAGCGACTCGGCAAGGGCGGCACCATGGAGTCGGCCCTGCAGGCCGCAGGCGGACATGTCGCCGAGGGCGTCGCATCGTGTGAATCGATACTCGCGCTCGCGGCCAGCTACGACGTCGAGATGCCGCTCACCGATGCGGTCCAGCGGGTCTGCCACAAGGGCTTGTCGGTCGACGAGGCCGTCGCACTGCTGCTGGGGCGCAGCACAAAGCCGGAGTAGAGCCAGATGGACGGCACCTACGGCGATTCCACACGTAGCGTCAAAGCCGTTGGCTCGGAAGCGATTCCGGGTAGGCCGGTGGCGCCGCCACCGGTTCCGGCGTCGACGTACCACTTGTCGCCCGACGAGACCGAGCCGCTGGACAGCTACGGTCGCAGCTCCAACCCCACGTGGCGGCAACTGGAATCGGCGCTCGCGGAACTCGAAGGGGCCGCGACGGCGCTGACGTTCGCGTCCGGTATGGCTGCGATCACGTCGGCGCTGCGGGTGCTGGTCAAGCCGAACAGCAAGCTCGTCGTTCCGGCCGATGGTTATTACCAGGTACGCCGCTATGCCGTGGAATACCTTGCCCCGCAAGGGGTTACTGTCGTCGAAGCGCGCAGTGCCGACATGTGTGCGGCCTCCGCGGACGCCGATGTGGTGCTCGCCGAGACACCGGCCAACCCTGGACTCGACGTCGTCGATCTGCATCAGCTCGCGATGGGCTGCCGCGGCCGAGGCGCCATCCTTATCGTTGACAACACCACCGCGACGCCGCTCGGACAGCAGCCGTTGTCGCTGGGTGCCGATCTGGTGGTGGCCAGCGCGACGAAAGCCCTTTCGGGACACAGCGATCTGCTCGCCGGCTATGTGGCGGGCAGCCAGCCCGACCTGATGGCCGCGATCGAACGTGACCGGTTGTTGGCCGGACCCATCCTCGGTGCGTTCGAGGCGTGGCTCGTGCTGCGCAGCCTCGGCAGTGCCGGATTGCGATTCGAGCGACAGTGTCAGAACGCGCAGGCGCTCGCCATGATGCTGCGCGGGCATCCCGCGGTGAAGTCGGTGCGCTATCCCGGTCTGCCCGAGGACCCGTCGCATCAGATCGCCACCCTGCAGATGCGGCGCTACGGCGGACTGGTCGCCGTCGAGTTGAAAGACGCCGCCGCGGTGCGCGCACTGGTGGAACGCAGCGCGCTGCTGATCGCGTCGACCAGCTTCGGCGGCATTCACACCTCGGTGGACCGACGTGCCCGCTGGGGCGATCCGGTCAGCGACGGCTTCGCCCGGATCTCACTGGGCATCGAGGACACCGACGATCTGATCGCCGATTTCGAAGAGGCGCTGTCCGGCGATGGATGACTTCTCCGGGCGCGACGTCACATTCGCCGACCTGGAGATGTTGCTGGCGTTCGCACGTACCGAACACTTCGGCCACACCGCCGAAGAACTCGGAGTCAGTGTCGCCACGGTGCAACGGGCGATCCGGTCGCTGGAGCGCAAACTCGGCATCCCGCTGATCGAACAGACCGGCCGTCGGGTGCGGATGGTGCATGCGGGAACCGTCTTGGTCCGGGAGGCCCGTGCCGTGCTGCGAGCGAGGCAGGATGCCATTGACAGCACATTGGCAGATGCCGGCCACCCGCAGCGGCTGCTGCGGATCGCGCACACCTTCTCGCTCGGGCTGGGATTCGTCCCCGGCGTGCTCGCCGATGTGCTCGCCCTGCATCCGGGTCTGCGCTTCCGGTCTTGGCAAGGGTCGGCGACAGAAGTGGTGGCCGCGCTTTTGCGTGGAGAGGCCGACTTCGCGTTCACCTCGGTGTCGCCCAGTGAAGAAGACTTCATCGTCGAACCGCTGTTCTCCGAGTCGCTGCTGCTGGCGGTGCCTGCGGACGACCCGTTGGCGACGCTGGACAACGTATCGCTCGGCGCGGTGCGGGACCGGCCCTTCGTCGCGATGGAACTCGGGTCGAGCAGCCGCGCGCACATGGTGAACGCCTGTGCCAGAGCGGGCTTCGTGCCGCGCATCACCATCGAGGGCAACGACTTGTTCGTCGTCGAATCCATGGTGGGTGCGGGAATCGGGGTGTCCGTGGTGCCCGAGGGGATGACCGACCACCAGCACCCGCGGGTCGCGCGCATCCGGATCGTCGATCCGGCGCCCGCGGCGCGCATCGTGTTCGTGGCCTACCCGCGGGCGGGCGCCCAATATCAGAGCGTGCGTGATCTCGCCAGAATCGCGCACGAGCACGGCCGCAGGCGACAGGAATCGTTGCAGCAATTGCAATGATCTCGACGGTGAACGTCGTTGTTCGCCGGTGGCGTCGTTCATAGCGTCGATCACATGTCACCTACCGCTGTCATGCGGACCACTGAGTTCGCCGATGCGTTACTCGACGCGGCCGCCGGGCCGCTGCCCCCCGATGCGACGATTGCGGCCAAGAGGTCGATGTTCAACGTGCTGGGCACGGCGGTCGGCGCCGCGAACTCGCCCGCGGCCGAGGCGATCATCGCTGCGGCACGAGAATTGTCGGCACCTGGGCGGTCCCGAATACTCGGCCGTTCCGAGATCCTCGATGAGCACTGGGCGGCACTGTTCAGCGGAACCGCAAGCCACTACGACGATTTCGACGACACCCATCTGGCCACGGTCATTCACCCTGGCGCGGCGACGCTGGCGGTGCTTGTCGCGCTGCATGATTCAACCGGGGCGTCTGGCGAACAGTGCCTGAGGGCGTTTGCGTTCGGATGTGAGGTGCAACTGCGGATCGGCAACGCCATCTCACCGAATCACTACGACCGTGGCTGGCACATCACAGGAACATGTGGTGTCTTCGGTGCATGCGTGGCTGCTGCTTTACTGATGGGCTTGAACCGCGACCAATTGCGGGCCGCGCTTGCCGCCGCGTCGACGATGACGCTCGGCCAGCGGGAAGCGTTCGGATCGATGACCAAGCCGTATCACGCCGGAAAGGCGGCGGCCAACGGGATTCTGGCTGCGCGGCTGGGATCGCGTGGGTACACCGGCGACGCTGATCCGCTCGGTGACACCGGCGTGCTGACGATCCTCGCCGACTCGGTGGACGAGAGCCAGCTGCTCGGGTCGTGGGCCGACGGCTGGGAACTCGAACGCAACGCGTTCAAACCGTATCCGTGCGGCATCGTTGCGCATCCGGCGATCGATGCCGCGATCGACGCGTGCGGGCGCCTCACCGACCCGTCGGCGATCGAATCGGTAAAGGTGAGCTGCCATCCGCTGGTTCCCGAACTGATGGGCATCGTGCAACCCGAGGACGGGCTGCAGGCACGGTTCAGCGCGCGCCACGGGGTGGCCGTCGGATTGCTCGACGGCAAGGTTGGGCTGCGCGAGTTCTCCGACACCCGCGCCACGGCGCCCGACGTGCAACGCGTCCGCGGTGTGACCGAATTGATCCCGTCGGCCGAGATCGCCCGTGACGAAGCGAAAATCACCGTCCTGCTTTGCGACGGCGCGCAGATCGTCGCGCACGTGCCGCATGCCCGCGGCAGCCTGGCCAGGCCGCTGACCGACGCTGAACTACTCGGCAAGGTCGATGCGCTGATGGTCCCGGTACTGGGGGCCGGAATCGCCGCGAGGATCAGCCAACTCGTGGAGACCGTCGACGTATCGACGAGTTTCGCCGACATCGTCGCCGCCGCGCGGCCTCAACAGGACGGACCGGCACAGTGACGTTCACCGACCTCATCGTTGACATCGCCGTCACCGCAACACCTCCCGATCAGGCCGTGGATTCGGCGCAAAGCCAGCTCGAGCAGATCCTGGCCACGTTGCGACATGACGCCGTCGCGATCGACGATGCTCACCCCGCCGGAGGACCGTCGGCGATGAACCGCGCATGGCGGACGGTGTTTGCCACCGCGCCGATCGCCGAGGGTTGGCGCTGGCATGCGATCGGCGCCACCGTCGCAGCGCTACAGGATGTTTCAGCCCGGGACACCGCGTCGCCTGCGGCGGTGAAGGCCTTCGCAACCGGAACGGTGATCGCCGACCGGATCGCGGCGGTGCTGGAGTCGACGACCGCAGCGGACCGGTGGAGCCACCGCACCGTCGCGGGTCTGGTCGGTGCGGGCGTCGCAGCCGGACTGTTGCTGAATCTCGACGAGGCCCAACTGCGCAACACCGTCGGGTTGTGCGCGACCCAGGCGGCCGGCTTGCGCGCCGTCGACGAATCCGCGACGGCCGTCGTGCAGGTCGCCAAGGTGGCCGCCGATGCCGTCGAAGCCGCCGTGCTCGCGCGGCACGGGTTCACCTCGGCTGCCGATTCAATGAGCGGACGCAGGGGCCTCTTTGCGTTGCTGTCGCCCGATGCCGCGCCGCAGGGCGACATCGGCGTGGCCTGAACGACTTCGGCCACGAAAAGCGTTAGGAGCTCAACGATGACTCAAGCGGACAGCGGTGTCGAGTCGCCGCCCGTGGATTTGCCGCCCGATGAGCACGACCCCGCCGAATCCGAACGCTCCGTGCTGGCCACGGCGCCGCTGGCGCAGGCCGCTTTGGGGCTTGCGGCGACGGTGGTCGGCGTGGTGGCGTTCCTCGACGCGTCCGGGCTGGCGATGTTCGGCAAGCATGGCGTGCCCGGCCCGGGGATGTTTCCGACCGCACTGTCGGTCGCGGTGCTGGGACTCGGCCTGGCGCTCGTGGCGACGTCGATCGTGCGCCGCATCCGGCAAGGCCCCGCACCTGCCGGCCAACTGACTGGCGTCGGACGCCAATTCCTGCGCGCCGGAAGCGTATGGCTGGGATTGACGGTGAGCATCCCGCTGATGGGTCTGCTCGGATTCGTGCCTGCGACCATCCTGCTGATCGGCTACCTGGTACTTGTCATCGAGCGCATCCGCAGTCTGAAGGCCGTTCTGGTGATCGTGCTGGTGCCGGTCCTGGCCTATGCACTGTTCGTGCTCGTGCTGGGCGTCGAACTGCCGACTTCTGCACTGTTCGAGGGCAATTGAGGCCCCAGCGCGGCGCCATGGCGGCGCGGCGGAAAGGGAGATGATGGACGCGCTGCACAATCTGCTGGCCGGGTTCGGTTCGGCGTTCACCCCGATGAACCTGTGCTGGGTGGCCGTCGGTGTGGTGATCGGGACGTTGGTCGGCATCCTGCCCGGTCTCGGTCCGCCCGCCACGCTGGCGATCCTGTTGCCGGTGACCACCAGCCTGCCCCCGACCACCGGGCTGATCATGATGGCGGGCATCTATCACGGCGCCAAGTTCGCGGGCGCCACCACCTCGATCCTGCTGAACATTCCCGGCGAAACCTCTTCGGTGGTGCTGTGTCTGGACGGACATCCGCTCGCGCGCAAAGGACGGGCAGGACCCGCGATGGGCATGTCGGCGATCGCCGGCTTCATCGCGAGCACGTTCGGTGTCATCGCGTTGACCTTCACCGCCCCCATCGTCGCGCACGTGGCCCTTGGTTTCGGCCCGCCGGAATACGCCGCGCTGATGGCCTTCGGTCTGCTGCTGGTGATCCTGATGGCCACCGACTCGCCGTTGAAGGGATTCCTGGCGATGACCATCGGGTTGTTGATCTCGACGATCGGCATCGACATCTTCACCGGTCAGCAGCGACTGACCTTCGGGATGCCCGCGCTCTACGACGGCATCGAGTTCATCGCGATCAGCGTCGGTTTGTTCGCGGTGGGTGAGGTGCTGCTCAACGCCGAGAAGAAGATGAGCACACCGCTGTTCACGGTGCCGAAGGGCATTCGTAACCTGCTTCCCACTCGGCAGGATCTCAAGCAGTCGCGGCTGGCGATCGCGATGGGGTCGGTCTTCGGGTTCTTCATCGGCGCGCTGCCGGGCGGCGGCTCCACGGTGGCGTCCTTCCTGTCGTATGCGTTGGTGAAGCGAACCTCCAAGCATCCGGAGCGATTCGGTAAGGGCGCCATCGAGGGTGTCGCCGGTCCGGAGGCCGCCAACAACTCCGAATCCGGCGGCGCTATGATCCCGCTGCTGTCACTGGGCCTGCCCGGCACCGCAAGCACGGCGGTGATGCTGGCGGCGCTGCTGCTCTACGGGCTGCAACCCGGTCCGCTGCTGTTCACCGATCACCCCGAAATCGGGTGGCCGGTGATCGCCAGCCTCTACATCGGCAACGTCATGCTGCTGATCCTGAATCTGCCGATGATCCCGGTGTGGGTGCGGATCCTCAAGATCCCGTACTGGGCGCTGTATCCCGCGATCCTGGTGCTCGCCGCCGTCGGTGTCTACAGCGTGCGCAGCTCGATGACCGATGTGTACCTGATGGCGTTCTTCGGTCTGCTCGGTTACCTGTTCGGCAAGCTCGGTGTGCCTGCAGCGCCACTGTTGATGGCGTTCGTGCTGGGGCCGATGGCCGAGAACGCGGTGCGGCAATCACTTGTGCTGTCCGACAACGATCCGTTGATCTTCGTCGAACGGCCGATCTCGGCGACCATCTTCGCCGCCGCGATCGTCGTGGGGGTGGCGCTGCTGATCACCGGCCGCCGCCGAAAGGCGTTGCAGAACAAGGTGCTTTCCGCCGAACCAGCCGAACTCGTCGGGACGTAGGGGCGATGATGGAAGCTACGCAGTTCTCCCGTCGAAGCGTGCTGATCGGCGGTGTGGCGGCCACGTTCGCACTGGCCGGGTGCGGCCTTCAGCGCGCAGGCCTGCAGAACGGGGTACCCGGCAGGACGCAGGTCGTGGTGCACACCGGCCCGGGTGGCGGCAGTGACGTGTTCGCCCGCCAGGTCATCAAGTTGATGCAGACCGACAAGCTGATCGACAGCGCATGGCCGGTGCGCAACCAGACGGAGGGATCGGGTATCGGTGCGATGTCCTATGTCAGGGGTCGCAAGGGCCGCTCCGACACCATCGCCGCGGTGACGCCGACGTGGTTGGTGACACCGCTGACCCTGTCCGGCACGTCGGTGTCGATCTCCGAACTGCAACCCATCGCCGCGCTGCTCGTCGAACCGCAGATCGTCGCCGTGCGCGCCGACTCGCCTTATCACACCGTGAAGGACTTCATCGCCGATGCGGGGCGCAGGCCCGACGGTTTAGTCCAGGTCGGCGGCTCGATCACCGCGACGGACTCGCTGACAGGAAAAGCGCTGCAGGCGAAGACGAATACGAGTTGGAAGTTCCTGTCGTTCGCCGACAGCGGCCAGCGCATCGGGGCACTGTTGCGCAACGACGCGCAGATGATGATCGGGGCTACCACCGATTTCCTCGATCAGGTCAAGGTGGGGGCGCTGCGGTTGATCGCCACCGTGGCCGACCGCAAGGTGTCCGCGTTTCCCGAGTTGACGTCGATCAAGGAACAAGGGGTGGACGTCGGCCCACTGCCCGAGGAGTTCCGCGGTTTCGTCGGTCCGCCGGGCATGCCACAGCAGGCGCTCGCGTACTACCAAGACCGGTTCCGCACGCTGGTGAGCGCGCCCGGCTGGAATGACTTCGTGGACCAAACTGGTTCTGTCACTGAGTTTTTGGCGGCAGACAAGTTCGGTCCGTTCCTGAAACAGCAGAACGACGCGGTGGCGGCACTGGTCAGTAGCATCGGCTTGGCGGACCAATGACGGCCGTGACGCAACGGGTTGGCGGATTGACCAGCAGGCTGGCGGATTTCGCCGCGTCGCTGCGGTTCGCCGACCTGCCCGCGGACATCGTCCACGAGGCCAAACGCGCGCTGATCGACCACATCGGGGTCGCGATGGCGGCCGCCGAGCATCCCGCGGTGCATGCGATGGTCCGGGTGTCACAACGCGCGGCGGGTGCTGGCTCGCACACCGTCATCGGCCGAACGGAGAAGGCCCCGATGGCATTCGCGGCGCTGATCAACGGCTTCGCCGCGCACCTTCTCGACTACGACGACACCTTCAATCCCGGCGACACCACGGTGCACGGCAGCGCGCCGGTGTGGCCGGCGCTGTTCACCCTGGCCGAACGTGAACCGGTTTCGGGTGCCGACGTGTTGACGGCATTCGTGGCGGGCTTCGAAACCGAGTGTCGAGTCGGCAGGGCTGCCGGCGACGCCCACTACGAAATCGGCTGGCACGTCACAGGAACCGTGGGCCACCTGGGGGCCGCCGCTGCGGCGGGTCGGGTGCTCGGGTTGACGCCGCCCGTGCTCAGTCAAGCGCTCGGCAGCGCAGGCACCCAGTCCGCCGGCTTGAAGGCGGTCTACGGCAGCGACGGCAAGGCGCTACACGCAGGCAAGGCGGCGATGGACGGCCTGCTCGCGGCGATCATGGCTGACGAGGGCATCACCTCATGTGTCGACATCATCGAAGGCACACGCGGATTCCTCGACGTGATGTCCACCGGCGCTGACCCGGACAAGCTCGTCGTCGAACTCGGCACACAGTGGAATCTGCTGGCGAACGGCTACAAGGCCTACCCGAGCGGTTCGTTGACCCATCCGGCCGTGGATGTGGTGCTGGCGCTGCGCGCCGAACACGGGTTCAGCGCAAGCGATGTCGTCGGAGTGCAGGCCGCGGTGAACTCCAAGGCCGCCACGGTGACCGGAAAGGTGAACCCACGCACCGGTTTGGAAGCCAAGTTCAGCATCACCCATGCTGTTGCGGTGGCGTTGGCCGCGGCGCGGCCGCGGTTGGATCATTTCACCGACGCGGCGGCCATCGATCCCGAAATCTGTTCTCTTCGTGAACTTGTCGACGTACGCGCTGACGACTCCGTCGGGAAGCGGGCCGCCATGGTGACCGTGAACCTGTCCGATGGCCGGTCACTGGCCGGTCGCGTCGACAACAACATCGGCACACCGGACAACCCGATGACAGACGCGGAGCTGGCCGCGAAGTTCACCGACAACGCCGCCCCGCTGATCGGTACGGCGGGAGCAGCTGAATTGTTGACGACGTGTTGGAACGTCGAGAATGTGGAGGATTTCTCAGAATTGGTGCACATGACGGGTATTCGGTCGTGAACGGTGTCGCCGTTGTCACCGGCGGCGCCCGAAATCTGGGGCGGGCGATCGTGCTGGCGCTCGCCAGGGCCGGCCACGACGTCGTCGTCAACGCGCGCACGGACGTCGAGGGCGCCGAGAAGGTCGCCGCCGAGGCTCGCGAGATCGGCGTGCGGGCAATGCACGCCATGGCCGACGTCGCAGTCCCCGAACAGGTCGCGCGGATGTTCGCCGCCGCCGAGGAACTGGGACCGGTGCGGGTTCTGGTCAACAACGCCGCTGTGCGCACGCGCGTCTCCGCCTACGACGTCACCACCGCGGACTGGGAGGTGGCCCGCAGGGTGACCCTCGACGGCGCGATGCACTGTGTGTTCGAGGCGCTGCCCCGGTTGCGGTCCGCGGGGGGCGGCGCGATCGTCTCGGTCATCGGCGGCAACGCGCTGCGCGGGGACCCGCACCGGTTCCACGTGTCGGCGGCCAAATATGGGCTCGTCGGCATGACGAAGGGGTTGGCGGCCGCGTGCGCGGCCGACGGCATCACCGCCAACGCCGTCTCGCCCAGCAATATGGAACCCGGCCCGGATGCGGCCGCAGGGGAGACGCAGCGCCGCCGTGACGCCGTGGCCGCCGCCGTCGCTTTCCTGGCCTCGCCCTGCGGAGCCGACGTCACCGGCCAACTGATCGAGGTCGGCGCCCACCGATGATGCTGGCGAAAGCCCAGGTCGCCGGTGTGCGGCATGCGCCGTCCGGCCGGGCCGGTAGCCTCTCTAGGTTGTGACTGCCCAACAGCCAGCAGCTTCCGGACGCATCCGCGTCGCAGTTGTCTACGGTGGGCGCAGCTCCGAACATGCCATTTCGTGCGTTTCCGCTGGCAGCATCCTGCGCAATCTGGACCCGCAGCGCTTCGAGGTGGTCGCCGTCGGCATCACCCCCGGCGGTTCGTGGATGCTGACCGATGCCCGTCCTGAGGCACTGGCCATCACCGACGGGCGACTGCCCGAGGTCAGCGGGCAGTCGGGCACCGAATTGGCGTTACCCGCCGACCCCGGACGCGGCGGTCAACTGCTGTCCCTCGGGCAGGGCGGCGAGGTGCTCGCCGCCGTCGACGTCGTGTTTCCCGTGCTGCACGGCCCGTACGGCGAGGACGGCACCATCCAGGGCCTGCTCGAACTCGCCGGGGTGCCGTACGTCGGGGCGGGCGTGTTGGCCAGCGCCACCGGCATGGACAAGGAATTCACCAAGAAGCTGCTGATGGCCGACGGGCTGCCGGTCGGCGACCACGTCGTGTTGCGGCCGCGGCAGGACACCGTCGCACTCGACGATCGCGAACGGCTCGGCCTGCCGGTGTTCGTCAAACCCGCGCGGGGCGGATCGTCGATCGGCGTCAGCCGGGTGACCGCATGGGACCAGCTGCCCGCCGCCATCGAATTGGCCCGCAGACACGACCCGAAGGTGATCGTCGAGGCGGCGATTCCAGGACGCGAATTGGAGTGCGGCGTACTGGAATTCCCCGACGGCCGGATCGAGGCGAGCACCGTCGGCGAGATCCGGGTCGCGGGGGTGCGCGGCCGCGAGGACGGGTTCTACGACTTCGAGACCAAGTATCTCGACGACGCCGCTGAACTCGACGTTCCTGCCAAGATCGACGATGACGTCGCAGAAGCCGTGCAGCAGTTGGCCATTCGGGCGTTCAACGCCGTCGACTGCCAGGGGTTGGCTCGCGTCGACTTCTTCCTCACCGAGGACGGGCCGGTGATCAACGAGATCAACACGATGCCCGGCTTCACCACCATCTCGATGTATCCGCGGATGTGGGCGGCCAGCGGTGTCGACTACCCGACGTTGTTGGCGACCATGGTGGAAACCGCGCTCGAGCGGGGCACCGGACTGCGCTAGCCCACCGGCGCGGGATCAATCTGCTTGGCGGGCAACGATTTCGCGATGACGTCCGACACCTCTTGAATCGGTGTTGGCCCGGACCCCTGCGGCAACGTCAACGCGATATACACGGCGCGGTCGACCGCCAGCCAGGTGCTGCGGCCTTCGCCGGTGAGCTGAAACCACTGCACCTCGTCGACCACCTGCAACGCCGACCCGACGACGAACTCGGCGGGCCGGTCCAGACCGCACCGCAGGATGACCGGCTCGTCGCCCGACGTCCAGGCCGCCGTGCCGGGAGGCGCAGGCTGGACCACGGGCGCGCGATGGTAGTCACCCAGCTGTTGCGGAAGCGCGGCCAAAAGCGTCTTGCATTCGGCGCTGTCGGCTTGCGGCGCAGGCACGGGCGGAATGGGCACCGCCTGCTGTGCGGGTGGCGACTGTCGCAGCGCGGCGACGACGAGGATCGCGATGATGGCCGCGGCCGCGACGACGACCGCGGCGATCAGCAAGGCCTTCGGGGGTCCGTCGCGGGTCTCGGCGTTCACCGCCCAAACTCTAGGGGCCCGTCGAATCGGCGACCGGGCAGGTCAAGGTGCGGGTGATGCCGGCGACCTGCTGCACCTTGGGTACGACGTTGGCCTGCAGATCGGCCAGGTTGTCGGCGCCGATGCGGACCACCACGTCGTACGGTCCTGTGACGTACTCCGAGGACAACACGCCCGGTAGGCCGGCGATCTGCTTGGCGACGACCTCGGCGCGGCCCACCTCGGTCTGGATCAGCATGAAAGCCTCGACCACCCGCTGTGCCCTCCGTTTCGCTGCATAGACTCCTGGCCGCAGGGCCCAAACGTACCGCAGCCCGGGGAAGGTGACATGGCGAGCGACGACGCCGACACATTGGCCGGGGTAGGCGAGTTCGCCGTGATCGACCGGCTGGTCACCAACCGGGAGCAGCCCGCCGCGGTGGTGCTGGGGCCGGGTGACGATGCCGCGGTGGTGGTCGCCGGGGACGGCAGGACGGTGGTGTCCACCGACATGCTCGTCGAAGGACGGCACTTCCGGCTGGACTGGTCCACACCGCACGACATCGGCCGCAAGGCGATCGCGCAGAACGCCGCCGACATCGAGGCGATGGGGGCGCGGCCCACCGCCTTCGTCGTCGCGTTCGGGGCGCCCGCCGACACCGCGACGGCCAAGGCGCTCGAACTGGCGGACGGCATGTGGCACGAGGCCGGTTTGTTCGGCGCCGGAATCGTGGGCGGTGACCTGGTCAGCGCGCCGCACTGGGTGATCTCGGTGACGGTGCTCGGCGACCTCGGCGGCCGCGACCCGGTGCGCCGCGGCGGCGCGCGGCCAGGTGACACGGTGGCCGTCGCGGGGGAACTCGGTCGGTCGGCCGCCGGATACGCGCTGTGGCGCAAGGGAATTGATCGGTTCGAGCCGCTGCGCCGGCGGCACCTGACTCCGGAGCCGCCGTACGGACAGGGACGCATTGCGGCCGAGTCGGGCGTCACCGCGATGACCGATGTGTCTGACGGCTTGATGGCCGATCTGGGGCATGTGGCCGCGGCCTCGCAGGTGGGCATCGACGTGTCGAGCGCGGCGCTGTCCGCGGACCGCGATGCGGTGGCCGACGCGGCCGAGGCAGTCGCGGAGGACGCGTTGGCGTGGGTGCTCGGCGGCGGCGAGGACCACGCGCTGGTCGCGACGTTCCCCGGCGCGCCGCCCACCGGGTGGCGCCCGATCGGTCGGGTGGTCGAGGGACCTGCACGGGTACTGGTCGACGGCGACACGTGGGCCGGAAATCCCGGATGGCAGTCGTTCTGACCGGCATCGCCCGCTAGGTTGGCTACCCGTGACTGCACGTCCCCTGCATGAACTCGTCGAAGCTGGTTGGGCCGCCGCGCTGGAGCCGGTGAGCGCGCAGATCACTGCGATGGGGGAGTTCCTGCGCGCCGAGATCGCCGCAGGCAACCGCTATCTGCCCGCAGGGCCGAACGTGTTGCGCGCCTTCACGTTTCCGTTCGACCAGGTGCGGGTGCTGATCGTCGGGCAGGATCCCTACCCGACACCGGGACACGCGGTGGGGTTGAGCTTCTCGGTGGCGCCCGAGGTGCGACCGCTGCCGCGCAGCCTGGACAACATCTTCGCCGAATACGGCAAGGATCTGGGGTTGCCGCCGCCTGCCACCGGTGACCTGTCGCCGTGGGCCGAGCGGGGCGTGATGCTGCTGAACAGGGTCCTGACGGTGCGTCCGGGTAACCCGGCGTCACATCGCGGCAAGGGTTGGGAGGCCGTGACCGAATGCGCGATCCGCGCGCTGGTGGCGCGCAAGCAACCGTTGGTGGCCGTGCTGTGGGGTCGCGACGCGTCGACGCTGAAGCCGTGGCTGGAGGGCGAGGACTGCGTGTCGATCGAATCGCCGCATCCGTCGCCGCTGTCGGCGTCGCGCGGATTCTTCGGATCGCGACCGTTCAGCCGGGCCAACGAACTGCTGGAGAAGATGGGCGCCGACCCGATCGACTGGCGCCTTCCCTAGGGCGGGGTTTAGCCGCGGGTGACCTTGCCTGCCTTGATGCAGGAGGTGCACACGTTGACACGCTTCTTGTTGCCGCCCGGGTGCGTCACCGCGCGGACGGTCTGGATGTTCGGGTCCCAGCGACGGCTGGTCCGGCGATGGGAGTGCGACACCGACTTGCCGAAGCCGGGGCCTTTTCCGCAGATCTCGCAGACGGCAGCCATATCTAGAACTCCTCGAATCAGTACTTGGGGTCTGGGCCTATCGCCGAAAACCGGCGTGGGTGATCCCGACAACCTGACCAGGATACCGGCCCGACCAGGGAACACCAAAAACGCATCCACCGGCAGCAACGTTGCGCCGGGACTGTCAGCCAAGGTAGCTAGGCTGACGCGCGGGCGCCACATTTGATGGAGGTTTGCGGATGTCGGCTCGGCGGCTCGATGCCTCCGCGCTACGGGACTGGGCGCATGCCGCCGTCGGCGACCTGATTTCGCACACCGACGAGATCAACCGGCTCAACGTGTTCCCGGTCGCTGACGCCGATACCGGGACAAACATGCTGTTCACGATGCGTTCGGCGTGGGCGCAGGCCGATGCGCACGCCGACAGCGACGACGTCGTGGCGGTCGCCGCGGCGCTGGCCGCCGGCGCGCTGCACGGCGCCAGGGGCAACTCCGGGGTCATCCTGAGCCAGATCCTGCGCGGCCTCGCCGACGTGGTTGTCTCGGTCGCGGCCGACCGCGGCGCGCTGGCCGACGTCGACGGCCACATCTTCGGGGCGGCCCTGCGTCACGCGGTCGGTCTGGTGGTCGCGTCGATGGGCGAACCCGTGCCCGGCACCATCGTCTCGGTGCTGCAGGACGCGGCGGGCGCGGCCGAACATGCGGGCGGTGACGGCGCCGACCTCGCCGAGGTGGTGTCGGCGGCCGCCGACGCCGCGGCCGTCGCACTGGACAAGACGACGACGCAACTCGATGTGCTGGCCGAGGCCGGCGTGGTGGACGCCGGCGGCCGCGGGCTGCTGGTACTGCTTGACGCGATGAGCAGGACCTTGACCGGGCGGGCGCCGCAGCGACACGAATACGTGCCGTCGCCTCGCACGGCCACCGTCACGACGGCCACCGTCGCCGCGCCGCAATTCGAGGTGATGTACCTGCTGAACGGCTGCGACGCCCGCGGCGTCGAGACGCTCCGCGAGCGGCTGGATCAGCTTGGCGAATCCGTGGCCATCGCGGCGTCGGCGGGCGGTGACGGCCACTACTCGGTGCATGTGCACGCCGACGACGCCGGTGCCGCCGTGGAAGCGGCGCTGTCGGTCGGGATTCCGAGCCGCATCCAGATCACCTCACTGTCGGCCGGTTCCACCGCGCGGCCTGCCGGTGGGTGGAGTCGCGAGCGCGCGGTGCTCGCGGTCGTCGATGGTGACGGCGCCGCGGACCTGTTCGCAGGCGAGGGCGCGCACGTGCTGCGCCAGGAACCCGACGCGCCGGTGAGCGCCAAGCAACTGCTGCACGCGCTGGTCAACACCGGCGCCGCGCAGATCATGGTGTTGCCCAACGGGTACGTCGCCGCGGAAGAACTCGTCGCGGGATGCACCGCGGCGATCGGCTGGGGCATCGACGTCGTCCCGGTGCCCGCCGGGTCGATGGTGCAGGGGCTGGCCGCACTCGCGGTGCACGACGCCGAGCGGCAGGCAGTCGACGACGGCTACACCATGGCGCGCGCCGCCGCGAGCGCCCGGCACGGGTCGGTGCGGGTGGCCACCGAGGAGGCGCTGACGTGGGCTGGCACCTGTAAACCGGGCGACGGGTTGGCCATCGCGGGCGACGAGGTGCTGATCGTCGGCGCCGATATCGCCGAGGCGGCCGCGGGCCTGATCGACCTGCTGCTGGCGTCGGGCGGCGAACTGGTGACAGTGCTGACGGGTGTGGGCGTCGACGCCAGTGTCGGCGACGCCCTGCAGCTGCACGCGCACCACAGGCATCCGGGCACCGAACTGGTCACCTATCACACCGACCACCGCGGCGACGCGCTGCTGATCGGGGTGGAATAGCCGTGGCCACGCTCACCGATCGGCTGGAGTATGTCCTCGGCAAGAAGGCGGCGGGACCGCTCGAAGAGCACTTCGGCATCCGCACGGTCAACGATCTGCTGCGGCACTATCCACGGAAATACAGCGACGGGTTGACGGTGCTCGACGAGTTCGAGGAACTCGAAGAGGGTGACCACGTCACGTTCGTCGACGTCATCACCAAAGCGGAAACCAGGTGGACCAACCGCACGCCCAAGCGGGAGTACCTCGTCGTCACAATCGGTGACCGGCGCCCCAAAGTGACAGCGACGTTCTTCAACGCCAGATTCCTCAAGAAACAACTCGTCAAGGACACCCGGCTGATGCTCTCCGGCGAAGTCGGGTACTTCAAGGGCACACTGCAGCTCACGCATCCGGCGTTCTACGTTCTCGAATCACCCACTGGTGGCAGGAGCATCGGCACCAAGTCGCTGCGGACCATCGCCGACGCATCGGGTGCCAGTGGCGACGACGTTTTGTCGGTGTTCGAGCGCGAGTTCTTTCCGATCTACCCGGCCAACAGCAAGGTGCAGAGCTGGGACATCTACGCCTGTGTGCGACAGGTGCTTGCCGTGCTCGACCCCATCGCCGAGCCGCTGCCGAAATCGATTCTGCAGCAACGCAATCTGATATCCGAAGACGAGGCGTTGCGTGCCATCCACACTGCGGAGAACGCCTTGGAGCGCGAGCGTGCCGAAGCGCGGCTGACTTTCGACGAAGCGGTCGGCTTGCAGTGGGCGTTGGTGGAGCGGCGGCACGGCGAACTGGGCGAAACCGGTCCGGTCGCCGAACCGGTCAGCGGCGGACTGCTGGCCGCCATGCGTGAGCGGATGCCGTTCGAATTGACGCAGGGCCAAAACGAAGTGCTCGAGGTGCTGTCGGCCGAAATGTCGGACAGCAGACCGATGAACCGCATGCTGCAGGGGGAGGTCGGTTCTGGCAAGACCATCGTGTCGGTGCTAGCCATGCTGCAGATGGTCGACGCGGGATACCAGTGCGCGCTGCTGGCGCCGACGGAAGTCCTTGCCGCCCAACACGCCCGGTCCATCCGCGATGTGCTCGGCCCGCTGGCGATGGCCGGTCAGTTGGGTGGCGCCGAGCGCGCCACCCGCGTCGCGCTGTTGACCGGGTCGATGTCGGCCCCGCAGAAGCGGGCGGTGCGCGACGAGATCGCCGCGGGGGAGGCCGGCATCGTGATCGGGACGCACGCACTGCTCCAGGAGGCGGTGGAGTTCCAGCGGCTGGGCATGGTCGTCGTCGACGAACAACACCGGTTCGGGGTGGAGCAACGAGATCGGTTACGCGCCAAGGCTCCCGAGGGTTTGACACCGCACCTGCTGGTGATGACGGCGACGCCGATCCCGCGTACCGTCGCGCTGACCTACTTCGGTGATCTCGAAACGTCGACATTGCGTGAGTTGCCGCGCGGACGTCAGCCGATCGCGACCAACGCCATCTTCGTCAGAGAGAAGCCTGCGTGGCTGGAACGGGCCTGGCAGCGGGTCATCGAAGAAGTTCGCGCGGGTCGACAGGCCTACGTGGTGGCATCGCGTATCGACGACACCGACAAACCCGCGAAGAACGAGCAGGGTCCGCCCGCCACCACGGTGGTCAAGTTGTTCGACCAACTGCGCCACGGCCAACTGTCCGGCCTTCGCCTCGGCTTGATGCACGGCCGACTGCCCAGCGACGAGAAGGACGCGGTGATGGCCGACTTCCGGGCAGGCAACATCGATGTGCTGGTCTGCACCACCGTCATCGAAGTCGGCGTGGACGTGCCGAATGCGACGGCGATGGTCGTCGTCGACGCCGACCGGTTCGGCATCAGCCAACTGCACCAGCTTCGCGGCCGCATCGGCCGCGGTCAGCATCCGAGCCTTTGCCTGCTGGCCACCCAGCTGCCGGAATCGTCGAAAGCCGGGGCCCGGCTGAAGGCGGTGGCGGGCACGTTGGACGGCTTCAAGCTCGCCGACCTCGACCTCGAGGAGCGCCAGGAAGGAGATGTGTTGGGCTACAGCCAATCCGGGCGGCCCATCACGCTGCGTTTCCTGTCGTTGTCCAAACATCTGGAGATCATTCTCGCCGCGCGCGAGTTCTGCTTGCAGTTCTACGAACAACAGCCGGCGCATCCTGGGATGGCGGTGCTGGCCGCGCCGTTCACCAACGCCGACCGGGTCGAGTTCCTGGACAAGACGTGAGTCGGGGCAGGCTGGTCTGGCTGGCGCTCGTCGTCGTGTTGGCGGTGGTGGTCGCCGTCCAGACGGTGACGGCCACCGACCGGAGCTCGTTCGTCGCGGAGGCCGACATACCCACCGTGGCACCGGGTGTCGACGTGCTTGCCGGCATCCCGGTCGTGCCGATACGGATCCGCAGCCACGACTACCGCCGCGACGCGTTCGGCGACTCCTGGACCGACGACAACTCCGCACCCGGCGGGCACAACGGCTGTGACACCCGCAACGACATCCTCGACCGCGATCTGACCGACAAGACGTATGTGTCGATCAAGCGGTGCCCCACCGCCGTCGCCACCGGCACGCTGCACGACCCGTACACCAACGACACCATCGCGTTCACGCGTGGCGCGCAGGTCGGCGCGGCGGTGCAGATCGACCACATCGTCCCGTTGGCGTTCGCGTGGGACCTCGGCGCCCGCGCCTGGACACCGGACGTGCGGTTGCGCTTCGCCAACGACCCCGCGAATCTGCTTGCGGTCGAAGGGCAGGCCAATCAGGACAAGGGCGACAAGGAACCGGCGGTGTGGATGCCGCCGAACGTCGCGTTTCGCTGCCAGTACGCGATGCAGTTCATCGCGGTGTTGCGCGGCTACGCGCTGCCGATCGATGCGCCGTCCGCGCAGGCGCTGCGGCAGGCCGCGGACACCTGCCCCAAGGGCTGACCCTTTTCCGGCGAGCAGACGCAAAATTGCCCAATTTCGCCGAAAAATAGGCGATTTTGCGTCTGCTCGCGGTGCACAGACTAGGGCACCTTGGGTTTGATCTCCTCGATCACCCACTGCAGGTAGTCCAGGTAGGCGTCGACGTCGGGCACCGGCGGAATCGGCACACCGGTGATCGTGACACCCAATTCGGAGAACCAGCCGAGTTGGTCGACGATCTCGTCGGCGCTCATGCCCGGCCGCTGGGTGGGGTCGTCGACGACGACGTGGCCCTCACCGATCTGCGACACCCCGAGGCCGTACAGCACCTCGAACGGCCTGCCGTCGTAGCCGGGTTGCGACTTGATGAAGTCGAGCTTCGCCGGTATCTCGGCGGGCGGCGTCAGCCACGGGAACCACCCCGACGCATACTTGGCCGCTCGTTTCAGCATCGGCTCGGCGTCACCGCCGATCCAGATCGGCACATGCGGCTTCTGAACCGGCTTCGGTTCGAAGGTCACGTCTTTGAAAGAGACGTACTTGCCGTCGAATTCCGGGGTGTCGCTGGTCCACAACTCGATGATCGCCGCGAGGTATTCGTCGGCCATCCGGCCCCGCTCACGGAACGGCACGCCGAGGACCTTGAATTCCTCGGCGTCCCAACCCACCCCGAACGTGACACCGATGCGACCATTGCTCATCCAGTCGGCAGTGGAGATGGCCTTGGCCATCACCACCGGGTGCTGCACCGGCAGCAACGTGACGCTGGAGACGAGCCGAATGCGTTGCGTCGCACCGGCCAGGAAGGCCTGCGCGACGGTGGAGTGGAAGTAGTGCGGCCCGGACAGTTCGACGTGGGAGTTCGACACCACGAAGTGTTCCGGGATCGGGATCATGTCGTAGCCGAGTTCTTCCGCGCGCCTGGCGACCCTGATCTGATCGGCGCCTGTCACGTCGGCCTCGAAGGGTTGCGCCAGCGCCATGACGCGGGCGGTGTTGGGCATCGTCAGGGAAAACTTCATGGCGCACTGTGCCTTTCGATCGACGCGACCTTGTCAGCCAATCGGCCTGCCTTCTTGCGGGGGAGGTGTCCGGCCTCGACCATCCAGCGGATGGTGTCGGTGAACGTGTCGTCGGGGCAGCGGAACCGCAGGCCCGACGTTGCGTAGAAGCGGCTGGAATCCGCAGGCGGCCACTGCGTGTTGATGGCCATCGCTTCGGCGGAGATCTGAGTGTCGAAGGGCACCAACGTCTTCACCGCGTCCGCGGCGACGCCCACCGCACGCAGCACCCGCGCAGGAACGCGGGGACTGAACAGCCGCCTGCCCAGCACCGCCTCGAGGTGCCGCCGCAGATCGTCCCAGGGCAAGAAGTGGCCGCCGACGATATAGCGCGCGTCCTCGAAATCAGCGGCGAGCGGATGTTCCAGCAGCCACACGTGCGCGGCGGCGAGGTCGCGCACATCTACACATTGAAATCCGGTTGTGCTGCGCGGCAGCGCCTTTCCGACGAACGTCGGCAACGCCCGGTTGGCCGCACTCAGTTTGGGATCGTCAGGGCCGATGACTGCCGTCGGATAGGTGATCTGCAGCGGCGTGCCGCGGCGCTGGAATCCGCGGGCGACGACTTCGCTGTCGCGCTTCGACCTCGCATAGGGGTCGCACACGTCGGCCAGCGGAGTGTCCTCGTCGACGCGCGGTGCCCCCGGGTGGAAGAACACCATGACGCTGGAGACGTAGACGAGGTTGCGGATGCCCGCCTCGCACGCCGCGCAGAGCACCGCCGTGGTCCCCCCGACGTTGGTGTCGTACATCTCGCGCGCCCTGCGGGGGTCGACGGACACCGTTGCGGCGGCGTGCAAGACGGCGTCGCAACCGGCCATCGCGCGGGTCAGCGCGCCGGTGTCACCGAGACTCGCAGTGACGCAACACGAGATATGGCGCCCGCGCGCATCGAACCAGGCGCGCGCGGCCCCCTCGTCACGGACCAACAACCGCAATTCGTGGCCCGCTGCGAGCAGCGCCAGCGCGCTGTGGGCGCCCACGAAACCCGTCGCTCCGGTGCAGAAGACCTTCATGCGGTGCCGATCCGTAAAGCTGCTTCAGATGCCTCCTCAGCAATCGTGATCGCGCGCAGAAGCGCCGAATAGAGTAAGCGCGTACTCGTATTCGGGGCCGGGAAAACCGGTTACGTACCCGTGTAGGTCTCGGGGTCCGGACGGAAGCGGGTGCCGTCGTCGAGGCCGTTCAGCGTGGCCATCTGCTCCTCGGTCAATTCGAAGTCGAACACCTCGAGATTCGACTTGATGCGCTCCGGGTTCGACGAGCGGGGGATGACGACGTTGCCGAGCTGAATGCTCCAGCGGATCAACACCTGTGCGGGAGTCTTGCCGTGTGCCTCGGCGACGCCTGCGATGGTCGGATTGTCCAGCAGCTTGCCGACGCCCAGCGGACCGTAGGCCTCGGTCACGATGCCGTATTCGGCGTTGATCCTCCGCAGCTCCGCCTGGTTGAGCAGCGGGTGCAATTCGATCTGGTTGATCGCCGGGGTGAAGAAGGACAGGTCGATGACGTTGGACAGATGCTCTTCGTGGAAGTTGGCCACGCCGATCGACCGGGTGTCGCCGTCCTCCCTGCGCTTCATCATCCCGCCCCAGCTGTCGACGTACTTGCCCTGCTCGCCTGCGGGCCAATGGATGAGGTAGAGGTCGACGTAGTCCAGGCCGAGCCGCTCGAGGCTGGCCGTGAGCGCGTCCTGCGACGACTGGAAGCCCAGATCAGGCGTGGCCAGCTTCGTCGTGACGAACAGCTCCTCACGCGGCACGCCCGAGGAGGCGATGGCCCGGCCGACGGCTTCCTCGTTGCCGTAGGCCGCCGCGGTGTCGATCAGCCGGTAGCCGGCCTCCAGCGCCGCCGTCACCGCCTGCTCGGTCTGCGCATCCGATAATTCGCCGACCCCGAGGCCGATCACCGGCATCGTGTTGTCGTCGTTGAGCGTGACAGTGGGAATCGCAGCCGGCGTCATAACACCTATCCTGTGAAGTTGAATGTCCTTGGATCGGGACCCAGTCGCGTTCCGTCGCCGAGCGAAGAGATGGACGCCATGTCCTGCTCGCTCAGCTCGAAATCGAACACGTCGAAGTTACTCACAATTCGCTCGGGGGTCACCGACTTCGGGATGACTATATTGCCGAGTTGGATATGCCACCTAATCAGTACCTGGGCTGGCGTTTTGCGGTGGCTGTCGGCGACGCCCGTCACCGTCGCGTTGCTCAACAGCGATCCCTGCCCGAGAGGGCTCCACGCTTCGGTCGCGATGCCCAGTTGAGCATGCACCTCACGCAACTCCTGTTGCTGCAGCAGCGGATGCAGTTCGATCTGGTTGACCGAGGGCACGATCCCGGTGGCGTCGATCAGGATCCGCAGGTGTTCGGGCTCGAAGTTGCTCACCCCGATCGACCGGATGCGGCCCTGGTCGCGGAGGTGGGCGAAGGCCTTGAAGGTGTCGACGAACGCGTTCTTCGCGGGCATCGGCCAGTGGATCAGGTACAGATCCAGGTAGTCCATCCCGAGGCGTTCCATGCTGGCGTCGAACGCGGCAAGCGTGCTGTCGTAGCCCTGGTCGGCGTTCCACAGCTTGGTGGTGACGAAGACGTCTGCTCGCGGCAGACCGGATGCCGCGACCGCCTTACCGACCTCGCGCTCGTTGAAGTAACCTGCGGCCGTGTCCACGTGGCGATACCCGGCCTCCAGCGCGGTCGCGACGGCACGCTCCGTTTCTTCCGGCGGCGTCTGCCAGACACCAAGCCCCACCTGAGGCATCGAAGTTCCGTCGTTGAGCGTGATCAAGGGAGCAGCCATGACTCAAAGTCTGCCAGCACCGGCGACGGCCCGCGTCGCGGCGCGGCCCGCCAAGCCGCCGATCGTCAACGCGGTCGCCGCCGCCACGTTGCGGGCACTGCCCCGGACCCCGGATGCGGTGAAACGCGTTCTGCTGGGCGGGCGTTCGATCACGATCGACGGCAACACGCTGGACACGACGCTGCAGTTGTTGCTCGCCGGGATGACGGTCACCGGCCTCAACCGTCTCATCGCCGACCCGGACGTCGCGGTGGCGAGGGCACAGTTGCGCGTCACCGCCGCCGGCTTCAAGCAGAACATCCCCGTCGCGTCGGTGACCAATCTCTCGATTCCCGGGCCTGCCTGCCCGATCGGCGCGCGGCATTACCGGCCCGTCGACGGTGACGGCGAACCGTTGCTGGTCTTCTATCACGGCGGCGGTCAGGTCATCGGCGACCTCGACGTGTACGACGACGTGTGCCGGCTCATCTGCCGCGACGGCCGGCTGCACGTGTTGTCGGTGGATTACCGCCTCGCGCCCGAGCACAAGGCGCCCGCCGGATCCGACGACGCCTACGCCGCGTTTCGATGGGCCCTCGATCACGCCGGCGCACTGGGCGCCGACCCGGGCCGGGTGGCCGTCGGTGGTGACAGCGCAGGAGGCAACCTCGCCGCCCTGGTGTCGCTGCGGGCGCGCGACGAGGGCGCCCCGTTGCCGGCGTTGCAGTTCCTGCTCTATCCGGTGACCGATTACAGCGGCGACACCCGCTCCAAGACACTGTTCGCCGACGGGTTCTTCCTGACCAAGCACGATCTGGACTTCTGCAGGAAGCAATTCCTGGACGGCGCCGCCGTCGACGCCACCGATCCGCGGGTCTCTCCGCTGCTCGCCGACGACTTCTCCGGTCTGCCGCCCGCACTGCTGCTGACCGCGGGCTTCGACCCGCTGCGCGACGAGGGCAGGCAGTACGCGGACGCGCTGCGTCAGGCTGGTGTGCCGGTCGATTTCCGCGAGTTCGGTTCCCTCGTTCACGCATTCGCCAATTTCTTCCCGCTCGGCGGCGGCAGCGCGGCGGCGATGACCGAAACCGTCTCTGCCCTGCGGGCTCATCTCGCCCGCGCCTGAAATCCCCGCTGTACGCCGCCGGTACTCTTGACCCGTGGCGACCAAACCCAAGAAACAAGCCAGCTACGACCTGAAGGCGGCCGACCGCAAGCGCAACCTGGCGATCCAGATCGGGCTGACCTCGATCGTGGTGATCTTCGCCGTCGTGCTGGTGGGCTACATCGTCTTGTCCAACGACAAGAAGCCCCAGTCCGGTGAGACCAAGGCCGTCCGCGTGGCGTCGAGCAACGTCATCAAGAAGGAAGGCAGCGACGATCCCAAGGTCGTGCTGTCCATGTACGAAGACTTCCTCTGCCCGCACTGCGGCGTGTTCGAGCAGCAGTTCGGGCCGACGGTGAACAAGCTCATCGACACCGGTGCGGTGGCCGCCGACTACTACATGGTCGCGATCCTCGACCGCCAGGGTGACGGCTATTCGTCCCGCGCCGCGAACGCCGCCTATTGCGTCGCCGACGAATCCAACGAAGCCTTCCGCCGGTTCCACGCCGCGCTGTTCGCCCAGCAGCCCCAGGAGGGCGCGGCCTCGTATCCGGACAACGCGCGGCTGATCGAGATCGCCCGTCAGGCCGGTGTCACAGGCAAGGTGCCGGACTGCATCAACAAGGGCCGCTACACCGAGATGGCGCAGGGCCTGGCCCAGGCCGCGGGGATCCAGGCGACGCCGACCATCAAGATCAACGGGGAGGAATACTCGCCGACGACGCCCGATGCGTTGGTCGCCAAGGTCAAGGAGATCGTCGGCAACGTGCCCGGTCTCGACGGCGCCGCACCGCCCGCCCAGGCTCCCGCACCAGCACAGGCTCCGGCACCCGCGCCATGACCGCGACCGCGCCTAGCGACGTCGAGCCGACCCCGGCCGCGGCGGATCCGCCGAACCGGGTGCCGGTGCGCAGGGCGAGTGCGGTCTGGATCCTGATCGCGGGCGTGGTCGGCCTCGCCGCAGCGCTCACGCTGACGGTCGAGAAGATCGAAATCCTGATCAACCCGGCCTACGTCCCGTCGTGCAGCATCAACCCCGTCCTGTCGTGCGGTTCGGTGATGGTCACCCCGCAGGCGTCGGCGTTCGGCTTCCCCAACCCGCTGATCGGCATCGTCGCCTTCACGGTCGTGGTGGTGACCGGGGTGCTCGCGCTGGCGAATGTGCGGCTGCCGCGCTGGTACTGGGCGGGCCTGGCGGGCTGCACGCTGCTGGGCGTGGTGTTCGTGCATTGGCTGATCTTCCAGAGCCTGTACCGCATCGGCGCGCTGTGCCCGTACTGCATGGCGGTGTGGGCGGTGACCATCACGCTGTTCTGCGTGGTCGCCTCGATCGCGCTGCAACCGCTGCAGTCGAATGCGGTCGCCAGGGTGGTCTACACGTGGCGGTGGTCGCTGGTCGCGCTGTGGTTCACCGCGCTGATCCTGATGATTCTGGTGCGCTTCTGGGACTACTGGTCCACCCTGCTCTGACCGCGGGACATCACAGCGCCGCAGGGCGATAGGGTCAGCAGGTGATTTCGAAGGTCTTGGTTGCCAACCGCGGGGAGATCGCGATCCGCGCGTTCCGGGCGGCCTACGAGATGGGCATCGCGACGGTAGCGGTATATCCGTACGAGGATCGCAATTCGCTGCATCGGCTCAAGGCCGACGAGTCGTATCAGATCGGTGAGAAGGGCCACCCGGTCCGGGCGTATCTGTCGGTCGACGAGATCGTCCGGGTGGCCCGCGAGGCCGGCGCCGACGCGATCTATCCGGGCTACGGCTTCCTGTCCGAGAATCCCGACCTCGCCGCCGCATGCGCCGCCGAGGGCATCACGTTCGTCGGGCCCGGCGCCGAGATCCTGGAGTTGGCGGGCAATAAGGCGCGGGCGATCGCGGCGGCCAGGGCGGCGGGGTTGCCGGTGCTGAATTCGTCGGCGCCGTCCGGGTCGGCCGACGAGTTGATGGCGGCCGCGCAGGACATGGACTTCCCGCTGTTCGTCAAGGCGGTGTCGGGTGGCGGTGGGCGCGGGATGCGGCGCGTCGCCGACCCGGCGTCGCTGCCGGAGGCGATCGAGGCCGCCTCGCGGGAAGCCGAGTCGGCGTTCGGCGACCCGACGTTGTATCTCGAGCAGGCGGTGATCAACCCGCGGCACATCGAGGTGCAGATCCTGGCCGACACGCACGGCAACGTGATGCACCTGTTCGAACGCGACTGCAGCGTGCAGCGTCGGCACCAGAAGGTCATCGAACTCGCGCCAGCGCCGAACCTGCCCGACGAGTTGCGCACCCGGATATGCGCCGACGCGGTGGCGTTCGCCCGCCAGATCGACTACACCTACGCGGGCACCGTCGAGTTCCTGCTCGACGAGCGCGGCCACTACGTGTTCATCGAGATGAACCCCCGGATCCAGGTCGAGCACACCGTGACCGAGGAGATCACCGACGTCGACCTGGTCGCCAGCCAGATGCGTATCGCCGACGGTGAGTCGTTGGAAAGCCTTGGGCTGAGCCAAGATTCGCTGCAGCTGCACGGTGCTGCGATGCAGTGCCGGATCACCACCGAGGATCCCGCCAACGGTTTCCGGCCCGACACCGGCCGGATCACCGGCTACCGGACGCCGGGCGGGGCGGGGATCCGACTGGACGGCGGCACGCATCTGGGCGCCGAGATCAGCGCGCACTTCGACTCGATGCTGGTCAAGCTGACCTGCCGGGGCCGGGATTTCTCCACCGCGGTGGCCAGGGCGCGCCGCGCGCTGGCCGAGTTCCGGATCCGCGGGGTGTCGACGAACATCCCGTTCCTGCAGGCGGTGGTCAACGACGCCGACTTCCGCGCAGGCCGCGTCACGACGTCGTTCATCGACGAGCGGCCCTATCTGCTGACTGCGCGCACACCGGCCGACCGCGGTACCAAGATCCTGAACTATCTCGCCGATGTCACGGTCAACCAGCCGCACGGCGCGCGGCCGTCGACGATCTACCCGCACGACAAGCTGCCGCAGACCGATCTGGACGCGGCGCCGCAGCGCGGCAGCAAGCAATTGCTCACCGAACTCGGGCCCGACGGCTTCGCCCGGTGGATGCGTGACTCGAAATCCGTCGGCCTCACCGACACGACGTTCCGCGACGCGCACCAGTCGCTGCTGGCCACCCGGCTGCGCACCACCGGCCTGCTGATGGTCGCGCCCTACGTCGCAAGGATGACCCCGCAGCTGTTGAGCATCGAGTGCTGGGGTGGCGCGACTTACGATGTGGCGCTTCGGTTTTTGAAGGAAGACCCGTGGGAGCGGCTGGCCGCGCTGCGCGAAGCGGTGCCCAACATCTGCCTGCAGATGCTGTTGCGGGGGCGCAACACCGTCGGCTACACGCCGTACCCGGAGACGGTCACGCACGCGTTCGTCCAGGAGGCCACCGCCACCGGCATCGACATCTACCGCATCTTCGACGCGTTGAACAACGTCGACTCGATGCGGCCCGCGATCGACGCGGTGCGCGAAACCGGAACTGCGGTAGCCGAAGTCGCGATGAGCTACACCGGCGATCTGTCCGACCCCGGCGAGAATCTCTACACGCTGGACTACTACCTCAAGCTGGCCGACCAGATCGTCGAGGCGGGCGCGCACGTGCTGGCGATCAAGGACATGGCGGGGCTGCTGCGGCCACAGGCCGCCCATCAGTTGGTCACCGCGCTGCGCAGCCGTTTCGATCTGCCGGTGCACGTGCACACCCACGACACCCCCGGCGGACAGTTGGCCACGTATCTGGCGGCATGGCAGGCCGGTGCGAACGCCGTCGACGGCGCCTCGGGACCGCTGGCGGGCACCACCAGCCAGCCGTCGCTGTCGTCGATCGTGGCGGCCACCGCGCACACCGAATACGACACCGGGGTGTCGCTGTCGGCGGTCTGCGATCTGGAGCCGTACTGGGAGGCGCTGCGAAAGGTGTACGCGCCGTTCGAATCCGGGATTCCGGGGCCGACGGGGCGGGTGTACACCCACGAGATCCCCGGCGGGCAGCTGTCGAATCTGCGGCAGCAGGCCATCGCGCTCGGGCTCGGTGACCGGTTCGAGGAGATCGAGGCCAGCTACGCCGCCGCCGACCGTCTGCTGGGCAGGCTGGTCAAGGTGACTCCGTCGTCGAAGGTGGTCGGTGATCTTGCGTTGGCGTTGGTCGGGGCGGGGGTCACCGCCGACGAATTCGCCGCCGACCCAGCGAAATTCGACATTCCGGATTCGGTCATCGGTTTCCTGCGCGGTGAGCTCGGGGATCCGCCGGGCGGCTGGCCGGAGCCGCTGCGCACCAAGGCGTTGGCCGGGCGGCCACCGGCCAAGCCGACCGAGGAACTGTCCGCCGAGGACGAGGCGGCGCTCAACCAGGCGGGCCCGACGCGGCAGGCCGCGCTGAACCGGTTGTTGTTCCCCGGCCCGACAAAGGAATTCGAGGCGCACCGGGAAACCTACGGCGACACCACGAGCCTGTCGGCCAACCAGTTCTTCTACGGCCTGCGCCAGGGTGACGAGCATCGGGTCAAGCTGGAACGCGGCGTCGAGTTGTTGATCGGACTCGAGGCCGTTTCCGAAGCCGACGAACGCGGGATGCGCACCGTGATGTGCCTTCTCAACGGCCAGTTGCGGCCGGTGGTCGTGCGCGACCGCAGCATCGCCAGCGACATCCCGGCCGCGGAGAAGGCCGACCGCGCCAACCCCGACCACGTCGCGGCGCCGTTCGCCGGTGTGGTCACCGTCGGCGTGTCCGACGGCGATCAGGTCGAAGCCGGGCAGACCATCGCCACCATCGAGGCGATGAAGATGGAGGCCGCGATCACCGCACCCAAGGCAGGCAAGGTGAGTCGGGTCGCGGTGTCGGCCACCGCGCAGGTCGAAGGCGGTGACCTGCTGGTGGTGGTCAGCTGACCCGCATTGTCGCCGGCGCGTTCGGCGGTCGGCGAATCACCGTGCCGCGCACGGGAACTCGGCCGACCGCCGACCGGGTGCGCGAGTCGCTGTTCAACGTGCTCACGTCGCGCATCGATTTCTCGGGCGCCGCGGTGCTCGACCTCTACGCGGGCTCAGGTGCGCTCGGACTCGAGGCGCTGTCCAGGGGCGCGGCGTCGGCGGTGTTCGTCGAATCCGACGCCCGCGCCGCGGCGGTCATCGCTGCGAACATCGCCGCGCTCGGCGCGCAGTCCGCGGACGTGCGCCGAGGACCGGTCGCATCCGTGTTGGCAGGCGGCGCACCGCGGGCGGTGGATCTGGTGTTCGCCGACCCGCCGTACGACGTGCCTGCCGCCGACATCGAGGCGATCCTGACCGGACTGGACACCGGGGGATGGGTGCGCGGCGGCACCGTCGTCGTCGTGGAACGCGCCACGTCGGGCCCGGAGCTGGTCTGGCCCGACGGGTGGCAGCCGTGGCCGTCGCGTCGCTACGGCGACACCCGCATCGAGTTGGCCGAGCGCAGCTAGCCGACCCCTGTAGCGTCTTCGAGCATGAGTGGCGCCGTCTGCCCAGGCTCGTTCGACCCCGTCACCCTCGGTCATGTCGACATCTTCGAGCGCGCGGCCGCTCAGTTCGACGAGGTCGTGGTCGCGGTGCTGGTCAATCCCAACAAACAGGGCATGTTCAGCCTCGACGAGCGCATCGCGATGATCGAAGAGTCGACGTCGCACTTGCCCAACCTGCGGGTCGAGTCGGGCCAGGGATTGGTGGTCGACTTCGTCAAGGCCCGCGGACTGACCGCGATCGTCAAGGGTCTGCGCACCGGCACCGACTTCGAATACGAACTGCAGATGGCCCAGATGAACAAGCACATCGCAGGCGTGGACACGTTTTTCGTCGCGACCACGCCGCGGTACTCGTTCGTGTCGTCGTCGCTGGCCAAAGAGGTGGCCACGCTCGGCGGCGACGTCTCCGCGCTGCTGCCCGAGCCGGTCAACGTGCGCCTGCAGGACAAGCTGAACGCGCAACGCAAGGGTTAATTTCGGTCCTCCGCGGGTACGTGTGAGGTGGCGCTCAGCCCCTTTGCGCCCAGTCAAACCCACGAATAGCGGAGGTGTATCGCCGTGGTCGAAACATTCGTTCAGTCGACGGACGACGTCGTGAAGTTCCTCAAGGACCAGCACAACCTGATCAAGGACATGTTCGAGGAGGTCTTCTCGGCATCCGAGCCGAAGGCCCGCGAGAAGGCGTTCATGGACTTGCGGCAATTGTTGGCGGTGCATGAGACGGCCGAGGAAATGGTGGTGCACCCGCGGGCGCGGCGCGAAGTCACCAACGGCGACGAGATCGTCGACGCCCGGTTGGCAGAGGAGCACGAGGCCAAGAAACAGCTGTCCAAACTGGAGAGCATGGACGTCTCGTCCAAGGAGTTCATCGACGAACTGACGAAGTTCCGCGACGCCGTGGTCGACCACGCCGAACACGAAGAGAACGAGGAGTTCAACAAGCTTCAGCGCGAGTTGGACAAAGACGACCTCGGCAGGCTGGCCAAGGCGGTGCAGGCAGCCGAGGCAATTGCGCCGACCCGCCCGCACGCCGGTGTCGAGTCGGCGAAGATGAACTTTGCTGCGGGGCCGTTCGCCTCGATGCTCGACCGGGCCCGTGACGTGATCAAACAGGCCACTTCATAGTGTGCTGAACCCGACCGAAACCGTCCGCCACCTCGGGGGTGCGGGCGGTTTCGGCTTTGCCGGGCGCCTGCGGGGAAGCGCGATCGCCGCATGTTGACATAATGTCGGCAAAGCAATTCAGACGGGAGTTGCGGCCTGGGGGAGCGCAGGCGCAGCAAAAGGGTCGAGCACGACACACCGGCCCGGAAGCTGAGTCACACGGGTAACACCAGGCACACTAGTAACTGTCAACTACGCCTGGAGGGTGTTGCCGTGTACCGAGTGTTTGAAGCGCTGGATGAACTGGGCGCGATTGTCGAAGAAGCCCGCGGCGTGCCGATGACGGCCGGCTGCGTGGTGCCCCGCGGCGATGTCCTCGAACTGATCGACGACATCAAGGACGCAATACCCGGCGAACTCGACGACGCGCAGGACGTGCTCGACGCCCGCGACGGGATGCTGCGCGAAGCCAAGGAGCACTCCGACCAGATGGTGGCCACGGCCACCGCCGAGGCGGATTCGTTGATCAACCATTCGCGCGCCGAAGCCGACCGGCTGCTCGCCGACGCGAAGGCGCAGGCCGACCGGATGGTGGCGGAGGCCCGTCAGCACAGCGAGCGGATGGTGGCCGAAGCCCGCGACGAGGCCCAACGCGTTCTCGCGACCGCCAAGCGCGAGTACGAAGCCAGCACCGGGCGCGCGAAGACCGAGGCCGACCGGCTGATCGAGAACGGCAACCTCGCCTACGAGAAGGCCGTCCAGGAAGGCATCAAGGAGCAGCAGCGGCTGGTGTCGCAGACCGAGATCGTGCAGACCGCGACGGCGGAGGCCACCCGACTGGTCGATTCGGCCCACGCCGAGGCCGACCGGTTGCGCGGTGAATGCGATATCTACGTCGACAGCAAGCTCGCAGAGTTCGAGGACTTCCTCAACGGCACCATCCGGTCGGTGGGTCGCGGACGGCATCAGCTGCGCACCGCGGCGGGCACACACGACTACGCCGCACGTTAGCCGGCCGTCGTCGCCGTAGAATCCACATCCATGGCGACGCATGCGAAGGCGAAGGCGCGCCGCGCCTCACGGTCGCCGCTGGTCATCAACATCTCTCGGCTCGGCCGCCGGCCCGGTTCGATGATGACGTTCAACGAATCGGTGCCCAGCCCCTCGCGCATCGGTCTGGACTTGATCGGGATCGACGAGGGCGCCCCGCTGACGCTGGAGCTACGCATCGAATCGGTGTCCGAAGGGGTGCTGGTCAGCGGGACGGTGTCGGCGCCGACGGCCGGTGAGTGCGCGCGCTGCCTGACCGCGATCACCGGCGACGTGGAAATCCAGCTCACCGAGCTGTTCGCCTACCCCGACAGCACCACCGACGAGACCACCGAGTCCGACGAGGTCGGGCGCGTCGGCGCGTCGGGTGAGCCCGACACCGTGGATCTCGAGCAGCCGATCATCGATGCGATCGGGCTGGCGCTGCCGTTCTCACCGCTGTGCGGACCCGACTGTGTGGGGCTGTGCCCGCAGTGCGGGGTGCCGCTGGCCACCGCGGAGCCGGGTCATCACCACGAGCAGATCGACCCACGGTGGGCCAAGCTGGCCGGGCTGCTGGACCAGGACGAGCCGTGACGGACCGGGGACCGCTGCTCAAAGCCTTGGGTGTGGACCTGCCCGCCGAATTGCTGACCATCGCGCTGACGCACCGCAGCTACTCATACGAGAACGGCGGACTGCCCACCAACGAACGCCTCGAGTTCCTCGGCGATGCCGTGCTCGGCCTGACCATCACCGAGGAGCTCTACCACCGCCATCCGGACCGCTCGGAGGGCGATCTGGCCAAGCTGCGCGCCAGCATCGTCAACACCCAGGCCCTGGCCGACGTCGGACGCCAGCTCTCCGACGACGGCCTTGGCGCGTACCTGTTGTTGGGCAAGGGCGAGGAACATTCCGGCGGGGCCGACAAGTCGAGCATCCTGGCCGACGGTGTCGAATCCCTTTTGGGCGCAATCTATTTGGAGCACGGCATCACCGTCGCGCGGGAAGTGATCATGCGGCTGTTCAGCACGCTGCTCGACACCGCCCCGACGCTGGGCGCTGGCCTGGACTGGAAGAGCAGCCTGCAGGAGCTGACCGCGTCGCGGGGCATGGGAGCGCCGTCGTACGTGGTGACCTCCACCGGCCCCGACCACGACAAGGAGTTCACCGCGACGGTGGTGGTCGCCGACGTCGAATACGGCAAGGGCGTCGGGCGGACGAAGAAGGAGGCGGAGTTGAAGGCCGCCGCCGCGGCGTGGACCGCGCTGTCCGCCTCCGGTGTCGATGCCTGAGCTGCCCGAGGTCGAGGTCGTCCGGCGCGGTTTGGCGGCCCACGTGACGGGCCGGACCATCACCGCGGTGCGGGTGCACCATCCGCGCGCGGTGCGCAGGCACGAGGCGGGCCCCGCTGACCTGACTGCTCGACTGCTCGACGCCCAGATCACCGGCACCGGGCGGCGCGGTAAGTACATGTGGCTGACGCTGGAGGACGGGACGGACGAGCCTCTCGGGCGAGGAGAATTGGGCACGGCGTTGGTGGTGCATCTCGGCATGAGCGGGCAAATGCTGTTGGGGGAGGTGCCCAACGAGAACCACTTGCGGATCGCGACACTGCTCGACGACGGCACCGCGCTGAGCTTCGTCGACCAACGCACATTCGGCGGCTGGATGCTCGCCGACCTCGTCACCGTCGACGGCACCGACGTGCCGGTGCCCGTCGCGCACCTGGCCCGCGATCCGCTCGACCCTCGGTTCAACCGCGACGGTGTCGTTACGGTGTTGCGCCGCAAGCATTCTGAGATCAAGCGTCAGCTGCTGGACCAGACTGTGGTGTCGGGCATCGGCAACATCTACGCCGACGAGGCGCTGTGGCGCGCGCGGGTCAACGGTGCGCGACTGGCGTCGTCGTTGTCACGGGCGAAGCTGGGCGAACTGCTCGACGCCGCTGCGGAGGTGATGACCGACGCGCTCGGTGAGGGTGGTACGTCGTTCGATTCGCTGTACGTCAACGTCAACGGCGAATCCGGCTACTTCGACCGGTCGCTGGATGCCTACGGCCGCGAGGGTGAGCCGTGCCGGCGCTGTGGCGCGGTGATGCGGCGGGAGAAGTTCATGAACCGGTCGTCGTTCTACTGCCCGAAATGCCAACCGCGCCCGCGGGTCCGCCGGGAATAAGCTGCCGCGACAGACCGTGTTTGTACGTAGACACGCCGTGAATGCGTGGCATTTTGCGGTCTTTCGCGAGGAAGAGGAGACATGACGGAACTGTGGGTTGAGCGCACCGGCGTGCGCAGCTACACCGGGCGCAGCACGCGCGGCGCGGAGGTGCTCGTCGGCAACGAGGACGTCGACGGCGTCTTCACGCCCGGCGAGCTGATGAAGATCGCGCTGGCCGCGTGCAGCGGGATGGCCAGTGACGCGCCGCTGCGTCGACGCCTCGGCGACGACTACAAGACGACGATCAAGGTGTCCGGCGCCGCCGACCGCGACCAGGAGCGCTACCCGCTGCTCGAGGAGCGCATGGAACTCGACCTGTCCGGATTGTCTGCCGACGAGGTGGCGCGGGTACTCACGGTCGTCGAGCGGGCGATCGATCAGGTGTGCACGGTCGGCCGCACGCTGAAGTCTGGGACCAAAGTGACGTTTGAGGTCGGTGATGCAGGAGTTAGCTGAGGTACGGCTGACGGCATGGGTGCACGGCTATGTCCAAGGGGTCGGGTTCCGGTGGTGGACCCGCGCCCGGGCATTGGAACTCGGCCTGGTCGGATACGCCTCGAACAGGCCCGATGGCCGCGTCCAGGTGGTCGCCCAGGGCCCTCGGGAGGCCTGCGAACGGCTGCTTGACCTGCTGCAAAGCGGCAACACCCCCGGTCGCGTCGACAAAGTCATCGCCGACTGGTCAGAACCTGGCGACTCGCTTCAGGGGTTCACCGAACGTTAGCCTCCGCGGCGGTAGTGTGGCGCGTTGTGCACCTCAAGAGTCTGACGCTGAAGGGCTTCAAGTCCTTTGCCGCACCCACGACTCTGCGCTTCGAGCCCGGGATCACCTGCGTGGTCGGTCCGAACGGGTCGGGCAAGTCGAATGTCGTCGACGCGCTCACCTGGGTGATGGGTGAGCACAGCGCCAAGACGCTACGTGGCGGCAAGATGGAAGACGTCATCTTCGCCGGGACGTCGTCGCGTGCCCCGCTGGGCCGCGCCGAAGTCACCGTGACGATCGACAACTCCGACAACTCTCTGCCGATCGAGTACTCCGAGGTGTCGATCACCCGCCGGATGTTCCGCGACGGTGGAAGCGAGTACGAAATCAACGGCAGCAGTTGCCGTTTGATGGATGTGCAGGAGTTGCTCTCCGACTCGGGCATCGGCCGCGAGATGCACGTCATCGTCGGGCAGGGCAAGCTCTCGGAGATCCTCGAGTCGCGGCCGGAGGACCGGCGGGCGTTCATCGAAGAGGCCGCGGGCGTGCTCAAGCACCGCAAGCGCAAGGAAAAGGCGGTCCGCAAGCTGGATTCGATGTCGGCCAACCTGGCCCGGTTGACCGACCTGACGACGGAGTTGCGCCGCCAGCTCAAGCCGCTCGGCAGGCAGGCCGAGATGGCCCGGCGCGCCCAGACCATCCAGGCCGATCTGCGCGACGCCAGGCTCCGGTTGGCCGCCGACGACCTGGTCACCCGCAAGGCCGAGTTCGACAACACCGACCAGGCCGAGACCACTCTGCGCCGCGAACACGACGAGGCCGCGGCGCTGCTCGACGCCAAGACCGTCGAACTCAATGCGCACGAGGCGGCGGTCACCTCGCTCAGCGAGCGCGCCGATGCGGCGCAGCAGACGTGGTTCCGGCTGTCGGCGCTCGCCGAACGGGTCAGCGCGACCGTGCGCATTGCCACCGAGCGCGCGCAACACCTCGAGGGCGAGCCGGACGTGTCCACCGGTCCCGACCCCGACGAGCTCGAGGCGCAGGCCGATGAGGTCGCCGAACAGGAGCGGCGGCTGCTCGCCGAGCTGACCGAATCGCGGGCACACCTGGAGTCGGCGCGCGCCGAGCTCACCGAATGCGAGCGCGTGGCCGCCGAGGCCGAACGGGCCCATCTGGCCGCCGCCCGTGCAGAAGCCGACCGCCGAGAAGGCTTGGCGCGCTTGGCAGGACAGGTCGACACCATGCGCACCCGCGTCGAGTCGATCGACGAGACGGTGGCGCGGTTGACGGGCGGCATCGAGGAGGCCGCGGCCAAGGCGCAGCAGATGCAGGCCGAATTCGAGACCGTGCAGAGCCGCGTCGGTGAACTCGACGCCGGCGAGGTGGGCCTCGACGAACACCACGACCGCACGGTGGCCGCGCTGCGACTCGCCGACGAGCGTGTCGCCGAACTGCAGGCCGCTGAACGCGCCGCCGAACGGCAGGTCGCCTCGCTGCGGGCCCGCATCGAAGCGTTGTCGGTCGGGCTGGACCGCAAGGACGGCGCCGCCTGGTTGCAGCAGAACCACAGTGGCGCAGGCATTTTCGGGTCGATCGCCGACCTGGTGAAGGTGCGCTCCGGCTACGAGGCGGCGGTGGCCGCCGTGCTGGGCGCCGCCGCGGACGCCCTCGCCGCGGAGAACTTCGGCGCGGCGCGGTCAGCCGTCGCGGCGCTGAAGGAATCCGACGGCGGCCGGGCGGCCATCGTGCTGAGTGACTGGCCGCATCACCCGACCCCGCGCGACCCGTTGCCGTACGGCGCGTCGTGGGCCGTCGACCTGGTCGAGGCGCCGTACCGGCTGCAGGGCGCGATCACCGCGATGCTGTCCGGTGTGGCGGTGGTGGCCGACCTCGCCGCCGCACTGGACCTGGTCGCGTCGCGGCCGCAACTGCGCGCTGTCACCAGCGACGGCGATCTCGTCGGCGCAGGCTGGGTCAGCGGCGGCTCGGACCGCAAACCCAGCACGCTGGAGATCACCTCCGAGGTGGAGAAGGCCCGCGCCGACCTGGCCGACGCCGAGCGCCAGTCGGCCGAGTTGTCCGCCGCGCTGTCGGGCGCGCTGACCGAACAGGCCGCCCGCCAGGACGCGGCCGAGCAGGCGTTGGCCGCGCTCAACGAATCCGACGCTGCGATCTCGGCGATCTACGAACAACTCGGCAGGCTCGGGCAGGACGCCCGCGCGGCCGACGACGAGTGGCAGCGGCTGATCCAGCAGCGCGACGAGTTGGAGGCGGGTCGCAACCGCACCGTCGAGGAACTCGCCGAACTCGAGCAGCGGCTGCACAACGCGCAGCAGGAGCCGACTTTCGAAGCCGAGCCCGTCGACCGGCAGGCGTCGATGGCGGCGGCGGAGCATGCACGCGCATTCGAGGTGGAGGCGCGGCTGGCGGTGCGCACCGCCGAGGAGCGCGCGAACGCTGTTCGGGGGCGGGCGGATTCGCTGCGCCGGGCGGCGGCGGCCGAACGCGAGGCGCGGCTGCGGGCCCAGCGTGCACGCGAAGCCCGCGAGCACGCCGCGGCGGTCGCGGCCGCGGTCGCGGAGTCGGGACGCCTTGTCGCGCAACGCTTGAGCGCGGCGGTCGGTGTCGCGTCCCGCGCCCGCGACGAGGTCGCCGCCGAACGTCAGCACCGCGCCGGCGCGCTGACCAAGACGCGGGAAGAAGTCAACGAGCTGTCCGCGAAGATCGCCTCGATCACCGACGCGCTGCACCGCGACGAGGTGGCCAAAGCCCAAGCGGCGCTTCGCATCGAGCAACTCGAGGCCACCGTCCTCGAACAGTTCGGGATGGCGACCGCCGACCTGATCGCCGAGTACGGGCCCGACGTCCCGCTGCCGCCGTCCGAGCTGGAGATGGCGGAGTACGAGCAGGCGCGTGAACGCGGCGAGCAGGTGACCGCGCCCGCGCCGATGCCGTTCGACCGGCCCACCCAGGAGCGGCGCGCCAAGAAAGCCGAACGTGAGCTCAACGAACTGGGTCGCGTCAATCCTCTTGCGCTGGAAGAGTTTGCGGCGCTGGAGGAGCGCTACAACTTCCTGTCGACTCAGCTCGAGGACGTCAAGGCGGCGCGTAAGGACCTGCTCGACGTCATCGCCGACGTCGACGAGCGCATCCTGCAGGTGTTCGCCGAGGCCTACGCCGACGTGGAGCGCGAGTTCCAGACGGTGTTCGCCTCGCTGTTCCCCGGCGGCGAGGGACGGCTGCTGCTGACCGATCCCGACGACATGCTGACCACCGGCATCGAGGTCGAGGCGCGGCCGCCCGGTAAGAAGATCAAGCGGCTGTCGCTGCTGTCCGGCGGCGAGAAATCGTTGACCGCGGTGGCGATGCTGGTGGCGATCTTCCGGGCCCGGCCTTCACCGTTCTACGTGATGGACGAGGTCGAGGCGGCGCTCGACGACGTGAACCTGCGCCGGCTGCTCGGGCTGTTCGAACAGCTGCGGTCGCAGTCGCAGCTGATCGTCATCACGCACCAGAAGCCGACGATGGAGGTGGCCGACGCGCTGTACGGCGTCACGATGCGCGACGACGGCATCACCCAGGTGATCAGTCAGCGCATGCGCGGGCAGGAGCTGGTCGGCGCCGCCGCGTCCGCCAACTGATCACTGGATTTTGGTGACCCCGCGGCGGCGTAGCGCGGCCAGATTCGCCGCGCCGCACCCGTGCAGGCACACCAGCAGTTCGTCGATGAACCGCTGCAGCCAATCAGCAACGGCCGCAGGCGATTCGATGGCAGGCGCCAGCAGTGGCCTGGCCACCGCGACCGCGTCGGCGCCCATGGCCAACGCCTTCGCCGCGTCCATTCCGGTGCGGATGCCGCCGGACGCGACGATCGACACGTCGGGCAGCATGTGGCGCACCTCGACCAGTGCCTCGGCGGTGGGGATGCCCCACTCGGCCAGTGCGGGGTAGCGGATTTCGCCGTACCGGACGAACTGCTCGACCCGCGCCCACGACGTGCCGCCCGCGCCTGCCACGTCGACGGCGGCGATGGGGGAGTCGACCAACTCCGCGGCCGCGGCCGCCCCGATGCCGTGGCCGACCTCCTTGAGCATCACGGGGAAGCCGATCGAGCCCGCGATGTCACGCAACCGCGCCACCGATCCGGAGAAGTCGGTATCGCCCTCGTGCTGCATCGCCTCTTGAAGTGGATTGGTGTGCACCGCAAGGGCATTGGCGCCGACGTGATCCAGCGCCGTTACGAGATCCGGCGCCATCACCGCGTTCAGCTGAGCCAGCCCGATGTTGCCGATCAGCAACACATCCGGGGCCACGTCGCGCACCCGGAACGACGACGACGCCGCGCCCTTGTCGAGCATGATGCGCTGCGACCCGAGCATCATGCCGACGCCGAGTTGCTGCGCCGCCACCGCCAGATTGCGGTTGATGGTTTCGGACAGCTCGGCACCGCCGGTCATCGCGCCGATCAACACCGGCGCGCGCAACGGCACACCGAGGAATTCGGTGGACAGATCGACGCTGCCGAGATCCGTCTGGGTCAACGCGTTGTACGGCAACCGGTAGCGCTCCAGGCCGGTGGTGACCGACTGGAAATCGACCGCCTCGGACAGGCACACGTCGATGTGCCGTCGTTTGCGGGTTTCCATCCCGCCGGGGTCGACGGTCACCGGCTGTGCCCCCTGAGACAATGGCGTCGTGTCTGAAGCTGTGTGGATCGCAATCGCGGTCGTTGCCGTTCTGCTCGTGGTCGCGCTGGTCGTCGGGCTGGTGCGGTACCGGCGCCGACGCATCAATCTGTCGTCTGCAGACACTGCCACGCCCATCGACCGCTCCGGCGGATATACCGCGTCTTCGGGTATCACGTTCACCCAGTCGGCACCGGCGGAGCCTGCCGAGCGCATCGACACCAGCGGCTTGCCCGCCGTCGGCGATGATGCCACCGTTCCGCGGGATGCGCCGAAGCGGCCCATCGCCGACGTCAAGCTGCCTGAGCCGGCCGTAGAGCCGGTAGCGCCCGCCGAGCCTGCCCCCGCCCCGGCCGAGGAGATCGCCCCGATTGACGGGCGCCTGGACCGGCTGCGCGGTCGGCTCGCCAAGTCGCAGAACACGCTGGGCCGCGGCATGCTCGGCCTGCTCGGCGGCGGCGACCTCGACGAGGAGTCCTGGGAGGCCGTCGAGGACACCCTGCTGATCGCGGACCTGGGGCCCGTCGTCACCGAATCGGTGGTGTCGGCCCTGCGGTCGCGGATGGCCAGCAGCCGGGTACGCACCGAGGCCGACGCCAAGGCCGTCGTGCGCGAGGTCCTCATCGAACAGCTCCAGCCGCAGCTGGACCGGTCGATCAAGGCGCTGCCGCACCACAACAAGCCGTCGGTACTGCTGGTCGTCGGCGTCAACGGCACGGGCAAGACGACGACGGTCGGCAAGCTGGCCCGTGTGCTGGTCGCCGACGGCCGCCGCGTGGTGCTCGGCGCCGCCGACACGTTCCGCGCGGCGGCGGCCGATCAGCTGCAGACCTGGGCTTCCCGGGTGGGTGCGGAGGTGGTGCGCGGCGCCGAGGGCGCCGATCCCGCGTCGGTGGCGTTCGACGCCGTCGACAAGGGCATCGACACCGGCGCGGACGTCGTCGTCATCGACACCGCGGGCCGGCTGCACACCAAGACCGGTCTGATGGACGAACTGGGCAAGGTCAAGCGCGTCGTGGGTAAGCGAGCAGAGGTCGACGAGGTGCTGCTGGTGCTCGACGCGACGATCGGCCAGAACAGCCTGCCGCAGGCGCGGGTGTTTGCCGAAGTCGTCGACATCACCGGCGTGGTGCTGACCAAACTCGACGGCACCGCCAAGGGCGGCATCGTGTTCCGCGTGCAGCAGGAATTGGGCGTGCCCGTCAAACTCGTCGGTCTCGGCGAAGGCCCCGACGATCTTGCTCCTTTCGAGCCCGCCGCCTTCGTCGACGCGCTGCTCGGTTAACGCGCAGCCGCGAAAACCGCACGACGTAACACCGGTGAAACGTCGTCGGCCAATCCGTTCACACGAGCGAAACACCGCGGCGTCTTAAACGAAACAACCACTCAGCAAAGTCTTGGACCAGGTCAACGGTCGCAAAAAACGTTGCGGCCGTGGCATGTCGAAGGAGGGAACTGCGAGTGGATGGATTTCCGATCCTCGGTATACCGGACACCGGTGATACCGCATGGATGCTGGCAAGCGCAGCGCTTGTCTTGCTGATGACGCCGGGACTGGCCTTCTTTTACGGAGGCATGGTCCGAGCACGAGGCGTCCTCAACATGATCATGATGAGCGTCAGCGCCATGGGTGTCGTCACGGTGTTGTGGTCGCTGTACGGGTACTCGGTGGCCTTCGGCAACGACGTCGCCAACCTGTTCGGCAACCCGACCCAGTACTGGGGTCTCAAGGGCCTGATCGGCGGCACCTACCTGCAGTTGGACTCTGCTGATCCCGCCGTGTCGATTCCGCTGGCAGGGACCATCCCGCAGACCGTCTTCGTCGCGTTCCAGTTGATGTTCGCGATCATCACGGTCGCGCTGGTCTCCGGCGCGGTGGCCGACCGGATGAAGTTCGGCGGCTGGCTGTTGTTCGTGGCGCTGTGGGTCACGGTGGTGTACTTCCCGGTGGCGCACTGGGTGTTCGCGTTCGACGGCTCCACCGCCGAGCACGGTGGCTGGATTGCCAACAAGCTCAAAGCAGTTGACTTCGCGGGTGGTACCGCGGTGCACATCAACTCCGGCACCGCCGGCCTGGTGCTCGCCATCATCCTCGGCAAGCGCCTCGGCTGGCCGAAGACGCCGATGCGGCCGCACAACCTGCCGTTCGTGATGTTGGGCGCCGGTCTGCTGTGGTTCGGCTGGTACGGCTTCAACGCCGGTTCGGCCGTCGGCTCGAACGGCATTGCCGGGGCGACGTTCATCACTACCACCATCGCGACAGGGACGGCGATGCTTGGCTGGCTGCTCACCGAGCGCATCCGTGACGGCAAGGCCACCTCGCTGGGCGCCGCGTCCGGCATCGTGGCGGGCCTCGTCGCGATCACGCCGTCCTGCTCGTCGGTCAACGTGGTCGGTGCGATCGTGGTCGGGTTGTGCGCAGGTGTGATCTGCGCGCTGGCCGTCGGCCTGAAATACAAACTGGGATATGACGATTCGCTCGACGTGGTCGGCGTGCACCTGGTTGGTGGTCTGGTCGGCACACTGCTGGTGGGTCTGGTCGCGACGGCTGAGGCACCCGCGGCGGTGAAGGGCCTGTTCTACGGCGGCGGTTTCGACCAGTTGTGGCGTCAGGCCGTCGGTGCCGGGGCGGTTCTGCTCTATTCCGCCGTGGGTACCGCTATCGTGGCCTTGATCGTGAAATACACCATCGGGCTGCGGATTAGCGAGGAGGACGAGTCGTCAGGCATCGATGAGGCCGAACACGCGGAAACCGGATACGACCTCGCCGCGGTCAGTGGTGGCAGCTCGGTACTGGCCCGTCACGGCGCGGAGGGATGAGGAACATGAAGCTGATTACTGCGATCGTCAAACCGTTCACGCTTGAAGACGTCAAGACCGGCCTCGAACAGACGGGTATTCTCGGAATGACCGTCAGCGAGGTTCAGGGCTACGGCCGCCAGAAGGGTCACACCGAGGTGTACCGCGGCGCCGAGTACTCGGTCGACTTCGTGCCAAAGGTGCGGGTCGAGGTCGTCGTCGACGACTCCGCCGTCGACAAGGTGGTGGACGTCATCGTCCAAGCCGCTCGGACCGGGAAGATCGGTGACGGCAAGGTGTGGGTCAGCCCCGTCGACACCGTGGTCCGGGTGCGCACCGGGGAGCGGGGGGCCGACGCCCTTTGAGCCGCATGTGAAATGAGTCGTCGTCTCCCGGAACTACACCGTGAGCGTTGATGGGTAAAGCCGGGAGAGGACTCTAAATGGCAAGTCAGACACCAGGTCCCGCCGCCGGTGCGCCCAGATGGGTGGCACCGGCGGCGGGCTCGTCTCGTCCGGCGACCGATCTGGTGGCCGCCTGCGAGAAGCTGCTCTCCGGTAAAGCGCGGCAACTCGATTCGGCCGCACTCCGTGACGCCCTGTTGGACCTGCACGATTTCTGGCTGACCACCAAGGCCACCGAGATCGGGATCACCGCAACGAGCGGGTTCGCGATCGTCGCGACGGGCGGGCTCGGCCGCGGCGAATTGTTGCCGTTCTCCGACCTCGACCTGATGCTGCTGCACGACAACATGCCGCGCGAAACCGTCAGCCAGGTCGCCGAGCTGTTGTGGTATCCGTTCTGGGACGCCAACATTCGCATCGACCACAGTGTGCGCACGGTGCCCGAGGCGCTGAAGGTCGCGGGCGAGGACATCTCCGCGGGCCTCGCGATGCTGGAGGCGCGCCACATCGCGGGCGACTCGGACCTGTCGTCGCTGTTGATCAGCGGGGCCCGTCGGCAGTGGCGCACGGGAATCGCCTCGCGTTTCGACGAACTCGTCGCCCACACCGAGCAACGGTGGGAACGCAGTGGGCAGATTGCCCACCGCGCCGAGCCCGACCTCAAATGTGGCCGCGGTGGTCTGCGCGACGTGCAACTGCTCAACGCGCTGGCCATCGCGCAACTCGCTGACGTGTATCCCAGTCGCTCGCTGGCCTCACCGACGGGCACGCTGGGCGAGGCGCATCTCGCGCTGCTCAACGTGCGCACCGAACTGCACCGGGTATCCGGTCGCGGTCGCGAACTGCTGTTGGCCCAGCATGCCGACGAGATCGGCGCCGCGCTGCACATCGGGGACCGATTCGACTTGGCGCGCACACTGTCTGATGCCGCGCGCACCGTCAGCTACTACGTCGACGCGGGGTTGCGCACGGCCGCGAATGCGTTGCCGCGCCGCGGGTTGGCGGCGTTCAAGCGTCCGGTGCGCCGTCCGCTCGACGAGGGAGTGATCGAGTACGCGGGCGAGGTCATCCTGGCCCGCGACGCGCGCCCGGAGCGCGATCCCGGCCTGATCCTGCGGGTCGCCGCCGCATCGGCGACGACCGGGCTGCCGATCGCGGCGTCGACGCTGGCTCGGCTCACCGAGACCGCGCCGGAGTTGCGCACGCCGTGGCCGAGGCAGGCGCTCAAGGATCTGCTGGTGATGCTGGCCGCGGGCCCGAACGCGGTGGCTACCATCGAGGCGCTGGACCGAACCGGGTTGTGGGGCAGGCTCTTCCCGGAGTGGGGTGCTGTGCGTGACCTGCCGCCCCGCGACGTGGTGCACATCTGGACTGTCGACCGTCATCTGGTCGAAACAGTCTCGCGGGCAAGCGCTTTCACCACCCGGGTGTCGAGGCCGGATATGTTGGTGCTCGGCGCGCTGTGCCACGACATCGGTAAGGGTCGCGGCGGGGACCACAGCATCATCGGTGCCGAACTGGCCACGCAGATCGGCACCAGGCTGGGGCTGTGGCCGTCTGATGTCGAACTGCTGTCGAAGGTGGTGCGCCACCACCTGTTGCTTCCCCACACCGCGACGCGGCGAGACCTACAGGATCCGAAGACCATCGAGGCCGTGGTGGAGGCGCTCGACGGCGACCCGGTGTTGCTGGAACTCCTGCACGTACTTGCCGAGGCGGATTCGCTTGCCACCGGACCCGGTGTGTGGGGCGACTGGAAGGCGTCGCTGATCGGCGATCTGGTTCGGCGCTGCCGGATGGTGATGGCGGGCGAACCGCTGCCAACGCCGGATCCCATTGAGCCGCGGTTCATTTCGCTGGCCGCCGACGGCGGCGTGCACGTCGAGATGACGCCAGGCGACAGCCCGCACATCTACAACCTGACGATGGTCGCGCCGGATGTCCGGGGTCTGCTGTCGAAGGCCGCGGGTGTGCTGGCGCTCAATTCGCTTCGCGTGCACTCCGCGTCGGTGAACGGGCACGAGGGTTCGGCGATCAACACGTTCGTGGTGTCACCGCATTTCGGTTCGCCGCCCGCCGCCGAACTGTTGCGCCAGCAGTTCATCCTGGCGTTGGAGGGTGAACTCGACGTGCTGGCGTCCTTGGACAAGCGGGACAGGGACGCGGTGCAGCACGGCACCACCCGGGCGGGACAGGTGCCCGACGCGGTGCCGATCAACCATGCGACCGCGCCGCCGAAGATCCTGTGGTCCGACGGCCCGCAGGCGGGGGAGTCGGTTGTGCAGATCCGTGCCACCGACCGGGCCGGGCTGCTGGCGAGGTTGACCGCGATCTTCGAGCGCGACGGGGTCGACATCGCATGGGCGAAGGTGACCACGCTGGGCTCGTCGGTGGTCGACGTCTTCGCGATCACCGTTGCGGGCTCGATGCGCGAGGAACTGGAGCGGGACCTCTACGCGGTGCTGCCGGCACCGGCGCCGGCGAAACCGGTATCGGAAGCCAGTTAGGCTTGACAGCGTGTTTGAATCGCTGTCCGACCGGTTGACCGGCGCCCTGCAGGGGCTGCGTGGCAAGGGCAGGCTGACCGACGCCGACATCGACGCGACCACCAGAGAGATCCGGCTGGCGCTGCTCGAGGCCGACGTCTCGCTGCCTGTGGTGCGCGCGTTCGTGGCCCGCATCAAAGACCGCGCCAAGGGCGCCGAGGTCTCCGGTGCGCTGAACCCGGCCCAGCAGGTCGTCAAGATCGTCAACGACGAGCTGATCGGCATCCTCGGCGGCGAGACCCGTCAACTCGCGTTCGCGAAGACGCCGCCGACGGTGATCATGCTCGCCGGTCTGCAAGGTTCCGGTAAGACCACGCTGGCCGGCAAGCTGGCGAAATGGCTACGGGACCAAGGAAATACGCCGCTGCTCGTGGCGTGCGACCTGCAGCGGCCCGGCGCGGTCAACCAGCTGCAGATCGTCGGTGAGCGCGCCGGTGTTCAGGTGTTCGCACCGCATCCCGGGGTGTCGACGGAGGGCTCCGAAGCGGCCGGCCACGGCGATCCGGTGGCGGTGGCTGCCGCGGGCCTGGCCGAGGCCAAGGCCAAGCTTTTCGACGTCGTCATCATCGATACCGCGGGCCGGTTGGGCATCGACGACGAGCTGATGAGCCAGGCCGCCGCCATCCGCGACGCCGTCGACCCCGACGAAGTGATCTTCGTGCTCGACGCCATGATCGGCCAGGACGCCGTCACCACGGCAGAGGCGTTCCGCGAAGGCGTCGGCTTCACCGGCGTGGTGCTGACCAAGCTCGACGGCGACGCCCGCGGTGGCGCCGCGTTGTCGGTGCGCGACATCACCGGGGTGCCCATCCTGTTCGCGTCCGCGGGCGAGAAGCTCGAGGACTTCGACGTCTTCCACCCCGATCGGATGGCCAGCCGCATCCTGGGCATGGGCGACGTGCTCACCCTGATCGAGCAGGCCGAACAGCATTTCGACGCGCAGAAAGCCGAGGAGGCCGCGGCCAAGATCGGCTCGGGCGAGCTGACCCTCGAAGACTTCCTCGAGCAGATGCTCGCGATCCGCAAGATGGGCCCGATCGGCAACCTGCTCGGCATGCTGCCAGGAGCGGGCCAGATGAAGGATGCGCTGGCCGCGGTCGACGACAGCCAACTCGACCGGGTGCAGGCGATCATCCGCGGGATGACGCCCGCCGAGCGTGCCGACCCGAAGATCATCAACGCCTCCCGTCGGCTGCGCATCGCCAACGGATCCGGCGTCACCGTGTCGGAGGTCAACCAGCTCGTCGACCGGTTCTTCGAAGCGCGCAAGATGATGTCGCAGATGGCCGGTCAGATGGGAATGCCGTTCGGCCGCAAGGGTTCTTCGCGTAAGGCGGCGAAGAACAAGAAGAAGGGGCAAAAGGGCCGCAAAAAGGTGGGTGGTCCGACGCCGCCGAAGGCGCGCAATCCGTTGGGCGCCGCAGGCATGCCTGCCGGGTTCCCCGACCTGTCGAACATGCCCAAGGGTCTCGACGAGCTGCCGCCGGGTCTTGCCGACATCGACCTGTCGAAGTTGAAGTTCCCGAAGAACTGAGTGCGGGCGAGGTCATCGCGATGGACGACGCATTGTTGCTGCAGCACCGCGACGAGCGCGGCGTCGTCACGCTGACGCTCAATCGGCCGAAGGCTCTCAACGCGCTGTCGGAGTCGATGCTCGCGGCGCTCGGTGAGGCTTTCGACGGGCTCGCCGACGACGAGTCGGTACGAGCCGTGGTGCTCGGCGCGTCAGGCCGGGCCTTCAGCGCAGGCCACGACCTGAAGGAAATGCGCGCCGAGCCGTCGCTCGAGTACTACCAGCGGCTGTTCGCGCAGTGCTCGGCCGTGATGCTCGGGATCCGTCGCCTACCGGTGCCGGTGATCGCCAGGGTGCAAGGTCTTGCCACCGCAGCGGGCTGCCAGCTCGTCGCCATGTGCGATCTGGCGATCGCGAGCAGCGACGCGCGCTTCGCCGTCAACGGCGTCGACGTCGGATTGTTCTGTTCGACGCCGGGCGTCGCGTTGTCCCGCAACGTGCCGGCCAAGGCCGCCTTCGAGATGCTGGTCACCGGCGACTTCATCTCGGCCGAGGAGGCCTGCGCGAAGGGTCTGGTGAACCGTGTCGTGACGCCCGACGCGCTCGACGATGAAATCGAGGCACTGGTCACGCGAATCGTCGCGAAGCCGCGCGTCGCGCTCGCGCTGGGTAAGAGCCTGTTCTACCGCCAACGTGAAGAAACGATCGAGTCTGCGTATGAGGATGCCGGTGCGACGATGGCCTGCAACATGATGGACCCGAGCGCGCTGGAAGGCGTGCAGGCTTTCATCGAGAAGCGTCCGCCGAACTGGTCAACCACCTAGCGTGCGGCTACATGTGCGCGGCCGCGGGCTCCCGGACGGGGAGCCGGTCGAGTGGTGGATCGTCGACGGCGTATTGAGCGCCGAACCGGTCAGTGACGCGGAGACCATCTTCGGTGCTGACGGGGCTGGTGGATGGGTGCTGCCCGGGCTGGTCGACGCGCACTGCCACGTCGGCCTGGGCCAGGACGGCGAGGTCCCGCTGGACGAGGCCGTCGCGCATGCCGAGACCGAACGTGACGTCGGCGCGCTGCTGCTGCGTGACGCCGGGTCGCCGACCGACACCCGCGGCTTCGACGACCGCGACGACCTGCCCCGCATCATCCGTGCCGGCAGGCACCTGGCCACGCCGAAGCGCTATCAGCGCGGATTCGCCCTCGAGTTGGAGGACGAATCGCAGTTGCCCGACGCGGTCGCCGAGCAGGCCCGCTGGGGCGACGGCTGGGTCAAGCTGGTGGGCGACTGGATCGACCGGGAGACCGGCGACCTGGCGCCGCTGTGGTCCGACGACATCCTCAAGCAGGCAATCGACGCCGCCCACGACAACGGCGCCAGGGTCACCGCCCACGTGTTCAGCGAGGACGCGCTGCCCGGCCTGATCAACGCGGGCATCGACTGCATCGAGCACGGCACCGGACTGACCGACGAAACCATCGAGTTGATGGTCGAGCACGGCACCGCGCTGGTGCCGACGCTGATCAACGTCGAGAACTTCCCCGGCATCGCCGCCGCGGCGCAGAAGTACCCGACCTACGCTCGGCACATGCGCGACCTCTACGCCAGTTGCTATCCGCGGACCAGCGCCGCGCTTGACGCAGGGATTCCGATCTACGCGGGCACCGACGCAGGCAGCACGGTGGCGCACGGCCGGATCGCGGACGAGATCGAGGCGCTCAAGCGCATCGGGATGAGCCCGACCGAGGCGCTGGGCGCCGCATGCTGGACAGCTCGAGAGTGGTTGGGGCGTCCCGGAATTCAGCACGGCGCGTCGGCCGATCTGGTGTGTTACGACGACGATCCGCGCTCCGGCGCCGAAGTGATCAACAATCCCGCCCGCGTCATCCTGCGGGGCCGCGTTTTCTAACGCTCACCGGTATTGGCTGAAGCCCCAATCCAGCAGGCCGATCGCCTGGCCGTACATGTCGCCGTCGCCGTACATCTGCACGACGACGAGACGGTGGCCGTTGCGCTGGGCGGCCCCGACGAACGTCTGTTGCGCGAGGTTGGTGAACCCGGTCTTGCCAACGAGGGTGCCGGGGTAGCGCTTGAGCAACTGGTTCTGGTTGGCGATGGTCTTCGGCCCGTCGTCGGTCGGGAACAGCGACGACGGTTGACGCACGATCGCGGCGAAGGCCGGATAGCGCAGGGCGGCGCGGTAGATGAGGGCCAGGTCGTACGGCGTCGTGATCGACTCCATCCCCGGGCCGTCGAGGCCCGACGGCGAGGATGCGTCCGTGTTCCGAGCGCCCAGCGCGGCGGCCTTGGCGTTCATCCGCGCAACGGCGGACTGGTAGCCGCCGAGGCCCTCGGCGAGCGTGTTGGCGGCGTCGTTGCCCGACACCAGCAGCAGGCCGTCGAGCAACTGCCGCACGGTGTACGGCCTGCCCGCCTTGACCCCGACGCACGAACACTCCACGTCGGTGTTCGCGGGCGCCGCAGTGATCACCGCGTTGAGCGGGAGCTGGTCCAGCACCACCATCGCGAGCAACGCCTTGATGGTGCTGGCCGGTGCGTGCGGCTGATATGGGTTGCGGGAGGCCAGGATTCGACCGTTGTCGAGGTCGGCCAGCAGCCATGCCTGCGCGGGTCCCTGGGGAAGATCGACCGCGCCTGCCGGTTGGATACCCGGCTCAGAGGCTGCCGGGGCGGCGACCAGTACGGCCGCGGACAGCGCGATGCTCCACGCGGCCAATAACTTTCGCACGGCCGCCGAGCGTACTCAGCTCGTTCGCCGGTGAGGTCTCGGATGCGTTGCGATTGCGCAACTCAAAGCGTGCCGATGCCTGCGCCTGGGCTCTGGGCGAAGCCCCAGTCCAGAAGCCACGACGCTTGATCCCAATACGTCGGACCGCCTTCTTTGATCAGCCCGTACATCATCGCGATCACCAGTCGTCGACCGCCGCGGTCGGCGGCCGCGACGAACGTCTTCTTGGCCGCATCGGTGAACCCGGTCTTTCCGCCGATCGCGCCGGGGTAGCGGTGCAGCAGTTCGTCCTCGTTGACCAGTTGCTTGTCGCCCGCACCGGAGGGGAACATCGCCGTCGGCTGCGCAGTGATCTGAGCGAACGTCGGGTTGGCCATCGCGGCGCGGAAGATGATCGCAAGGTCACGCGGGGTGGTGGCACCCGATCCGGCGGGCCCGTCCAACCCGGACGGTGTCGTGGCGTGGGTGTTCACCGCGCCGAGCGACGCGGCCTTGGCGTTCATCTTCGCGACGGCCGCGTCGTAACCGCCGATCATGTCGGCCAGCGCGTTGGCGGCGTCGTTACCCGACGCCAGCAGCACCGCGTCGAGCAGTTGGCGCGCCGTGTAGGTGCCGCCCGGCTTGATGCCCACGCAGTTGCACTCGACCTGCGTGTCGGCCGCGGTGCCGACCACCGTCGCCTCGAGGTTGGGCAACTCCTCCAGCGCGGTCAGCGCCAGCAGCGTCTTGATCGTGCTCGCGGGCGGGTGCGCGACGTCCATGTCGCGGCCTGCCAGCACCTGTCCGGTGTCCATGTCGGCCACGATCCAGGCAGGCGCGGGACCGTCGGGGATCGGCACGCTGCCCACCGGTTGGATGTCCGCGTCGGCCGCGGCAACCGGCATGACCGACAGCGTGACCAGACTCAGGCAGGCGGCCAGCGCCGTGACGAATCTCCCCATGGAGTCTGCAGCCTAACCGGGCCGCTTCATCGTGTTCAATCGACGCATGCTGAGCCTGGAGGAGATCTCGGACCGGTTCGAGATCCAGCAGTTGCTGATCGATTATTCGACGGCGATCGACAGCCGACGCTTCGACGATCTCGACCGGGTGTTCACCCCGGACGCCTACATCGACTACCGGGCGATGGGCGGCATCGACGGTCATTTCCCCGAGGTGAAGGCGTGGCTGGCGGACACGCTGCCGAAGATCTTCGCCTCGCATGCGCACATGCTCGGCAACTTCGACGTGCGCATCTCCGGTGATACCGCGTCCTCGCGCACCTTCTGCTTCAACCCGATGGTGTTCGCGGGAGACAACAATCAGGTGATGTTCTGCGGGCTGTGGTACGTCGACGACTTCGTCCGCACCCCCCAGGGCTGGCGCATGAGCCGGCGCGTCGAGGAGAAGTGCTTCGACAACGTGGTCTAGTCACCCCTCTGGCGTGCTAGGGCCGCTTTCGACATCACGGCTGTGGAATCGGGCATTCCGGTGTCAGCCACGACCCTGGTGTCGATTTCGGCCATGGGACCGCGGGTCGGTGTTCCTAGGTGGGTCGCCTGCCGATGAGCAGATAGCGCGGTATTGGCTTGTCCTCGATCCGGCGCTCCTCGACCTGCAGGCCTGATTCTGCAAGTGCCGCGGCGATTTCGGCGACTGGGCGGATGGTGAACCCGTGCTTGACGAACGGTAGTCGCGCCATCACGTCCGGATCACCGATGCCGACCACCGCGCGGCCACCGGGCCTCAGTACACGGGCGAGCTCGGCGCACGCCACGTCGAGCTCGGAGATGAAGTACACGGTGTTGACGGTGATCAGCGCGTCGAGGACACCGTCCTCGAGCGGAAGCTCGATCAGCGACCCGTGCGCCAACCGCAGCCGACTGTCACCGCCGAACGCCGACCTGGCTCTGCGCAACATGTCGTCGGCGATCTCGATACCGTGCACGACGCCGTCCTCGCCGACTGCGGTCAACAACAGTTGCAGGCCGGCGCCGCCGCCGAAACCGATGTCCGCGGCGACGTTTCCGCGCTGGATCTCGGCCGCATCCACAGCCGCGGCGATGGCTTTCGAATTGCCGCGGTTGAGCGATCGCGCGACGAACGGACTCAGGATGCCGTGTGGGCGGCCCAACTGTCCGGCCACCACCGCCAACATTCGCTCATGTAAGGACGTCATGGTTTGTCATCTCAGCACTCGGTGCATCGCCCTCTTGATCGGATCCGACAGATACACGGAGACGAACACGTTGAAGATGTCTTCGCGTCCAGTCCTTGGTGTCCAGGTAGCGGCAGCACCGCGCCTTCAACTGCTTGATCGCCTCGATCTCCATCAGGGCGGTGGCATCGTCCATAGCCGAAGCGTGACACGATTTCCGCTGGGAGCGGCTGTTCTGGCACAATGAGCGGCTGTCTGCCATGCGACTACGGCTGCATGGCGGTCACACACGTAAGGCAAAACCGGATCCGGGCATCCCGCCCGCGATCGCCGAATTGCAGCGTGGCAACCACAGGAGATCGTTTCATCATGGCTGTCAAGATCAAGCTCACCCGGCTTGGCAAGATCCGCAACCCCCAGTACCGCATCGCCGTCGCCGACGCGCGCACCCGCCGCGATGGCCGCGCCATCGAGATCATCGGCCGCTACCACCCGAAGGAAGAGCCGAGCCTGATCGAGATCAACTCGGAGCGGGCCCAGTACTGGCTCGGCGTCGGCGCCCAGCCCACCGAACCGGTGTTGCAGCTGCTGAAGATCACCGGCGACTGGCAGAAGTTCAAGGGTCTGCCCGGCGCGGAGGGCACGCTGAAGGTCAAGGAGCCCAAGCCGTCCAAGTTGGATCTGTTCAACGCCGCGCTCGCCGAGGCTGAGGGCGGACCGTCCACCGAGGCCACCACGCCCAAGAAGAAAAAGGCTCCGGCCAAGAAGGCCGCCGAGAAGGCCGAGGCCGCTGAGGCTGAGGCCCCCGCTGAGGCTGAGGCGCCGGCCGAGGCTGCCGCTGAGACCACCGAAAGCTGACCGCGGCCATGAGCTCTGTCGTCGTTGACGCCGTCGAGCATCTGGTCCGCGGGATCGTCGACAATCCCGACGATGTCCGGGTCGACATGGTGACCAGTCGTCGCGGCCGCACCGTCGAGGTGCATGTGCATCCCGACGACCTCGGCAAGGTCATCGGCCGCGGTGGTCGCACCGCGACCGCGCTGCGCACGCTGGTCGCCGGGATCGGCGGCCGAGGCATCCGCGTCGACGTGGTGGACACCGACCAGTAAGGGTCGTATGGACCTGGTAGTCGGGCGGGTCGTCAAAGCGCACGGCGTCACCGGCGAAGTGGTCGTCGAGATTCGCACCGACGACCCCGATACCCGCTTCGCGCCTGGTTCGACGCTGCGCGGCAGGCCATCTCGCGGTGGTCGCGAAAGCCGGTACGTCATCGAGTCGGTCCGCGACCACGCCGGACGGCTGCTGGTGCGGCTGGCCGGGGTGACCGATCGCGATACCGCGGATTCCTTGCGGGGCACCGTATTTCTCGTCGACTCCGCCGACCTGCCGCCGATCGACGATCCCGACGAGTTCTACGACCACCAACTCGAAGGGCTGCACGTGGTGACCACCGCAGGCGTGGCCGTCGGCTCGGTGGCAGAGGTATTGCACACCGCGGCAGGCGAATTGCTGTCGGTGCGAAACGACGACGGTGAGGTGCTGGTGCCGTTCGTCAGCGCCATCGTGACGTCGGTGTCGCTGGCCGACCAGACGATCGTGATCGACCCGCCCGAGGGCCTGCTGGAGCTGGGCTGACATGCGAATTGACGTCGTCACGATCTTCCCGGGTTATCTGGATCCGCTGCGACAGTCGTTGCCCGGCAAGGCGATTGAGGCGGGCATCGTCGACGTCGCGGTACACGATCTGCGCCGGTGGACACACGACGTGCACAAGTCCGTCGACGACTCGCCGTACGGCGGCGGTCCAGGCATGGTGATGAAGGCACCGGTGTGGGGCGAGGCGCTGGACGAAATCTGTTCGGACGAAACGCTGTTGATCGTTCCGACCCCGGCGGGACGACTGTTCACACAGGCCGACGCGCACCGCTGGAGCACGGAGAAGCATCTGGTGTTCGCATGCGGCCGATACGAGGGCATCGACCAGCGGGTCATCGACGACGCGGCACGCCGGATGCGTGTCGAGGAGGTGTCGATCGGCGACTACGTGCTGCCTGGCGGTGAATCGGCCACGCTCGTGATGATCGAGGCGGTGGTGCGCCTGCTGCCCGACGTGCTCGGCAATCCCGCGTCGCACCAACAGGATTCGCATTCGAACGGGTTGCTGGAGGGGCCGAGCTACACCAGGCCGCCGAGTTGGCGCGGCCTTGACGTGCCCGAGGTGCTGCTGTCGGGTGACCACGCGAAGATCGCGGCGTGGCGCCACGAGCAGGGACTGCAGCGGACGCGGGAGCGCCGCCCCGACCTGCTGGACTAGATGTACTGACCACGGACGTTGGTGACGGCGTGGTGAGGTGACAAGACGAAGACCTCCGAGTGGAGTGCGAGCTGTCTAGGAACGCTCACCGATCTCGGAGGTCTTCGTGGTTCACCGTAATGCCCCTCTGTCCGAAACCGGTCGTCTGCGGCTGGCTCAATGCGTCGTCGATGACGGGTGGTCGCGTCGTCGCGCGGCTGAACGCTTCCAGGTGTCGGTGACCACCGTCTGTCGGTGGGTGGATCGCTATCTCGAGCTGGGCGAGGCCGGGATGGCCGACCGCAGCTCACGGCCGCATCACAGCCCCAATCGCACGCCGGTACGGACAGAGCGGCGCGTCATCGGGGTGCGTGTCACCCGACGGTGGGGGCCGGCCCGGATCGCCTACCTGCTGCGGTTGAACGTCTCCACGGTGCACAACGTGCTGCGCCGTTACGGCATTGCCAAACTGCGTTGGCTCGACCGCGCGACCGGGCGCGTGGTGCGGCGCATGGAATCGGCCGCATGTGGTGATCTCGTGCACGTCGATGTCAAGAAGCTGGGCAAGATCCCCGCCGGCGGCGGTTGGCGCATGCTGGGCCGGCAGGCAGGTAAGCACAACACGCAAGCCGATAAGAGTTCGGGACGGCGCAGTAAGTACCGCAATCCGGTGCGGGGCTACCACTTCCTGCACACGGCTCTGGACGCGCATTCGCGGCTGGCCTACTCCGAGATGCTGGCCGACGAACGCAAGGAGACCGCGTCCGAGTTCTGGGGACGCGCCAACGCATGGTTCATCGAGCAAGGAATCATTGTTCAAAAGGTGTTGACCGACAACGGATCCTGCTACCGGTCACACGCCTTCCGCAAGGCGCTGGGCGACGACATCGAGCATCGCCGCACACGGCCGTATCGGCCGCAGACCAACGGGAAGGTGGAGCGATTCCACCGGACCCTCGCCGATGAGTGGGCCTACGCCCGGTTGTACACCAGCGACGAACAGCGCTGCCAGGAGTACCCACGGTGGCTGCACAACTACAATCACCACCGCGGCCACACAGCACTCGGGGGTCAACCACCAGCCAGCCGTGTACCTAACCTCTCAGGTCAGTACAACTAGATCCGGCCGCCCGGGAACATCGTCTTGACGGCCTGGGTGATCGTGTTGCGCGCGGTGACGTCGTCGACGGGCTGCATCGAGGCGATGGCCATCACGTACCGACGGTCGGGTCCGACCACGCCGGTCGACCAGTGCACCCAATTGGCGCCGTTCCAACAGCAGAACCAGCCCTGCTTGACGGCCACCGGCTCGGCGAACAGCCCCTCGGGGATCCCGAACCGCTGCGGATAGATCCCGCCTGGCTGAGTGCCGTCCGGCGCAGTGGGCGTCGACGCTGCCAGGTTGGCCATGATGAGGTTGGCCCGCTCCGGGGGCAACCCGCCCTTACCGGACAGCAGCTTGTCGTAGTACTCGACGAGGTCGGCTGTCGTGCTCGTGGTGTTGAACCACCGCCCGTTGTACGGCGTCGAGGTCGACGCCAAGCCGTAGCGCGCGGTGACCCGCGAGACGATCGCGCTGCCGCCGCTGCGATTCCAGAAGACCTCGGCGGCGCTGTCGTCGGAAGACCGCAGCATCGCGTCGAACGCCTGCCGGTCGGCGGGGGAGAGCTGGGTCTGGCCCTGAGCCTCCTGCAGCAAGAGGTCGTCGGCGATGAACAGCTTGACCACCGACGCGATCGGCATCGCCTCGCCGTTGCCGTTGGACAGGATCTGCCCGGTGTTGCGGTCGAGAACGGTGATCGTGATGTCGGCGCCGGCCTTCGAGGCCTCGGCGGTGGCCTGCCGGATGCGGTCATCCAGGCCGGTGAACGTCGCGGCGGGCTCGTCGGGCGGCGACTCCGGCAGCGGCGCCCTGGTGCCCATCGGCGCGACGACCGTCAGTTGCGGCGGCGCGGACTCGGCGGAGTCGCCGTACACCTTTGCTTCACAACCAGCGATCAGGGGGACCGCAACGACGACAGCTGCGGTCGCCGTGACCAGTTTCGGCGGCCGCCCTCGCATGGTCCTCCTTGCCGATTTGTCACCCCCTGACGGTGGTCAAGCCTAGCCGCTGACCGTACTCAGCGTATGGTTAGTTGGCCTTGGCGTTTCGGGGGTCGGCCGTGACGATTTCAGGGATCGACGCCGATCTGGCACAATTGAGCAGTTGTCCGCGCAGGCCCAGTTTGCCCGCCGCGCGACGCCCCAGATAGGCCCGACAGACCGGCTCGGCGACGCGTCACCTCGTGACCCACTGTCCGCAGCCGCCAACAACAAGGAAGTGTCTCCGATGAACACGCTGGACTTCGTCGATCAGACGTCGCTGCGCGACGACATTCCGGACTTCGGCCCCGGCGACACCGTCAACGTGCACGTCAAGGTCATCGAGGGCTCCAAGGAACGCATCCAGGTGTTCAAGGGTGTCGTTCTTCGCCGCCAGGGCGGCGGCGTCCGCGAGACCTTCACCGTGCGCAAGGAAAGCTACGGCGTCGGCGTCGAGCGCACCTTCCCCGTGCATTCGCCCAACATCGACCACATCGATGTCGTCACCCGTGGTGACGTGCGCCGCGCCAAGCTGTACTACCTGCGCGAGCTGCGTGGCAAGAAGGCCAAGATCAAGGAGAAGCGCTGACTTCGCGCATCGGAGTCTGATCCTTGGAAAGCGACGAGCGCGGCGGTGAGCGCCGTGCTGGCTACCCTGATGCGGTGACCGACTCTACGGACCCTCAGGACTTGACTTCTGATCCTTCGCCCGAGACCGCCGAATCGGTCACCGACGAAACAACGGAAGAACCCAAGAAGCGCGGCGCGCTGCGCGAAGCGGCGATCCTGATCACCATCGCGGTGGTCCTCTACTACGTCATGCTGACGTTCGTCGCGCGGCCGTACCTGATTCCGTCCGAGTCGATGGAGCCCACGCTGCACGGCTGCACAGGCTGCACGGGCGACCGGATCATGGTCGACAAGGTCACCTACCGGTTCAGCACGCCGGAGCCCGGCGATGTGATCGTGTTCAAGGGCCCGCCGAACTGGAACATCGGCTACAAGTCGATCCGCTCCAAGAACACCGCGGTGCGCTGGGTGCAGAACGCGTTGTCGTTCGTCGGTTTTGTGCCGCCCGACGAGAACGATCTCGTCAAACGGGTCATCGCGGTGGGCGGGCAGACCGTGCAGTGCCGCGCCGACACCGGACTGACCGTCGACGGCAAGCGGCTCGACGAGCCGTACCTGGATCCGACGACGATGATGGCCGACCCCAAGCTGTATCCGTGTCTGGGTCCCGAATTCGGCCCGGTGCACGTGCCGGAGGGCAGGCTGTGGGTGATGGGTGACAACCGCACGCACTCGGCCGATTCGCGTGCGCATTGCGGCAATACGCCCGAAGCCGCCCAACAGGGCCTCATCTGCACGGGCGACCCGATGCCGGGCACCGTGCCGGTGGACAATGTCATTGGAAAGGCACGGTTCATCGCCTGGCCACCGTCGCGGTGGGGTGGAGTCCATGCGGTGAACCCGCAGACTCAGTAGCTCACTAGGGGGAACCTGCTCTTGCCGGCGACATGGCCTCCGCGAACGGTGATCCGGAAGTCCTCGGGCCTGCGCACCCTGGAGTCCGCGCTGTACCGTGGCGGGCTCGGCCCGGTGGCGGGTGTCGACGAGGTCGGCCGCGGCGCATGCGCGGGCCCGCTGGTGGTCGCCGCGTGTGTGCTGGGACCCAACCGGTTGGAGAGCCTATCGGCGCTCGACGACTCCAAGAAGCTCAACGAGAAGGAACGTGAGCGGCTTTTCCCGCTGATTAGCCGCTACGCGCTGGCGTATCACGTGGTGTTCATCCCGTCGGTCGAGGTCGACCGACGCGGAGTGCACGTCGCCAACATCGAGGGCATGCGCAGGGCGGTGGCGGGCCTGTCGGTGCGGCCCGGGTATGTGCTTTCCGACGGGTTCCGGGTACCCGGTCTGCCGATGCCGTCGCTGCCGGTGGTCGGTGGTGACGCGGCCGCGGCGTGCATCGCGGCGGCCAGCGTGTTGGCGAAGGTGAGCAGGGACCGGCTGATGGTGAAGATGGAATCAGAGCATCCCGGCTATGGATTCGCCGACCACAAGGGCTACAGCACCCCGGCCCACAGCGCCGCATTGGCCGAACTCGGACCGTGCAGCGAACACCGCTATTCGTTCATCAACGTGCGGCGGCTGGTGGCGGTCGAAGGCGAGCTGGTACCGGACGATGCGCTCGACTGGGAACCCGAGCAGCAGAGCCAACTGGGGTAGGGGAGAATGGACTCGATCGATATGAAGGACAGCTGAGCAGATGAGTGCCGAAGATCTCGAGAAATATGAAACCGAGATGGAGCTCTCGCTCTACCGCGAATACAAGGACATCGTCGGGCAGTTCAGCTACGTCGTTGAGACCGAGCGGCGGTTCTACCTGGCCAACAGCGTGGAGCTCGTGCCACGCAACTCCGACGGCGAGGTCTACTTCGAGCTCCGGCTGGCCGATGCCTGGGTGTGGGATATGTACCGGCCCGCCCGCTTCGTCAAGCAGGTGCGGGTGATCACGTTCAAGGACGTCAACATCGAAGAGGTCGAGAAGCCCGAACTGCGGCTGCCCGAATAGTCACCCGAATGCGCCGCTGGGGATGGTCAGCGGCAGGTCGACCGAGCTGAGCAGGCCGGGCCGGGCCGCCACCACGTACGGGATGGCGTTGACGACGCGCATCGCGGTCGCCACCATGGCGCCGGCCCCCGACGTCATGCTCTCGATGCCCGCGCTCCTGCGGTCGCGCACGGTGGCCGTCATCGTGCAGTCGATGTCGGGTTGGCCGGTGATCACCACCCGGTAGCCGAGGGCGCCCGGCAGGGTGGGCCAGTCCGGGGCGACGTCGGGTGCGAGCCGGGTGACGTGTTCGATGACGATCGCCTCGCGTCCGTCGACCACGCCGATCGCCTGCATGCGCAGTGCACCGCAGGTGCCCGCTTCGACGGTGCCCATCGACACCTGAAGCGTCCGATCCGTCACCGCGCGGTCCAACGTCTCGCGCACCTGAAGCACCTGCACGCCCAAGGCGTCTGCCACCATGCGGATCTGGCCCTGCCACTCGCCTGCGATGGCGCCGGGGAAGCCGATCCACGGCTGATAGTCGAGTGGGCGGCCGAATCCGAGTGCGTCGCTCATGATGTCGGGCACCCCGTAGTCGTCGTACAGGCCGATCTCGTACGCGTGGATCTTCTCGATCCGCGACGACTGGGTCGTCAGCACGAGTGGCAGGTAGTCGGCGGCGAATCCCGGTTCGATGCCCGACGCGTACAGCGACACCTGGCCGTCCGCGGCGGCCTGGGCGAGTTGGTCGCGCCATTCGGCGGGTTCGTAGGCGTGCGGATTCACCAACCGGGTGGTGCTGGTGGTGACCACGTTGATGCCTGCGCGCAACAGTTTGACGTAGTCGGGTATCGCGAGCGCGTCGCGTTCGGGTCCGCTGGCCGCATACACCACGCAGTCGGGTCGCAGCGCGATCAGCGCATCGGCGTCGGTGGTGACCGCGAGACCGATCGGCTCACCGTTGGCAAGCTCGCCTGCGTCCTTGCCGTTCTTTTCGGGGGAATGCACCCAGACGCCGACCAGATCGAGGTTCGGCCGTTGATGGATGGCGCGGATGGCGATCGATCCGATGCCGCCCGTGGCCCACACGACGACGCGATGGCGTTGCGCCATGGCTCCTCCTCCGAGCGCTGATAAAAGCAATCACTATTAAACCAGAACAAATTTTAGGTTAGAGTGCGCTTTGATGTTCACGCTGCGTTTCGACATGCGGCTGTCCCAGACTGCCGCGACCGAGCTCTACGCCGCCGCCGTCGACATGTGTGCGTGGGCCGAGACGCGAGGCGCGGTGATCGCGGTGCTGTCAGAGCATCACGCGACCGAGGACGGGCACCTGCCCGCACCGCATCTGATGGCTGCGGCTTTGGCGGCCCGCACAAGGCATCTGGCGATCCTGCTGGCCGCCGTGCCGATCACCTTCTGGGACCCGGTTCGACTCGCCGAGGAGATGGCCGTGCTGGACATCCTCAGCAACGGCCGCATCTCCTTCGCGTTCGGCATCGGCCACCGCCCCGAAGAGTACGAACACTTCGGCATCGAGATGCATCAGCGCGGCAAGCTCGCCGACGAATCCCTGGCACTGCTGCTGCGACTGCTGCGCGGCGACCCGGTCGACCACTGCGGCAGGCGAATTCACGTCGCGCCGGCACCAGTGACACCCGGCGGTCCCGCCATTCTGATCGCCGGAGGCAGCAGGGCGGCGGCGCGGCGGGCGGCGAGGTTCGGCCTCGGGTTCATCTCGCAGACGGATGCGCCGGGCCTTTCGGAGTACTACGAGTCGCAGTGCCGAACCTTCGGGAATGCGCCGGGGCCGGCCCAGTTCCCCGTCTCCGGCGCTCCCACAGTGGTTTTCGTCGCCGACGACGTGGACGCCGCGTGGCATGAGCTGGGCCCCTACCTTCTGCGTGACGCGGTGATGGCGGCGTCGTACCGGCCCGGCGACGACTCGGTGGCCAGCATCTCGCGTGCGGACAGCGTGTCGGCTCTGCGTGAGGCGCAGGGGCCGTACCGCATCTTCACCATCGACGAGGCGGCCGCCTACGTCCGCGGCGGCTGGCCGCTTCCGCTGCACCCGCTGTGCGGCGGTGTACCGCCCGAGGTGGCGTGGCCCTACCTCGAACGTGCGGTGATGGCGAGCGAGCGCGCGTGACGCCGCTGCGCACCGTGGTGTGGTCGACCGGTGGTGTCGGGTCGATCGCGGTGGACGCGATCCTGCGACGACCGGACCTCGACCTTGTCGGCGTCTGGGTGCATTCTGCCGACAAAATCGGCAGGGACGCAGGCGAACTGATCGGTGCTGCGCCGGTCGGCGTTACGGCCACCAACGACGCCGACCAACTCATCGCCTCCAAACCGGATTGCGTCGTGTATGCCGCCAGCGGACCGGAACGGGACGCCGCCGCAATACCCGACTACCTGAGGCTGCTGTCAGCCGGAATCAACGTGGTGTCAACGAGTTCCACCAGCCTGGTGTACCCGCCCGCGTTCTACTCGCCGGCCTGGCGTGACCAGTTGGACGAGGCCGCGCAGGCGGGAAACGCATCGTTCTACGCATCGGGTGTGTTCCCTGGCTTCGGATCGGATCAGTTGGCGCTGCTGCTGACCACCCAGTCCAAGTCGATCCGAACGCTCAAGGTGACCGAGGTGGCGCTGAACGACCACTATCCGGTGGCGGACGTGATGCGCAACGGCATGGGTTTCGGTCATCCGCTCGACTTCGAGCCGATGCTGCAGACCCCGGGCTTCATCGAAATGGCCTGGAGTGCACCGATCCATCTCATGGCCGCCGGGCTTTCAGTCCACGTCGACGAGGTGCGCGGGTCGCTGGACCGTCGTCTCACCGACAGGGACATCGAGGTGGCCTTCGGGACGATCGAAGCTGGGACGTGCGGTGCGGTGTGCACGCGCGCGGCTGGTGTGGTCAACGGCCGTGAGGCGATCGTCGTCGAACACATCATCAGGATGGCCCGCGACGTCGCACCCGACTGGCTGTCCTCGGAGTTCGATGCCACGTACCGGGTCGACATCGAGGGGGATCCCGACATTCACTGCTCGATGAACCTCGGCGAGGCCGAGGGCCACGGGGCGGGCCGTGCTGCGATGGCCGCCACCGCGATGCGCGTCGTCAACGCGATCCCCTACGTGGTCGAGGCACCCGCGGGGCTGCTCAGCAGCCTCGACATGCCGAACACGTTGCCCCGCTACGCATTCGACTGAGCCAGGAGGAGCGAATGTATTCGATCAGGTTCGCGTGGCCGTATCGGAAACGCGTCGGTGCGGTCGTCCTTCCCGCAGCCGCGACGAAAGGGAACTGATGTGACGGATACCAACGCGGTCGAGGTATATTACGACCCTTTCGATTTCGACATCGACGACAACCCGCATCCGACGTGGAAGCGGATGCGCGACGAAGCCCCGCTGTATCACAACGAGAAGTTCAACTTCTATGCCATGAGCCGCTATGAGGACGTTGCCCGCGAACTTCCGAACTTCCATACCTACCGCTCGGGCCGCGGCACCACCATCGACGTGATCATGAGCGGCATCGAGGTGCCGCCGGGGGTGATCCTGTTCGAGGACCCGCCGTTGCATGACCTGCACAGGCGTCTGCTCTCGAGGGTTTTCACACCGCGCCGGATGGAGGCGATCGAACCGCTGGTGCGCCAGTACTGCGTCCGTGCGCTGGACCCGCTGATCGGTTCGGGCCGATTTGATTTCATCGAGGATCTCGGTGCGCAGATCCCGATGCGCACCATCGGTTATCTGCTCGGCATTCCCGAGAGCGATCAGGAGCAGATTCGGGACTCAACCGGTCGGGCGCTCGGGCTGAAGGACGGAACGTTTCGGACGGTCGCCGCGGAGGCGTTCGAGAACAGCTATCAACTGTTCGCCGAGTACATCGACTGGCGTGCCGACCACCCGTCGGACGACCTGATGACGCAATTGCTGAACGCCGAGATCGAAGACGACGGCACACTTCGGCCGTTGACCCGCACCGAGGTGCTCACCTACACCAGCATGATCGCCGGCGCGGGCAACGAGACGACCACGCGGCTGATCGGCTTCATCGGCCAACTGCTGGCCGAACACCCCGACCAACGCCGCCAACTGATCGACGACTTCGCGTTGATACCCCGGGCCATCGAGGAGGTGCTGCGCTACGAGGCGCCCTCGCCTGTGCAGGCCCGCTACGTCGCCCACGACACGCAATGCCGCGGCGAAACCATCCCAGAAGGCTCGGTCATGTTGTTGCTCAACGGATCTGCCAACCGGGACGAGCGACACTTCCCGGACGCCGACCGCTTCGACATCCACCGCGTCGGTGCGCACCTGTCGTTCGGGCAGGGCCTGCACTTCTGCCTGGGATCGGCGCTGGCACGGATGCAGGCGCGGGTGGCGACGGAGGAGATCCTCACCCGCTGGCCGGAATGGCAGGTCGACTACGACAACGCGGCGATGGCGCACACGTCGAGTGTGCGTGGCTGGGGAAAGCTACCCGTCACGATCGGATAGTCATCTGCCGCGGTCGACAACGCCACGCAGAGAGGTGTCGCGGACGTGAATCAACGACGCCCGCGTGCCGAGTTCGTGCAGGATGTTTTCCGGGATCCATCCGACGCCGATGACCGACCGCGACAGCATTTCGTTCGACGGGCTGTCGATGGTGATCTCACCCGCTTTGATGCCCTGAGCCAGCAGGGATTTCATCTGCTTGACCCGTTTGGAGAACAGCCAGCCGATGTTCGGGGTGTTCGGCGGCGACTGCCGCATCCACGCCAGCTGGATACGGAATTCGTCACCGAATCGAGCCAACACGTTGGTGTTCACCCAGGACAGCGCGTCCAACTTCTCGATCGCCGATGAATCGGAGCGCAACACATTCGTCCAGCCAAGTGCCACCTTCTCGCCGAAGGACTGCATGATCGAGGCGAGCAGTTCCTCCTTCGAACCGATGAGTCGGTAGACGGTGCCGGTGCCCAACCCCGCCGCGGCGGCGATGTCGCGAATCGTCGTGACCTCGTAGCCCTTACGACCGAACTCCGCGCGAGCCACCGCGCGGATGTGCGCGCCCTTGTCGTCGGCGTCGTCGTCGGTGTCGTGCCAGGACTGCACCACTTCGTCGGCGGCCACGAACGCCTTCGAGGAGTCGAGTTGTTCGTCGGTCGGTGGGACGGTGGCCAGGCCCTCCAGCAGGATTCGGCACAGCAGCGCGGCGGCCTTCGGCGCGCTGGCGTTGTAGCGGATCACGTCGAGGCCGACCTGCAGCATGGTCTGGACGATTCGATCCGCCAGCACCGGCAGTTCGACGTCGGGCCGCAGATAGCCGCTCCACCTGGCGGCGCGCAGCGTCTGCACCATCGCCTGTAACACGGCGGTGGGCCGTTGCTGGGCGAGTGCCGTCAGTTCCGGGTTGGATCGGGGGCCTTCGTAGAAGGTCATCTGCATGGCGGCGCCGTGTGTCACCGCGCACTGAGCGATCGCCGAACCGAGGTCGACGATGCGGTCGAAGGCGGACAGCGAGGTCGGGTCGTCCAACCTGCTCTGCGCCTGCTCGGCGATCCGGTCGAGGTCGGCGTGGTAGCGCCGGAGCAACTCGACGAGGATGGCCTCCTTGGATTCGAAGTGGTGATAGAGGCTGCCCGGCAGGATGCCTGCCGCGTCCGCGATCTCCTGCAGTGACGTGCGCAGCCCGGAACTGGCGATCAACGAGGCTGCGGTTTGGAGGATTTCGGTGCGCCGGGTGCCGTCATCGTACGAGTGCCCGGCGTGGGCCGCGAGGTCAGCTTTCGGCGTCATGCGACGGCGCCCCACAGCACCCTCAAGCCCCGGCTCCCGTCCATCGGTTTGGTCGAACCGACCCAATGTTTGGTTAAACGCTACCAGAACGGGCCATGCTGGCAGCCCCTCCGAGTTGCCGTATGCGCCGGTAGATGGCCTGCGCACGCGAGTCATGGACCGACGGCCGCCCGTTCTGCCATACGTCGTTCACGGCGTGCCGCCTTCCCAGGTGTCGAAGGCGACGACTTCCTCGATGGGCCGACGGGCGGCGGGTGTGAAAGTCACGCCGGGCCGCAACCGGCCTACGGGAAGTAGACAGCCTTGAACGTACGTCTCGGGGATGTGGAGCATGTCTCGGACGGTCTTCTCGTGCGTCAGGTGCAGTGTCGTCACACAGGTTCCGTATCCGCGGGAGTGGAGGGCCAGCGCGAAGTTCCACACCGCCGGGAATATCGATCCGTACACCGTGGCCTGGAAAAACGACTCGTCACCGTCGACACGTGGCAGATAGGGCTCGTAGCAGGGGATCACCAGCACAGGCACGTTCGCCATGTTTTCCACCAGCCATTCGGTGGACGACATGATTTTGGCGCCGGGCATATCCGGGGGGATCTGGTCGGCGATCAGGGAGCCGCCAACCCGCTGCAGGTAGGCGTCGCGGTAGAGCGCAGCGAGTTCTGCGCGACGCGACTCATCGGTGATTACCAGCCACCGCCAGCTCTGTTGGTTGGAACCGTTGGCCGCCTGCATCCCGATCCGCAGGCACTCCATGAGGTCCCCGCGGTCCACCGCGGCGTCAAGGTCGAGGCTCTTGCGTGCCGACCGTGTCGAGGTCAGGAGTTGGTCGATGTTCACGCGAGGATCCCAAGGCGCTCGGTGACGGAGAAAACCTCTTCGTAGATGGAGCCGGGAACGGTGAACGGTTGCGTCGCAGAGATTTCACGCATGTGCGTCGCGATGTCGTCCGGGGTGGGGACGTCGTGGGAGTCCGCCAGCCAGCCATGGCCCAAACCGACGAACACCCGCGCGAACCGGCCTGCGCACGCCGAGAAGTTCTGGTGGCTTGAGTGACAGGCGCTGCTGGCCAGATACACCACAAGAGGCGCGACCAGTTCGGGTCGGATCGCCTTGAAGAATCCGTTTTCCTCGAGCACTTTAGGGTCGCCGAGCGTCTCGGTCACCATTCGGGAGATGCCGAACGGCAGCACTGTGTTGGCGAGAATTCCGTGCGGTTCACCTTCGAGTGCGATCACGTTCGTCATCCCCACCAGGCCGGCCTTCGCCGCGGCGTAATGCGCCTCGAGGTGTTGCCCGAACATGCCTGCCGACGAGGCGATGAACACGAAGCGGCCGTAGCCCTGCGCCTTCATCGTCCGGTACGCGGGTTGCGATAGATAGAAGCCGCCGTCCAGATGCACCCGCAGCATCCGGCGCCAATCGTCCGCGGACAGTTCGTCGAACGGCACGCTCGTGAAGATGCCGGCGTTGCTCACCACGGCGTCGAGGCGGCCGAACGCATCGAGTGCGGTCTGCACGATGGCCTGCCCGCCCGCCGCGCTGTCGACCGAGTCGTGCGAAGCCACCGCGGTGCCCCCCGCGGCGGTGATCTCGTCGACGACCAGTTGGGCGACGCCCGCGTCGGCACCGTCGCCTGCCATTGAGCCACCGAGGTCGTTGACCACGACAGAGGCACCGCGCCTTGCCAACTCGAGCGCGTATTCGCGGCCGAGTCCGCGGCCTGCGCCCGTGACGACAGCAACCTGCCCGGTGAAGTCGATCATGTCCCCTCCAATGATTGACGGGCGGTGGTGCCGGACTCTACGTTGGAACAGATATTTGGTCAACGATGAAGGAGGCCGGTGCAGGGCCTGGGCACGGTCGACGAGGATGACGGCCCGCAGCGGCTGGCGATGCTGGCGTCTGCGCTGGCAGGCCGCACCGTCGTCGTGGCGCCTGCCGCGCCGGGCGAACCGGCGTGGACCGACGGCGTCACGGTGTTCGTCGACGCGGCGGCGGATGCCCGGGCGCAACTCGAGTCGGTGACTGTGCAGGCGTCCCTGCTCGCGAGCGGGGGACTGGACTCTGATGTGGTGCGCAGACTGGTCAGGCATCGGGCCCTGACCCGGCGGTACCTCGCGGTCGAGGGTCAACGCGCACTAGCGGTGAACGACGACCTGCTGCCGTATTCCGTCCGAACGATGATCGATTTCGACCTCGCGCTGCGGGCCGATTCACCCGCCGGATCGCTGGAACTCGCCCGCGGGAAGAACATCGCCGATCCGCCCGCGAGCTTCGGCGTCATCAAGCCCCGCAATCTGCTTGGCGCGCATGCCGGCGTCGCGCAAGCAGACGGTGGTGCCATACATCAAGCGCGCCGCAACCCGACAAAAGATCTCGCCGACCTCGACGACGAATCCGACGACGCGGACGACGACTACCAGGATCCATTCTCCAGTCCGGTCGGCGGCGGTGGCGCGATCGGAAAACTGTTGCAAGGCATGTTGAACCGGGTCAGACAGCTGAACGGCAGCGGCCCTCCCGGCGCCGACACGCCAACGCATCGTTCGCACAACGGCATTCGTGGCGCTGGAATCGTGACCTCGACCTCGAGGCTGACGGAAGCCGACGACACCGGCGACAGCGAGGCCGACGGCAGGAAGTATCCCGAGTGGGACGTACACCGCAGGCGCTACAAGCGCGACTGGTGCACGGTCAACGAGGTCGATGCTCCGGTCGACGGACATCCGTTGGCGCACCCCGATGTCCACGCGCTGCGCCGTCCGCTGACCCGTCTCGGGATCGGGTTGGATCGCTGTCACCGCCAGGCGCAGGGTGACGATATCGACGTCGATGCGGCGGTCGAGGCACGGGTCGAGTTGCTGGCCGGATCGGCCCCCGACGAAGCCGTCTACGTCGACAGCCTGCGACGCCGACGCGACCTTGCGGTGCTCGTGCTGCTCGACGTGTCCGGATCATCCTCCGAGGCAGGAACTTTCGGTCAAACAGTGCACGAACAGCAGCGAGAAGCCGCTGCTGCCCTGACGGTCGCGCTGCACGAACTCGGCGATCGCGTCGCGCTGTACGCCTATCAGTCACAGGGCCGGGATGCGGTGCACATGCTGCCGGTGAAGCGGTTCGACGACAACATCAACGCACTCGTGATGCAACGCCTCGGCAGCCTCGTGCCAGGCTCGTACTCCCGGCTTGGCGCCGCGATCCGTCATGGCACCGCGATCATCACCGAAAAGGCGGGCACCTCGCGCCGGCTGCTGGTGGTGCTGTCCGACGGGTTGGCCTACGACCACGGATACGAACGTGACTACGGCGCCGCCGACGCGCGACGCGCGCTTGGCGAGGCCCGTCGCCGCGGAATCGGTTGCCTGTGCCTCACGATCGGCGCGGCCACCGACAGCGGCGAGTTGGGCAAGGTGTTCGGCAGCGCCGCGCACGCGTCGATACCGAAGCCGCGGCAACTGGCCGACGTCATCGGGCCGCTGTTCCGCGCCGCGCTGCGCAGCGCGGACCTGCGACGCAGGGTGTTATGAGACGGTCAGTCTTGAACCAAACATCTGTTCCGCGTTACTGTGCTGGGAAGCGAATCCACGGAGAGGATGCGATGCCGGTGAAGCCGCCGCGCCCGTATTACGTGCCAGTTGGCAACGAGGAGCAGGTCTTCAAGGCCGCGTACCGGCAGGGGTTGTCCATCGCGCTGAAGGGTCCGACCGGCTGTGGGAAGACGCGGTTCGTCGAGGCGATGGCGCACGATCTGGACCGCCCGCTTGTCACCGTCTCCTGTCACGACGATCTGACCACCGCCGACCTCGTCGGGCGCTTCCTGTTGCGTGGCGGCGACACCGAATGGGTCGACGGTCCGCTGACGCGTGCCGTGCGCGACGGTGCGATCTGCTACCTCGACGAGGTGGTGGAAGCCCGTCAGGACACCACGGTGGTGCTGCATCCACTGTCCGACCACCGACGGCAACTGCCGATCGAGCGGTTGGGGGAGACGCTCGAGGCGGCACCCGGCTTCTGCCTCGTGGTGTCGTACAACCCCGGCTATCAGAGCGTGCTCAAGGACCTCAAGGACTCGACTCGGCAACGGATGGTCGCCATCGAATTCGGTTTCCCCACACCGGATGTCGAGGAGAAGATCCTCGTCAACGAGGCGGGTATCGGACATGAGCGGGCCGCCGAACTGGTCCGGCTCGGACAGGCCATCCGTCGGCTTCAAACCGGTGGCCTGCGTGAAGTGGCCTCGACGCGTGTGCTGATCGCCGCGGGCCAACTGATCGCCGAGGGGTTGAGCCCGCGCGACGCCGCCCGTGCGGCCATCGCAGGCCCGCTCACCGACGACGCAGGCGTCACACGTGGACTTCTCGAAATGATCGACGCCTACCTGTCCGCCGACTCACCCACCGACTGACGCAGCCCACCCACGGAGGCCGGATGTCCTACGAGAGCACAGCCGAACCGATCAAGGTCGGATACCTGATGGATTTCACACTGCCACCGGGTTTCCCGGAGGAACTGTCGGCGTCCTTCACCCAGACCTTCGACCTGGTCTTCGAGGAGGCGCACTCCGAGGGTCTGATGGACCGCCCTGTGCAGATGATCTACCGCGAAGTGGAAGGCCTGCCCAAGGGTTCGGTCAAGGCGGTGATCGACGCGTACGGCGAACTCGTCGACGAGGGCTGCCTGGTCGTCTTCGGTCCCAACATCACCGACAACTGTGTCGCGGTGCGCGAAGCCATCGAAGAACGTTTCAAGGTGCCCGCCATCAGCGTCACCGGCACCGACGACTGGCTGGGCGAATGGACGTTCGCCTTCCCGCAGGGCTCGATGACCGACGAGCCGATCTTCCTGGCGGATCTGGTGGCCAAGCGCGGGCTCAACGAGATCGGCGCGCTGGTCGAACAGAATCTGATCGGCGAAAGCTACCTGAGGAACCTGCGAAGTGCGTGTGCGCGCAAGGGTATTCGGATCGTCGCCGAGGCCGCCATTGCGCAGACGGCGCAGGACATCAGCGAGGCCGTGAGCACACTGCACGAGGCCAAGGCGCAGGCGATCGTGCACCTGGGCTTCGGCTTCGGCATCGTGTTCATCAACCCGGCCCTGGAGGCCGTCGGTTGGGATCCGCCGCGGTTCACCACCACCGCCTTCCAGAACGCATGGGTGAACCCGATCATGTGGAACGCGTTTCTCGGCTGGATCGGAGTCGACCAGTACGACGAGAACAACCCGGTTGGCCAGGCCTGGCTGGACCGGTATGCGAAGCGGTACAACGGCAGTCGGCCCGAATACTGCGTGTCCGTCGTTAACCACGACGTCGCCGCCACGCTGGTGCGGGCCTTCACCGACGCACATCCGCTCAGCCCGCGCGGCGTCAAGGAGGCGCTGGAGCGGGTCAAGATGATGCCCGCCGCATCGGGGGCGCCGGGAACCCGTGTGTCGCTGGGTAAGTGGACCCGGCGGGCGTGGATGGGATCCGGCTACCTGGTGGCGAGGACGCTCGACCCGGACGGCATCAATTCCCACTTGGTCGACCGCTTCGGGGAGGACTGAGAATGACCACACAGGGCGAACTGGAGACCACTACCGCCCCGTCAAAGCCGAAGACCGGCCCGAACTGGGGCCGCGTCATCGCGCTGCTCGCGTGGCTGGGCTTCCTCGGACTGTTCGCCGCGGTGGGACGTACCGACGTCGATCCGCGGGTGGCCAATCCGAACGTCGAAGGGCGCCCCCGTCCGGTGGGGTTCCTGACGTCGTTCGACCACTGGCAGATCATTCCTCAGGTGGGCGCCGTGATCATCGTCGTGGTGTTCACCGTCGCCTTCATCCGCGGTTGGCGGAAGAACCCGGGCAGTCCGGTGCTGCTGATGGTGCTGTGCACCACGCTGATCGTGTGGCAGGACCCGATCATGAACTGGTCGCCCTACGCGGTGTACAACCCGATGCTGCTGCACTGGCCGGAGAACTGGCCGCTGATCATGATGTCGCCTACCGTCGAACCCTTCATCGTGTTCGGCTACGTCCTGTTCTACTTCGGGCCATACTTTCCCGGCATCTGGATCCTGCGCAAGTTGCAGGCCAAACGCGGGCCCGAAGCGTTCGTCTCCCGCCACCCGCTGATCAGTTTGGGCGCGCTGGTGCTGGTGATCGGCTTCATCTTCGACGCCATCCTGGAAGTCAGCCTGGTGCGCACCGGGCTGTACATCTATTCGCAGACGATTCCGTTCGGAACCTTGTTCCCGGGCAGCACCTTCCAATTCCCGTTGATCTGGGAGTCGCTCTCGGTGACCTTCGTGATGATCCCGGCCGCCATCCTCGTCTACCGCGACGACACGGGAAAGTCGGTGGCGGAGAAGCTTGCCGCGAAAGCCAAGTTGTTCCCGACGAAGCCGGTGTTCGGCACCTTCCTGGTGATGTTCGCGATCATCAACGTGTCGTACTTCGCCTACGGCGGTTGGTTCTGGGCGATCAAGGCCAGCGGCCTGGCGACCTCGGTCGCATGCCCGTGGCCCTATCCGGAGGCCAAAGTGTATGACCCGCAGGGCTATTACCGGGCGAATGGAGCCGAGGGGCCGTACTCGGTGGGCAAATGGGCCACCTGGCAGCAGGGCCCGTTCCGCAACACCGACGTGGAAGTCGGTTCGAAGAGCAATCGCTGCGCCAGCGAAGGCACCAATGGCTGACGGTCGTACCGTCGTCATCACCGGCGCGTCACGTGGCCTCGGCTTCGCGTCCGCTTGCCACTTGTACAGGCAGGGGTGGCGCGTCGTCGCCGCGATGCGGTCCGTCGATGCGGGCATGGAGCGTCTGCGTGAGGCGATCGGCGCCGGCACCGGTGACCCACGGCTGATCGGGGTTGCGCTCGACCTCACCGATTCCGCATCGGTCACCGCGGCCGCCAAGACGATCGACGAGTCGATCGGCGCGCCCTACGCGCTGGTGCACAATGCAGGCATCTCGGCGGCCGGGATGCTCGAGGAGACTCCGCTGAGCGTGTGGGAACGCATGTTCGCGACGAACATCTTCGGCCCGGTCGCGCTGACCAGAGCACTTCTGCCGGGTTTGCGGGAGGCGGGCCGCGGCCGTATCGTGCTCATCTCGAGCGCTGCCGGTGTGCGCGGAATGCCTGCCACCGCACCCTATTCCGCGGTCAAGGGCGCGCTCGAACGCTGGGGCGAAGCGATGGCAGGCGAAGTCGCCCCGTTCGGTATCGGTGTCACCGTCCTGGTCACCGGCACCTACGACACCGAGATCATCACCGATGCAGGCACCACGGACACCCGTGAACTGGACGGCCCGTACGCCGCTCATCACCGCACCATGGACAAGCGCGGTCGGGCGATGATGAAACGCGCCGCCAAATCACCGGACGAATTCGCCGCGGGCCTCGCCAAGGCCCTCGACGACAAGGCGCCCTATGCCAAGCACGCGGTCGGCGTTGATGCGCGAATGCTGTTGGTCGCCAATCGGTTGTTGCCGAGTTCCGGTCTGCATCACATGACGCGGTTACTGATGGGGATTCCGCGCTTCGGCGCGCTGCGAGGAAGCGAGAAGCATGTCTGACGTCGCATTCGAGACCAAGATGATGATCGACGGCAAGCTCGTCGACGGTGAGGCGGGCACCTTCACCAACATCAACCCGGCGACCGAAGAGGTGCTCGGTGAGGTCGCCGACGCGTCGAAGGCCGATATGCACCGCGCCATCGACGCCGCCCGCCGCGCGTTCGACGAGACCGACTGGTCGACCAACCACGCGTTCCGGCAGCGCTGTCTGCTGCAACTGCACGACGCCATCGAGGCCGAGAAGGAACAGTTGCGTGAGGAACTCATCCTCGAGGTGGGCTGCCCACGCGCGGTCACCTACGGCCCGCAGTTGGACGCCCCGCTGGCGGACGGGCTGAGGTATCCGGCCCGGCTCATCGACGAATACCCTTGGGAGACCTCACTTGGCGACACGGTGGTGTCGCTCACCGGGGTGAACACCACGCGCAAGGTCTGGCGCGAACCCGTCGGTGTGGTCGGTGCGATCGTGCCGTGGAACTTCCCGTTCGAGGTCACCATCCAGAAACTCGGGCAGGCACTCGGGACAGGCAACACCGTCGTGTTGAAACCGGCGCCGAACACGCCGTACAACGCGACCAGGTTGGGCCGGTTGATCGCCGAGCAGACCGATATCCCTGCGGGCGTGGTGAATGTGGTGACCGCGTCGGACCATTTCGTCGGCGAAGAGTTGACGTTGTCGCCGAAAGTGGACCTGATCTCGTTCACCGGGTCGACCGTCGTCGGCAAGCGGATCATGGAAAAAGGCGCGGCGACCATGAAGCGCCTGTTCCTCGAATTGGGCGGTAAATCGGCAACGATCGTCCTGGAAGACGCCGACTTCGCGATGGGCTGCATGATCGGCATCGGGGCCTGCATGCACGCGGGCCAAGGCTGCGCGATGCCCACCAGGATGCTGCTGCCGCGGTCACGCTACGACGAAGGTGTCGAGATCCTGAAGGGCATCTACCAGGGCATCGCCCCCGGCGACCCGCAGGACCCCGCGGTGATCTGCGGGCCGGTCATTTCTGACAAGCAGCGCAGTCGAATTCGGGGCTACATCGCCAAGGGCGTCGAGGAAGGCGCCAAACTCGTCGTCGGCGGGGCGGAGACGCCGGACGGCATGGACAAGGGCTACTTCGTCAAGCCGACGCTGTTCGTCGACGTCGACAACTCGATGACCATCGCGCAGGAGGAGATCTTCGGTCCGGTGCTCGTCGTGATCCCGTACACCGACGAGGACGACGCCGTGCGAATCGCGAACGACAGCCAGTACGGGCTGGCAGGCAACGTCATGGCGGGAACCCTCGATCGCGCGCTGGCCGTCGCAAAACGGTTGCGCGCCGGGTTCATCGGTCTCAACGGCACCGCCGGATACGGCGCCGACACGCCGTTCGGTGGTTACAAGGCAAGCGGTGTCGGGCGCCAGAACGGTGTCGCCGGGTTCGACCAGTACACCGAAGTCAAGTCCGTCGCTTACCCCGCTCAGTGAAGGAGTAGTTCGTGCAGTTGTTCGATGATCTCGAGGACTTCGGAGAATTCGACGATTTCGTGTCCGGCGATGTGCGGGATCCGTACACCGAGCTTGCCCGACTGCGGCGCGAGGAACCCGTGCAGAAGATCGAGATCCCCGGCATCCCCGGCCAGGAGGGCAAGCCGATCTTCATGGTGTACCGCTACGAGGAAGCCCAGCAGATGCTGCGGGACAACGAGACGTTCTCGTCGTCGATCATCATCCAGGCGTTCGGCGATGTCTTCGGTAAGCACGTGATGCTCGGCATGGACGAACCCGAGCACGGCAGGCACCGGGCGCTGGTGTCGAAGGCGTTCTCGCAGAAGGCGTTGGCGCGCTGGGAGGACGACCTGGTCGGCAAGGTGGGCAACGCGCTCATCGACCGCTTCGTCGACCGCGGTAGCGCAGATCTGGTGAAAGAGTTCAACTTTCCCTATCCCACGCTGATCATCGCAGGCCTGCTTGGCCTGCCGCAGGAGGACTACGCGCAGTTCCAGAAGTGGTCGATTTCGCTGCTGTCGTTCACCGTCAACGCCGAGCGGGGGCGGCAGGCATCGCAGGCACTGGCGGAATATTTCACGCCGATCCTGGCGGCGCGCCGTGAGGATCCGCGCGACGATCTGATCAGCGGGCTGGCCGCGGCCGAGATCGACGGGGAGAAGCTGTCCGACGAGGAGATCTTCTCGTTCTTGCGGCTGCTGCTGCCCGCCGGCGTCGAAACCACCTACCGGGCGCTGGGCAACCTGTTGTTCGGGCTGCTGTCCAGCCCCGATCAGCTCGCCGCGGTCCGCGCCGACCGGTCGCTGTTGCCGCAGGCGATCGAGGAGGCGGTGCGGTGGGAGCCGCCGCTGATCATGATCACCCGGGTAGCCACCAGGGACACCGAACTCGGCGGGGTGAAGATCCCGGAGGGCTGTTCGGTGATGCCGGTGCTGGGCGCCGCCAACCGGCAGGACGAGCGTTACGCCGACCCGGACAAGTTCGACATCTTCCGTGACGTCAAACCGAATATCGGTTGGGGACACGGTGTTCACGTCTGCCTCGGCATGCACCTGGCACGGCTGGAGATGCGGGTGGCGCTGAACCTGCTGCTCGACCGTCTGCCGAACATGCGGCTCGATCCCGCGGGCGACGATCCCTACATCCGCGGTCAGGCATTCCGCTCGCCGACATCGGTGCCCATCCTGTTCGACCCAGTCCCCGCGCGAGCAGACGCAAAACTGCCCTGAAAGCGGGAAATTCAGGCAGGTTTGCGTCTGCTCGCGCAAGAAGGAGAGTGCTTCGTGACCGACTTCGACACCGTCGATTTCTTCACCGATGAGTCCCTCGTCGGCGACCCGTACCCGTACTTCGACCACCTGCGGTCGAAATGCCCTGTCACACAGGCGACACCGTTCAACGTCCTGACGGTCACCGGCTACGACGAGGCGCTGGCGGTCTACAAGGATCCGGCGTTCTCGTCGTGCGTGTCGGTGGCGGGCCCGTTCTCCGGCATGCCATTCGGACCTGGCGAGAGCGACGACGTCACCGAGCTGATCGAGCAGCACCGGGCGAACGTCCCGATGGCCGAACACATCACGTCGCAGGACCCGCCTCTGCACACCAGGACGCGCGGTCTGCTGAACAAGCTGATCACGCCCAAGCGCCTCAAGGAGAACGAGGACTTCATGTGGCGGCTGGCCGATCAGCAGCTCGACACCTTCATCGACCGGGGGTCGTGTGAGTTCCTCGAGGATTACGCGAAACCGTTCTCCCTCCTGGTGATCGCGGATCTGCTCGGCGTGCCGGCCGAGGACCACGAGGAGTTCCGCGCTGTGTTCGCAGGTGAACTCGTGGGCCAACTCGGTGAAGAGGCGCCGACGACGCACAACCCCCTGCAGTGGCTGAACGAGAGGTTCTACGGCTACATCGAGGAGCGTCGGCGCGAACCGCGGGCGGACGTGCTGACCGAACTCGCGCAGGCCAAACACGAAGACGGGTCGACCCCCGACATCGAGGACGTGATGAACCTGTCGACGTTCCTGTTCGCCGCGGGCACCGAGACGACCACCAAGCTGGTCAGTTCGGCGGTGCGGATCATCGCTGAGAATCCCGACTTCGAGAAGACGTTGCGCGAGGACCGCGGCCGGATTCCGGCGTTCCTCGAAGAGACGCTGCGGGTGGAAAGCCCTGTCAAATCACACTTCCGGATGGCGCGCACCACCACCACAGTGGGCGACGTCGAGGTGCCTGCGGGCAGCACCGTCATGGTGCTGCCGGGCGCGTGCAATCGCGACGAGCGAAAGTTCGCCGATCCCAACGTGTTCAACCCGGACCGGCCGAACGTGCGCGAGCAGATCGCGTTCATCCGCGGTGTGCACTCCTGTCCGGGCGCCCCGCTGGCGCGCGCAGAAGGCCGGATCTCGCTGAACCGGATTCTCGACCGGATGGCCGACATCACGGTCTCCGAGGAGCATCACGGCCCGGCCGACGACCGTCGCTACACCTACGAGCCGACGTTCATCATGCGCGGGCTCGCCGAACTACACATCACGTTCACACCGGTCACCTAGGCCGGCGAGCAGACGCAAAATGTCCCGACACGCCGACGAAAAAGGACACTTTGCGTCTGCTCGCGAGGGAACGCGAGAGAGGAAATCCAGCACATGACCGGACGACTCGAGGGGAAGGTCGCGTTCATCACGGGTGCGGCGCGGGGCCAGGGCCGCGCGCACGCGATCGCGATGGCCAAAGAGGGCGCCGACATCATCGCCGTCGACATCTGTCGCGACATTCCGTCCAACCCGTATCCGTTGGCGACGCCCGACGACCTCGCGGAAACCGAGCGTTCGGTGAAAGAGGTCGGGCGCCGCGTGGTGGCCAGAATCGCCGACGTGCGCGAGCGCCACGAGTTGCGTGACGCCGTCGAGGCGGGACTCGCCGACCTCGGCAAAATCGACATCGTGCTGGCGAACGCCGGCATCCTGCCGATGGCCATGGGGCGGCCGCATGACGCGATGTCATTCGTCGACGCCAGCGACGTCGACCTGCTCGGCGTGATGAACACCGTCGCGGTCACCATCCCGCATCTGCCCGACGGGGCGTCGGTCATCATCACCGGTTCGACCGCAGGAATGATCCGCGGCACCACCGACAACCCGAACATGGGTCCCGGCGGCCGGGGTTACGGCTGGAGCAAACGGGTGCTGATCGAATACGTCGAAGAGATGTCGATGGCGTTGGCCGACAGGATGATTCGGGTCAACGCGATCCACCCGACCAACTGCAACACCCACCTGCTGCAGAACGACGGCATGTACAGCATGTTCCGGCCCGACCTGACCCAGGCGGGTAAGCAGGCCACCCGGGAAGACGCCGAGCCGTTGTTCACGCTCTTCCAGGCGATGCCCATCCCGTACATCGAGCCGCAGGACGTGGCCAACCTCGCGGTGTTCCTGGCCAGCGAGGAGAGCCGGTACGTCACGGGTCAGCAGATTCGCGTCGACGGCGGGTCACTTCTCAAGTGGCCCAACGGGCCTGGGGGATAGCCGCCCGCTCAGTCGGGGCGGTGCAGGAACCCGTACAGCGTCGCCTGGACGAGTTCGTCGACGATCGCCTTGCGTGACGGCTGCTTGGCGCCGAAGAACGTCGACCGCATCGCCACCATGCCGACGATCATCGCCACGGTGGAGTGCGCGGGCAGGTCCGGGTGGCTCGAGTGCATCCCGCGAATCTGCATGCCCTCCGCGCTGATCCGGCTGAGCACGGTGAGCGCCCGCCGGATGTCGGCGATGCCCGCGCTCTCGATCTCCTCGTCGCTGAGACTGTCGGATGCGACGAGGGTCAGCAGTAGGCCGCGATGCTCGACGAGCACGTCGTAGAGTCGGCCGACGAACTGACGCGCCAATTCCTCCTCATCGGTTTCCTCGGGGACGACCGCCTGCCACGTCTGCCCGAACTCGTCGACGAAGGTCGTGAACGGCAGCACCAGGGCCTCGCGGAACAGTCCTGCCTTCGAGCCGAAGTGCCGGAACAGCAGGTATTCGCTGACGCCGGCCGCCTCGGCGATCTCCCGTGTGGTGGTGCTGCGGTAGTCAAGACGCGCGAAGAGCTCGCGGGCGGCGTCGAGCAGCAGTCTGCGCGGCTCGCCGCGGGGCCTGCGGGCCTGCGAACGTCGCGGGGGCATGGACATTGACGATAGCCGTCGCGCTTGACCTGGCACTTAGAATAGTGTGCACTATTAGACGCCGGATGGCCGGAAGGAACGTCGTGGGTCAACTCATCATGCTCGGCGCCCTGTTCGGGCTGATCGGGCTGATCTTCGCTGCGGTCATCTATTTCGACCCCGAAGCGCGGGGTGGCGACGACCGGTGAACACCGAGTTGACGCCGCTGCTGGCGGCGGCCGTCACCTTCGGGTGGCTCAGCGGCATCGTCTTCGTCGTCGCAGGGATCTATCTGAGCGTTCGGCGTGGCCGCCTGCACCCACTGCTGCTGCTGTGCATCTCGGCGATCTCGTTCTCCTGGATCGAGGCGCCGTATGACTGGGCGATGTACGCACAGTTTCCGCCCGCGCTGCCGCGCATGCCGTCGTGGTGGCCGCTGAACATGACGTGGGGCGGGCTGCCCTCATCGGTGCCGTTGGGCTACATCGGCTACTTCTGCATTCCAGCGGTCGTCGGCGCGGCGTTGGGGCGTCGGCTCAGCGCGCGATTCCACTGGCGTAGGCCGATCACCCTGCTGATCGTGGGCCTGCTCGTCGGCTTCTGCTGGGCGCTGCTGTTCAACGGCGGCCTCGGGGCGCGACTCGGAGTCTTCTACTACGCCTACGTGATTCCCGGTCTGGGACTCTTCGAGGGCACCCTGCACCAGTACCCGATCTACGACGCGATAGCGATGGGCATCCAGATGATGGTGTTCACGTATCTGCTGGGCAGGACGGACTCCCAGGGCCGCAACGTCATCGAGATGTGGTCCGACAGGGTCGGCAAGACCAGGGTCCGGTCGTCGATCCTGTCGGTCGTCGCCGTGATCGTCATCGGAAACCTGCTCTACGCCGCTGTTTTCGCGCCACATCTGGTGACAAAACAGCTGGGTTTGGTGACCTCAGGGCCGGATGTGCAACTGTTCCCCGGGGTGCCGAACCAGCCGCGCTGAGCCGTCAGGGCCGAACGTGAGCTTGTGATTGATATTTCGCGAAAAACTCGAACACAACTTCACGTTCGACGCCGCGGAGATGTGACGGCGGCCGCGATCGCCGCCGCAGAGCGGTCGATGTCCTCGTCAGTGGTTGCCCAGTTCGAGATCGACACGCGCAGAACATATTCGCCGTTCCAGGTGGTGCCGCCGAGCCAGCACGTCCCGTCACGCTGAACCGCGGCGACGGCGGCACGGTTGGCGTCGTCGCGGCCGGGCAGTCGGACCAGCACCTGATTGAGCACCACGTCGTTGAGCACCGCTGCGCCGGGAACAGCGGCCAGCAGGCCGGCCATTCGACGGGCCTGCGCACAGTTGCGCTCCACCATCTCCGCGATGCCCGCGCGTCCCAACGAGCGGATCGCCGCGTAGATAGGGATCGCCCTGGCACGACGCGAACTCTCCGGCACGAAATTGGTGCCGTCACGCTGGCCCGGATCGGCGACGAGGTAGGGCCCCGCCAGGCTCATCGCGGCCACGTGCGCGTCCTGATCCGCGACGATCGCCATCGCGCTGTCGTAGGGCACGTTGAGCCACTTGTGCGCGTCGACGGCCCATGAGTCGGCGCGCTCGACGCCGACGGTCAGCGGCCTGACGGCCGGCGCGGCGGCGGCCCACAGGCCGAACGCGCCGTCGATGTGCAGCCACGCGCCCTGTTCGGCGCACGCGTCGGCGATCGGCCCGAACGCGTCGAACGCGCCGGTGGCCACATTGCCTGCCTGTGCGCACACGATCGTCGGTACGTCGTTGGCCGCCAATGCTTTTGCCAACGCCTCCGGATCCATCCGGCCCTGCTCGTCGGCGGGTAGCCGGATCGCGGTGTCGGCACCCAAACCCAGCAGGCGCAGCGCCGTGTAGATGGTCGCGTGCGCCTGCTCACCGCACAGCACGCGGACGGCCGGTGCGCCAATCAGCCCGTCGCGCTCCACATCCCAACCGTGCCGGGACAGGACGGCGTTGCGCGCGGCGGCCAGACACGTCGTGTTCGCGCCCTGCCCACCGGTGACGAATCCGACGCTGGCAGTGCCGGGGAGTCCGAGCAACTCGAGCGTCCACGCCGACGTGATCTCCTCGATGGCGGCGGCGGCAGGCGACAGCGAATGGAATGCGGCGTTCTGGTCCCAGGCCGACGCCAGCCAGTCGGCGGCCAACGCGGCGGGCAGTGTGCCGCCGATGACGAACCCGAAATGTCGCGGACCCGCGGTCGCCACCAGGCCCGGTTCCGCGCCGACAGCCAGCGCGTCGATGACCGCGTCAGGGTCCTCGCCGCGGTCCGGCAGCGGTCCGCCGAGACGGTCGCGGACGGCCGACGCGTCGGCACTGGCGGCCACCGGTCGGTCGTCGAGTGTGCTCAGGAACGACTCCGCGTGTGCTGCGGCGGCGCGGAGGCCGGCGGTGCGGTCGGGCATGGGCAAAACCTACCCCGCACCGATGTATAGCCCGGAATATGTAGTTTGACGGTGCCTTCAATTTCCGGAAGCGCGACGGAACACTGGTCATCCAGGGTGGGAACTCCAGATCTGTTGCCACACAGAACTATTGGCGACAAGTGCACGGGACGCCCGAGCATGTCGAGATCGCCAACGAGCCGGCGGGCTACCTGTGAATTTGCTGTCAGGCACTTCGGATTGCCGCTATATAGGGCACATGATATAGATACCGTGTGCAACAACAGCCTGGTCAGGCAGACGCCGGCGATTGCGTCGGCGAGCTGTTGGATCAGGCGATGGATCTCACCGCGCGATTTCTCAGCGACCGCGCCGAGTTGAGCGCATCGGCGGCATTCGTGTTGAACAGGGTCTGTCGGGAAGGCCCGGTACGGCTCACCGCCCTCGCAGCCAGGGAAGGCGTCAGCCAGCCGTCGATGACACAGCTGGTCCAGCGGCTCGAAAAGCTGGGGCTGGTGGCCAGGCTCGCGGATCCCGACGACGGGCGCGCCGCGCTCATCGGAATAACCGAGGACGGTCAGGCGCTGCTGACTGATCGGAAGCAATTGCGCCGTGAGCGCCTCAAGGCGTTGATGGCGACGCTCACCCCGGAAGAGGAGTCTGCTTTGTGGCTTGCCGCCCGCGTAGCGCTTCCCACGCTGCACCGGCTGGCCGCTAACGCGGGCTGTCCGGCAGACGATGCTGCGGTGGACTCGGCGGCCACACGAAAGGTGTTCGGGTGAAGGTTGTTCCGGCCGGGCGCGTGCTGAAACGCGCGTGGCTCCCGATACTCCTGATCGTGGTGCTGGCCGTGTCGGGGCTGGTCGTGTCGCGGCTGCACAAGATGTTCGCGTCGCAGGATCTGAACGCCGGCGCGGGCGCTGGTATCGAGATCGTCCAGTTCAACCCGAAGATCATGGTCTACGACGTCTACGGCTCACCCGGAACGACCGCCCAGATCAGTTATTTCGACCCGGACGCGAACGTGCACACGATCACCGCGTCGCTGCCGTGGTCCGTCACGCTCTCGACCACGTTGCCGACGGTCAGCGCCAATCTGATGGCACGCACCGACGGCGACCAGATTGGATGCCGCGTCACCGTGAATGGAGTCGTCCGTGAGGAGCAGTCCGCCGATGGCATCAACGCCCAGACGTACTGTCTGGTGAAGTCCGCATGACCGGCCTGACAACCAGGCACGAGAAGCGGCCAGTGCTCGCGCACAGCCTGCGGGTCCTGGCGGTGCCGATCATCCTGTTCTGGGTCGTGGTCGCCGTCCTGGTGAACGTGCTTGCGCCGCAACTGGAAATCGTCGGCGAGCTGCACTCGGCGCCGATGGCTCCGGAAGACGCGCCGTCGATGGTCGCGATGAAACGGATGGGCGCCAACTTCAAGGAGTTCGACTCCAACAGCACCATCATGGTGGTGGTCGAGGGGCAGAAGCCGCTCGGTCCGGATGCGCACGCCTACTACGACGAGATCATCCGCAAGCTGCGCCAGGATCCCGTGCACATCCAGCACATTCAGGATTTCTGGGGCGACACCCTGACCGCGGCCGGCGCGCAAAGCGCCGACGGCAAGGCCTCCTACGTAATGCTCAACCTCGCCGGCGAGCAGGGCCAAACCCTGGCCAACGAAGGTGTGGAAGCCGTCCGCAAGGTCATCGAGGAGACGAAAGCGCCGCCGGGAGTACAGGCTTACGTCGCGGGCCCGGCAGCGCTGACCGACGACCTGCACGTGATCGGCAACGCCAGCCTTGCGCAGATCACGTTGTTCACGTTGGTCGCGATCGCGTTGATGCTGCTGATCGTCTACCGGTCGATCGTCACCACGCTGATCCAGCTGTTCCTGACGTTCATCGGGCTGCTGACCGCTCGTGGCGTGATCTCCGTGCTCGCCATGCACGGCGCATTCGGGCTGACGACGTTCGCGGGAAACATATTGACGATGCTGGCGATTGCCGCGGCGACCGACTACGGCATCTTCATCTTCGGACGTTATCGCGAGGCGCGGGCCTCCGGTCTCGACCGGGAAGACGCGTACTACACCACATTCAAATCCGTCGCACCCGTCATCGTGGGTTCGGGCCTGACCATCGCCGGGGCAACGTACTGCCTGAGTTTCGCGCGGTTGCCGTATTTTTCGACGATGGGGGCGCCCGTCGCGATCGGCATGGTCGTGGTGGTGGCGTCGGCGGTCACCTTAGGGCCTGCGGTGCTGTTCCTCGGCAGCCGCGTCGGTCTGTACGAATGGAAACGCCCGCCGAAGGGCCGATTCTGGCGACGCGTCGGCACCATCGTGGTGCGTTGGCCCGCACCGGTGCTGGTGGCCAGCGGCTTCGTGGTGCTGATCGGGTTGGTCGCCGTCCCGGGTTACAAGCCGGCGTACAACGACCGCTATTACCTGCCCGCCGACGCCCCGACCAACATCGGATTCGCCGCAGCCGACCGGCATTTCACCGAAGCGCGGATGAACCCCGACATTCTGATGGTCGAAGCCGACCACGATATGCGCAACCCGGCCGACATGCTGGTGTTGAACAAGATCGCCAGCAATGTGATGCACACCGAAGGCATCGCGATGGTGCAGAGCATCACCCGGCCGTTGGGAATCCCGATCCAGCACAGCTCGATTCCGTTCCAGACGAGCATCTCGGGACAGACCAACAACATGAACCTGCCGTTCCAGCGGCAACAGTTGGCCGATCAGCTCAGGACGATCGACGAGACGAACAAATCGATCGCCATTCTCGAGCAGCAGTACCAGCTCTCGCTCGAGCAGACCAGGCTCACCCAGGACTCGGCGGCCAAATCGCAAGACCTGCTTGCCACTACCGAGAAATTGCGCGACAACATCGCCAACTTCGACGACCAGTTCCGGCCGATCCGCAACTACTTCTACTGGGAACCGCACTGTTTCGACATCCCGTTGTGCGCCGCGACCAGGTCGCTGTTCGAATCCCTCGACGGGATCGACGAAGTGACCGACCAGACGGGTGCGGTGCAGGTCAACACCGACCAACTCGCGGACCTCGCACCGAAACTGACTGCGCTGCTTCCGCAGACGATCGCCTCGATGAAGGCCAGCAGGGACCTGTCGTTGGCGTCGTACAACTCGCAGAAGGCCCTGCTCGACCAGTTGGAGGCCTCCAACGACACCGCGCTGGCGATGGGCCAGGCCTTCGACGGGGCGAAGAACGACGACCTGTTCTTCCTGCCACCCGAGGCGTTCGACAACCCGGACTTCAAACGCGGTCTGGTGATGTTCCTTGCGCCGGACGGCAAGTCGGCGCGGATGTTCATCACGCACGAGAGCGATCCCGCGACCGTCGACGGCATCAAACGGGTGGAAGGCGAGCGCAAATCCGCCCAAGAGGCGCTGAAGATGTCGTCGTTGTCGAACGCGAAGATCTATCTCGGTGGCGTGGCCGCCACGTACAAGGACATGGCCGACGGCGCCAGGTACGACTTGATGATCGCGGTGGTGTCCTCGCTGACGCTGATCTTCATGATCATGCTGATCCTGACCCGAAGCGCGGTGGCGGCACTCGTGATCGTCGGCACCGCAGCCAGTTCCATCGCCGCGTCCTTCGGCATCTCGGTGCTGCTCTGGCAGGACCTGTTCGGCATCCAGGTGCAGTGGCTGGTGATGCTGATGTCGGTCATCATCCTGTTGGCTGTCGGGTCGGACTACAACCTGTTGCTGGTGTCGCGGTTCAAAGACGAGATCCACGCGGGCCTGAAGACCGGCATCATCCGCTCGATGGCGGGCACCGGTGGTGTGGTCACGTCGGCGGGTCTGGTGTTCGCGGCCACCATGGCGGCGATGATGGGCAGCAAGCTGATCGTGTTGGCGCAGATGGGTTCGACCATCGCCATCGGTCTGCTGGTCGACACGTTCGTCGTCCGCTCGTTCTTGATGCCGTCGATCGCGACGCTGCTGGGCCGGTGGTTCTGGTGGCCGCAGGTGGTGTACCCGCGCGGCGACTACCACTTCCTGCCGCCGCAGCCGCGACGCACGGCCAAGGACGATCCGGACACCGTGGCGCTGCCGGCGCAGGGTTAGCCGAGGCGTTCGGTGATGGCGGCCGCTACGGCCAACAGACGGTCGTCCTCACCGTGTGGCAGCGAGGCCATCAACCCGACGGTGGATCGCCCGTCGGGTCCGGACAGCGGCAGGCTGATGCTGCACATACCCAGGTAGCTCGTCACCATGGTGGTCCGCAGGGTGCTCGCATTGCGGGCGTCGTAGCGGTCGTTCGAGCCGAGCACCTCGTCGAGTCGCGGCGGTTCATGACGCACGGTCGGGCAGAGCAGGACAGCGCCTGCGAGTTCGGCACTGAACAACCGACGCAGTGACGTCATCCCCGAGCGGACCGCGGTCACCGTTGTCGAGGTGGCGGCGTTTTGCGCGAGTCGGCGCCTGGTCGCCGACGAAAGCTCGGCGGCGATGCGGCCGTAGTTCGCGTATGCGTCCGCGCCGACGATGGTGCCGTGCGCGTCCATGAGTCGTTGGGCCTCTGAGAGGCTCGTCAGCGGCGCGGTGTCGATGGCGAATCCGTTGTCGCGCAACACGTCGACGGCGGCGTCGAACGATTGTCGTACGCCGGTGGCGCATTCGTCGACCCATTCGCCGGCAGGTACGACGGCGCGCATCTGGGCGTGCCCGATGTCGTTACGCGGCGCTACGGCAAGCAGTCGATCCAGCGCCGCAACGCGCTCGACCGTATCGGCCAGGATCCCGACACAGTCCAGCGTTGGGGACAGCGGCACGAAATCGTGGGGGCCGTACCGATGTTTACTCGCCCGGAACCCCACGCAACCGCAGAACGCTGCCGGCACTCGAACCGACCCGGACGTATCGGTGCCGACCGCGAGCGGAACCACGCCTGCCGCAACGGTCACCGCCGCGCCCGCCGAGGAGCCACCAGGTACCAGCGCCGCGTCGTTGGGGTTGAGCGGCGTGCCGAAGTGCTCGTTGACACCGAGGCCGGAGAATGCGAACTCGCTCAGGTTGGTTTTCCCGACGCAGACCAGGCCGAGGTCGCGTCCGCGTCGCACCAACCTGCTGTCCCGTGCCGCAACCGGGTGGGCGCGGCGGGACGCGGATCCGGCCGTGGTGACGGTGCCCTCGACGTCGAACACGTCCTTCCATGTGATCGGCACGCCATCCAAATCGCTTCGGGCGCAGCGGTAGTGATCGCTGGTCGCGGCGTCGGCGCGGGCGCGTTCGGCGGTGACCATGATCATGGCCGAGCGCACGGCAGGATCGCGCGACCGCAGCAATGCTTGCTCGCAGCGCTCTTCCGCCGTCGTCATCGCGGCAGCTCGTCGGCGAGCAGCGTGCCCGCGACCGCCGCGCTTGGCGCCGGAGCGGACGTCTCGGACAGGGAGCGTCCGCGGGTCTCTTCGCCGAGCAACACGGTCACCGCGAGGCCGACGATGTTCACGCCTGCGAGCAACCACATCACCCCGGGTAGGCCGCTTCCTGTCAACACCATCGGCAGCACAAATGTACTCACCGCGGATCCGACACGGCTGATCGCGACCACGGTGCCGGTCGCGGTGGCGCGAACGGCCGTCGGGAACAGCTCGTTGGGATAGATGATCTCGATGAAATTGCATGCGCCGGAGGTGATTGCGTACACGGCAAGCGCCGCGAACAGCACGCCGGCGGGTGCGCCGGGAACGACGGCCATCAGGGTGAACGCCGCGCTCATGACCACGAAGGTCCAGATCAGCAGGGGCTTGCGGCCGATCTTGTCGACGAGCAGGAGGCCGGGGATCCCGCCGACCAGGAACAGCGCGCTGATGATCAACTCGGCCAGGTAGATGTTGTCGTGACCGATGCCGATTTCGCCGATGATGTCCGGGCCGAACGTGTAGATCGCGAACAGCGGTATGACATGTGCGGTGAAAAACACTCCGACAAAGACGACGCGGCGTAGATAGGTGCCCCGAAAGATCGTCGCGTAGCGCGTCGGCGCCTGTTCGTCGGGGAGGTCGGCGATGCTGGCCGACGGGCCCCAAACACGTTGACATACCTGCTGTGCTTCCGCTGTTCTGCCCTTGCTCAGCAGCCACCGCGGCGACTCCGGCGTGCCCGCGCGCATCAACAGGGTGATGATGCCGAACACCGCTGGGCTTGCGAGCATCCACCGCCACGCGCCGGGTCCCAGTGCGCAGAGCGCCCACCCGACTGCTGCCGCCGCGGCGGCGCCGCCCGCCCACACCACGAACAACGAGCCCAGCAGCCGGCCGCGGTATCTGCTGGGAATGAACTCGGCCAGCAGCGAACTGGCGATCGGATAGTCGGCGCCGATGGCAACTCCGAGCAGGAACCGCAACACCACCAGTTGCCACGCCTCGGCGGCGAAAGCCGACAGAACCGAAACGATCACCAACGCGGACAGATCAGCGACATACATGACCTTGCGGCCCACCCGGTCGGTGACGTAGCCGAAGACAAGTCCTCCGATGAAGATGCCCACCAGCGCCGCGGCGCCGATCAGCCCCACATCGACTGTGCCGAGCGCCAATTGAGGCTTCATCGTGACCAGCGCGATCCCGATGATGGTCAGGGCGTAACCGTCCAGGAATGGACCGCCCGCGGAGAAGAACGTCAAACGTTTGTGGAATCCGGTGAGGGGGCTGTCGTCGATCAACGAGGTGCTCGCCATGATGGCTCCTATCGGTTGGGCAACGGACTGATACGAGCGAACTGGGCCGCTATCCGGCCAAGCGGATCCACCAACGCGACGTCGATGCGACCGTCTTGTCCCAGGACGCGGCGTGCGACGTGGAATGCCAGGACTTCGCCGACGACCAGCCGGTCGGTGCCGGGCTGAGATGTGCTGTGCAGACGGCATTCCAGGCTGATCGGCGCTTCGGCGACACGGCAGGGTCGGACGCGCCGGGATGCGACGGCGGTGAGGCCGGCGAGCGCGAACTCGTCGACATCCGCGTCGAACGACTCACTGGTCAGATCTACGGCGGTGGCCTGTGCCGACGGGGCGATGTTGACGACGAACTCGCCGGTGGCCTCGATGTTGGCAGCGCTGTCCTTCAGCACGCCGCCGTCGAGGTACTCGAGGCTGAGCAGCACCATCGGCGGCTCGGAGGAGACCACGGTGAAGAAGCTGAACGGGGCGAGGTTGTTCACGCCGTCGGCGCTCACCGTCGAGGTCCATGCGATGGGTCGCGGGACAACGCTGGCTTTCAGCAGGCCGAAGGCCTTAGCCGCGGTGACGTCACGGGCGTCGAGGTAGAGCTCGTCAAGGGGCATGGCGGTCTTTCGACGTGGGGTTGTGACCGCGAACACTATGGCGTCCGAAACGCTGCGGAAATAGAGAAACGCCCATCGAATTGCCCATCTCGATGTAGGAAGCTCCATTGCCTCGGTCTGCCGCGCTCCGTTGAATACAGGGCATGGAGATGACGAACAGCACCAACGGCCGGACCGTGGTACCGGCGAGCGAGGGCCGCGCGGTAGCCCTGCGCGCAGGTCAACAGGTCCGCGTGGTCGACGTCGAGGGCGGACAGGTCGGCGATGTCTTCGCGTTCGCCGCCGACGCTCCCGCCGAGCATCTCAGCGCCTCGCACACCCGCACCCATACGAGTCGACTCTTTCCACGCATCGGGGAAGGGTTCGTGACCAATCTGCGCAGGCCCATCCTCACGCTGGTCGACGACACCTCACCAGGCGTGCATGACATGTTGATCGCGGCGTGCGATCCGCAACGCTACGCGGGTCTCGGCGCGCCGGGACACGCCTCGTGTGCGGACAACCTGCGAACTGCGCTGGCGGACATCGGGTTACACACCGACGTCGTTCCGCAGCCTGTCAATGTCTTCATGGCCATCCCGGTGGCGGCGGACGGCGCGCTGAACTGGTTGCCTGCCGCCAGCCGGCCAGGGGACGCGATCACCTTCGCCGCCGCGATGGACTGCGTATTCGTTCTCTCGGCATGCCCACAAGACCTCAACACCATCAACGGTGCGCATCCAACTGCAATGGAGATCGAGATCCTATGAAAACCACTGCCACTCAAACACATTCCGCCCTCTCGGCGTACCGGATCGGGCACCTGCAGCTGACCAATCGGTTGGCGGTGGCGCCGATGACCCGCGTCTCGGCGGCGCCCGGCGGCACACCGACCGCCGAGATGGCGCAGTACTACCGCGAATTCGCCGTCGGCGGGTTCGGCCTCGTCATCAGCGAGGGTACATACACAGACATCGCCCATAGCCAGGGCTATCTGAATCAGCCGGGCCTGGCCACCGATCGGCACATCGGCGGGTGGCGCACGGTCACCGAGGCGGTGCACGCGGCGGGCACCCCGATTATCGCCCAGCTCATGCACGCCGGGGCGCTCTCCCAAGGGAATCCGTATTCGACGGAAACGATTGCTCCGTCAGCCGTGGTGCCGACCGGACAGATGCTCGAGGAGTACGGGGGAGCGGGGCGGTGGCCGCTTCCGCGTGAAATGACCGCAACCGACATCGATTCGGTCGCCAGCGGGTTTGCAGCCGCGGCGCAACGGGCGCAGTCGGCGGGGTTCGACGGCGTGGAGGTGCACGCCGCCAACGGATACCTGCTCGACCAGTTCCTGACGCTGTACACGAACACGAGAACCGATTCGTACGGCGGCAACCTGGCGAACCGGCTTCGGTTGACGGCGCGCATCGTGGCCGAGATCCGCCGCCGAACCGGCCGTGACTTCGTGACCGGGGTGCGGCTGTCGCAGACCAAGGTCAACGACGTGAGCTACCGGTGGCCCGGCGGCGCCGACGACGCGCGGGAGATATTCTCGACGGTCGCCGAAGCCGGTGCCGATTATCTCCACATCGCCAGTGAGGGACGGAATTTCATCGACACCGCCCGCTTCCCCGACGGGCGCACCATCACCGCGGTGGCCAGGCAGGCGACCGGGCTACCGGTGATCGCCAACGGCGGTATGCACGCCCTCGAGCAGGCCGCCGAGGTGCTCGACGGCGGCCACGCTGACGTGCTTTCGATCGGGCGCGGCGCGTTGGCGAACCCCGATCTGCCCAACCGGATGGCCAACGGGCTCCCGTTCGACGAGTTCGACCACGCGATGCTCACGCCGATGGCCACCATCTCGAACGTGCGGGCCTGGCGCGCCGGACGCTGACTAGCCGAGGGCGTCGGCCTCCAGGGCCAGGAAGAGGTCGACCCGGTCTTCGAGTCTGGTGACGTCGCGTCCGGTGAGATCAGCGATTCGACTGACCCTGTTACGCAACGTATTCACGTGAATGTAGAGCTCGGCGGCGGTGCTGGACCAGTGGCCGTCGTTCGCCATGAAGGTACGCAACGTGCGTTCGAGTTCGGACGCGTTCTGCTCGTCGTGCGCTCGCAGCGGGCCGAGGACGTCGTCTGCGAAGCGGCGCAACACCCCTCGGTCGTGCAGCCCGAGCAGCATGCGGTGAGTGCTGACATCTGCGAACGTGGCGACGCGTGATTCCCGTGACGGGTGCCGCCGCAGCGCGTGGCACGCCTCCCGCGATCGGATGAGTGGTTCGCGAAGCGCGCCGGAGTTGGCCGCGGGTTCGCCGACACCGATGACGGTGCGATCGCCCGGATAGCGTTTTGCGAGCACGCCGACGAGTTGCTCGGCCAAGCCGACGACATCGGGCGCCTTGTAGCCGAACACGACCACGGTATCGCGGCTGCCCGCGGCGACCACGGCCGGGATTCCGCGATCAGAGAAGAACCGTTCGATTTCGTCGGTCGAACCCGGCGGACGGATCCGGTCCTGCCCGACGATCAACGTGATGACCGCCAGTTGACCGGACGGATCAATCCCGAAGGCGCGCAACCGCTCAGGCACTTCCGCGGCACGCGCTCCGCCTGACAGGATCATCTCCAGCAGCTCGCTGGAGAACCGCGACTCGATGGCTTGCAGCGCTTGTTGTTTCGCGACCTCCATGCTAAGGAAGCGGGCCGCCTGTTCGAGCGCTTCACGCTCGGTCGGGCGGAGCTGGTTGTACGGCCGCAGGCAGAACAGACCAGCGTCGATGTCACCCATCGCACCCTCGACCAGGAACAGGCAGGCCGCGCCTGCCGAGGGCAACTCGAGCTCCAGCGGAGGTGGTCGGCGTGCGAGCGCGTCGGAAGCGACCCGAAGTTGGTCGGCGTCGACGTGCGCCACGGTGCCCGCCAGGCGACGCCCCATCCGGTCGGTCACCAGCAGCGGCAGATCATGGTCGCGCCGCAACACCTCGATGACGCCGTCGGCGCCGCCGCCGCGAGATATCGACGTCGCGAGCGCGTTGCCGCGGCGAACCAGCCCGACGAGGGCCTCCTGGCGCGCTTCACCCTGAATCTTGGCCGCCGCCTGAGTGATCGCGGTGAAGGGCACAGTGATCGACACCGACGCAAGCGGAAGATCGGCGGCCTTGCAGGCGTCGACGAGATCTGTTGGGACGGTAGGGGTTTGCTCGGTCAAACCGAAGATGACACCGGCGGCACGGGCCCGCAACAGTGACGTGACAAATGAGTCGGCATCGACGGTGCTCCGCCACAAACCGTTGGTGAGAACCAACTCGGTTTCCCGGATGTACGGCGACGGGTCGGGAAGCTCGGTGTTGTGCAGCCACAACACCTCTTTCTGCGCGGCGTCGGACGACCCCGGTACCAGCAGGGTCAGCTCGAGGGTTTCGTCGCTGATCAGCGCCGCCAAGCTCAGCATCGGCGCACTGTCTTTGCGAAGTAGACCCGCCGAAACCCGTCCTCGACGCCGCGGCCCGTTTCCCGATAGCCGTGGCGCGGATAGAACGTGAGGTTCTCGGTCATCGCCTCGTTGGTGTACAACCGCACCTCCGGCCGCCCTAGTTCGGCGGCGTCGCGTTCGGCGCGGTCGAGCAGCAGCTTGCCGTAGCCGCTGCCCTGGGCACCCGGCGCCACGGCGATCATCTCCAGCAACAGGTGGTCGCCGCGGTCTTCGGTCACGAGTGCACCGACAACGGCGCCGTCGTCTTCGAGCGCCCACACCCGCGCCGTGTCGAGAACCGCGGCGTAGTCGGTGGTCATCGGTGCCGGCGTCCTGCCGATGCGCTCGACGTACTTGACGTACGCGTCGGCGATCAGTTGTGCAACGGCCGCCATGTCGGCCGCGGTGGCTCGCCGTATCGACGTCCCACTCATGCGCGTCAGCATAGGGTGGACCCGTGCGCTCAACGCCGAAGTGCTGGCTCACCGACATGGACGGCGTGCTCGTCCGCGAAGAACACGCCCTTCCCGGCGCCGCCGAGTTCTTGCAGCGCCTGGTCGAGCGGGAGCGGCCGTTTCTCGTCCTCACCAACAACTCGATCTTCACGCCGCGCGACCTGTCCGCCCGGCTGAAGCGCTCCGGGCTGACGGTGCCCGAGGAGTCGATCTGGACCTCCGGCCTGGCCACCGCGGCGTTTCTCGACGCCCAACAGCCGGGCGGGTCGGCCTACGTGATCGGCGAGGCCGGGCTCACCACTCCGCTGCACCAGGTGGGCTACACGCTGACCGACATCGAACCCGACTACGTCGTGCTCGGCGAGACGCGGACGTACTCCTTCACCGCGATCACCAAGGCGATCCGGCTGGTCCTCGGCGGCGCGCGGTTCATCGCCACGAACCCCGACGTCACCGGGCCGTCCACAGAGGGGCCGCTGCCCGCCACCGGTTCGGTGGCCGCGATGATCACCAAGGCCACCGGCCGCGAGCCGTACTTCGTCGGCAAGCCGAACCCGATGATGTTCCGCAGCGCGCTCAACCGCATCGAGGCGCACTCCGAGAGCACCATGATGATCGGCGACCGGATGGACACCGACGTCGTCGCCGGAATCGAAGCTGGCCTGGACACGATCCTGGTGCTCACCGGATCGACCACCGTCGCCGACATCGAGCGCTATCCGTTCCGGCCCGGTCGGGTGCTGGACTCGATCGCCGACTGCATCGAACTGGTTTGATACCCGTCGAACTCGCGCCCGAGGTGCATGCGTCGTTGCGTGCCATGCCCGACCGCGGCACGGCGCTGCCCCGATCTCACAAAGGGGTGCTCAAGAATTCGATCGCCGGCGCGGTGCGGCGACTGTTCGACGGCACCCTGCCCGCGGGCGTCCGGCCGTGGGACCTGCCCGCGCTGCAGCGGCGGGCAGCCGAACTGGGTGAGGTGTCGGCCGCGCGTGCGGTCTCCGTCGACGAGAACGCGTTGGTCGCTGAATTGCTGCCTGCCGGTCAGCGGATCGTGTTGCGCGGCGTCGACGACGGCTGGCGGCTGGTGCGGTTCGTCGACGGCGATGACGTCAGCCTCCGGCCCGAAACCACGTTGCGCGTCGACCTGTGCGGTTCGGCTCCCGATTCGGTGCTCATCGCGATGGGTGTCAACAAGCCGGCCGACGTCGGACTGGAAGTGGTGTCCGAATACCTGGGCCAGGGGGAGACCGAGACGCGGCATCGCTACCAATGGACCGACGGCGGCAGGTCGATCCTGGCCGAAGAGATCAAGAACGAGATTTACGACGGCGCCACACCTTCGACGTCCTATGTTCGGGGAGTGATCGTGGAAGGCGACCGCGGCGTGCTCCTGACGGGCAGGGGTGACACCGCCGTGCTGATCGAGGGCTGACGTCGTGGCCGATATCGAACTGATCGGAGTGCCGTTCGACGGTTACGGGCGGCCCGGTCATCAGGCGCGCGCAGCCCAGGCGCTGCGTGCGGCGGGGCTTCGCGACGCCTTCGACCACCACCATGTCATCGACGACGACGACCTCGTGCTGCCCGGCCCGGATCCGGCCCGCGGCGAGGCGACCAGCCTGATCAACGAACGCGCGCTGCTCGCCATGACCGATGCCCTCAACCGCAAGGTCTCCGAAGTGGTGAACGCGGGCCGGTTCCCGTTCGTCTACGGCGGCGACTGTTCGACGCTGCTGGGGATCGTGACAGGCCTGCGCGATCACGTCGGCGACGTCGGCCTGGTGTTCATCGACGGCCACGAAGACACCATGCCGCTGGATGTTTCGGAGGACGGCGAAGCGGCCAACGCCGAAATCGGGCTGCTGCTGGGGCTGACCGGTCGGCTGCTCGCCGGTGAACTCGGCGACCGGCTACCCGCACTGCGGCCCGAGCAGTTGGTCATCCTGGGCCCACGCGACGACGACTGGCGACGACAGTTCAACGTCGGCAGTCTCGCGGATTCGGACGTGTGGCTGGCCCCTCTGGCCGAGGTCGCCGACGATCCAGTCGCGGCGGGTCGCCAGGCGATCGCGCAGTTGTCGAACCGCGTCGACAAGTGGTGGCTGCACATCGACCTCGACGTGCTCGATCCCGTCGAGTTCACAGCGCAGGGTTTGCCGGACGTCGACGACGAACCCGGCGGCCTGACCTGGGATCAGCTCACCGACCTGGTCTCGGCGCTGTTCACCGGGTCCGCGCTATGCGTGGGCGGCAGCCTCGCGATCTACGATCCCGACCAGGACCCCGACGGTTCGGGTGCGTCGCAGATCGTGTCGTTCATCCGGAATGTGTTGGTACGCCCGACGATTAGTCCCTAGGAGCCCGGTTGGCTGAGCCGATCGATGAGTATTTCACCACGACCATCTCCGCACTCACCGCACAGGAGCGGTCGCCGGGCGATGTTGCGCGCGCGGACGAAATCCTGAGCCTGTTCGACGCGCAACTCGGCAGCAGGCACCTCGATCTGGCTGCTCGGTGGCTGCGGTCAAAAGGCAAGGGCTACTACACCATCGGCTCGTCGGGGCACGAGGGCAACGCGGCAGTCGCCGCGGCGCTTCGTCCGACCGATCCGGCGTTGCTGCATTACCGCTCCGGTGCTTTCTTCCTGGCCCGTGCCGCTCAGGTCGAGGGGTCGGATCCGTTGCGAGACGTGCTGCTCGGCGTGGTGGCGGCCACCGAGGAACCGATTGCGGGCGGCAGGCACAAGGTGTTCGGCCGCCACGACCTGAACATCATTCCGCAGACCTCGACGATTGCGTCGCACCTGCCGCGGGCAGTCGGCGTCGCGTTCTCCATTGCGAGGACAAGGAAACTCGGCGTCTCCTGCGCGTGGCCCGGCGACGCCGTGACAGTGTGCAGCTTCGGTGACGCCTCGGTGAACCACTCGACCGCGGTCGGAGCCATCAACACCGCACTGCATTCGGCGTATCAAGGGGTGCCGATGCCGCTGCTGTTCGTCGGCGAGGACAACGGCATTGGGATCAGCGTCAAGACACCTCGGCGGTGGATCGAGCACACCTACGGAAACCGCGACGGGCTACAGTATTTCGCCGCCGACGGGTGGGATGTGACGGCGACGCTCGACGCCGCGGCTGCGGCCGCCGCCTGGGCACGCGCCCACCGCCGCCCCGCTTTCCTGCATTTGCGGATGGTGCGGCTGATGGGTCATGCAGGCTCCGACTACGAACCGGCCTACCGCAAGCCCGAGGAGGTGGCCGCTGACTTCGAGCGAGATCCGGTGCTGTGCACCGCGTTGGCTTTGATCGATGCCGGGGTGCTGACGCCGCAGCAGGCGCTCGACCGCTACGAAGCCAAACGGGCCGAGGTGGCCGACATCGCCGGCGAGGTCGCGGACCTGCCCCAGCTCGACAGCGCGGCGGCGGTGATGAAGCCGCTGCAGGACAGCCTCGACGAGGCCGCGGCCGCGTCGCCTGCCTCACTGGTGGCGACGGTGCGCTCAGGTGAGCCGGATGCGCCGCTGACCCTTGCGTTGGCGATAAACCGTGCGCTGCACGACATCCTGGACCGCTATCCGGAGGCGATCATCTTCGGCGAGGACGTCGCCCGTAAGGGCGGGGTGTACGGGGTGACGCGCGGACTTCTCGGCAAGACGAGTTCCGCGCGGGTGTTCGACACGCTCCTCGACGAACAGTCCATCCTCGGCCTCGCGCTGGGCGGCGGGGTGTCAGGGCTGCTGCCGATCCCGGAGATCCAATACCTCGCCTACCTACACAACGCCGCCGACCAGATACGCGGCGAAGGTGCGACGCTGCAATTCTTTTCCAATCGGCAGTACCGCAACCCGATGGTGGTGCGGGTGGCCGGCTACGGATATCAGAAGGGATTCGGCGGGCACTTCCACAACGACGACTCCATCGCGGCGATCCGTGACATCCCCGGTGTGGTCATCGCGTCACCGGCGCGCCCCGACGACGCCGCGGCGATGCTGCACACCTGTGCCGCTGCGGCGAAGGCGGCCGGTGCGGTGTGCGTCTACCTCGAACCGATCGCGCTGTACCACACCAGGGATTTGTATCGAGACGGTGACGACGGATGGCTCGCGCCGTATCCCGAGGCGGGGGTGCCGATCGGCCGCGCCCGCACCTACGGCGACGGCACGGACCTGACGATCCTGACGTTCGGCAACGGGTTGCGGATGAGCCTGCGGGTGGCACGCAAGCTGGACGTGCTGCGCATCCGCGCGAGGGTCGTCGACCTGCGGTGGCTGGCGCCGCTGCCGGTCGGCGACATGATGCGCGAGGCCAACGCCACCGGGCGGGTGCTGATCGTCGACGAGACCCGCGCGGCCGGCGGCGTCGGCGAAGGTGTGCTGGCGACGTTGCTGCAACAGGGCTATGCCGGTGCTGTCGACCGGGTGGCCAGCAAGGACAGCTTCATTCCGTTGGGCGACGCGGCCCTTGAGGTGTTGCTGTCAGAGGACGAAATCGAGGCTGCGGCGGTCAAATTGGCCCGCTAACCGCCACTGTCAATACCCCTCGCCGGGGCTGGTGCGGTCATATGCTTGCCGAATAAGTGCGCCGGGACCTACGGGGAGGACTCGGGTGACGGCTACGGGGGTGGTGTGCGCGGCGTGTGGTGCGGAAGCATCCCGGGCCGGCGCCCGGTTCTGCGACGCCTGCGGGTCTGCGCTCAACCCGCCCGATGCGCACGCTGAGTACAAACAGGTGACGGTGCTGTTCGCCGACGTGGTGCGCTCGATGGATCTGGCGGCGGCGCTGGGCGCGGAACGGTTGCGCGAGGTCATGACGGCGCTCGTCGAGAGTTGCGCGGCGGTGGTCCAGAACTACGGCGGCACGGTCGACAAATTCACCGGCGACGGCATCATGGCGGTGTTCGGGGCACCGATCGCACTCGAAGACCATGCGGTCAGGGCGTGTCTGGCCGCGCAGGACATGCAGAGGACCACCCAGGTGCTCGCCGCGGAAGTCGACCGACGTGACGGAGTCACGCTGCAGATACGCATCGGGCTGAACTCGGGCGAGGTCATCGTCGGCGAAATCGGTTCCGGCGCTTTGGGTTACACCGCCATTGGCGACCAGGTGGGGATGGCTCAGCGGATGGAATCCGTCGCTCCGCCCGGCGGCGTGATGGTCAGTGAGTCGACCGCACGGCTGGTGGCCAGTTCCGTCGTCCTCGATGCACCGGAGACCGTGCACATCAGGGGTTTCGACGAACCGGTGGCGGCGCGAAAGCTGTTGCAGACCGGGCCGCAACAAGAGTTGGGTCCGCGAGCCGTCACAAGCTTCGTCGGCCGACGCTGGGAGATGGCGGCGATCGAAGGTGTGCTGGACCGCTCCGTCGAGGGGCACGGCAGCATCATCAACATCGTGGGACCGGCGGGCATCGGTAAGAGCCGGATCGTCGCCGAGACGTCGGCGCTCGCCTCCAGCCGTGGCATTCCGGTGTTCTTCACGTTTTGCGAATCACATGCGAGGGAGGTCCCGTTCCAGGCGGTCAGCCGGTTGTTGAGGGCCGCCTTCGGGATCGAGCAGTTCGCAGACGACGAGGCGGCGCGTTCGAGCCTGCGCGCCCGAGTCGCCGGTGCACAGGACGAGGACCTGGTCCTCCTCGAGGATCTGCTCGCGATACGCGAACCGGGCCGGCCGCCACCCGATATCGACCCCGACGCCCGTCGGCGACGGCTGACAGCGTTGGTGAACGCCGCCTATCTCGCGCAGTCGACACCGTCGGTGTACGTCGTCGAAAACGCACACTGGATCGACCCGGCGAGCGAATCATTGCTCTCCGAATTCCTTTCGGTCGCACCGCAAACCTCCTCGCTGGTGGTGATCACGCACCGACCCGAATATGTCGGCACGCTGAGCAAGACGCCTGGGGCGCAGACGATTGCCCTTGCGCCGCTCAATGATTCCGAGTCCACGACGCTGATCGGCGAACTGTTGGGTACTGACCCGTCGGTGGCCCGGCTGACCAAGCAGATCGCCGAGCGGGCGGGTGGCAACCCGTTTTTCGCCCAGGAGATCGTGCGCGATCTCGCCGAGCGGCGCGTACTGCTCGGCGAGCGGGGCGCGTACGTATGCCCCGATCCCGCAACGGAAGTCAGTGTGCCCGCCTCATTGCAGGCGGCTATCGCGGCCCGCATCGACCGGCTTGACGACGTCGCCAAACAGACGTTGAACGCGGCCGCCGTCATCGGCCTGCGCTTCGACGCCGACATGCTCGCGGCGTTGGTCGACGAAACAGCGCTCGGCGACCTGGTGCGAATGGAATTCATCGATCAAGTGCGGTTCACCCCACGTCCCGAGTACGCGTTCCACCATCCGCTGATTCGCACCGTCGCCTACGAGTCGCAGCTCAAGGCGGACCGCGCAGTGTTGCACCGGCGGCTGGCCACCGCCATCGAACAACGCGATCCCGACGCCGCGGACGAGAACGCGGCCCTGATCGCCGAACATGTGGAAGCGGCCGACGATCTTGTCGGTGCATATCGCTGGCACATGCGTGCGGGCGGGTGGCTGACCATCCGCGACACCTTGGCCGCCGACGCCTGTTGGCGCAAAGCGCGACAGGTGGCCGACCGATTGCCCGCCGACCATCCGGACCGAACGGCGATGCGGATTGCGCCCCGCACCTTGTTGACCGGCGGTGCCTGGCGTGTCAGAGGCAGCGGCGCCGAAGTCAACTTCGACGAGTTGCGGGACCTGTGCGAGGAAGCGGGCGACAAGCGGTCATTGGCCATCGGGATGACAGGTGTGGTGATGAAGCACGCCCTCAACTCCCAATATGAGGATGCGTCGCGTCTGGCTGCCGAGCACACCCGGCTGTTGGACGCGATCGACGATCCGGAGCTGATCGTCTCGCTGTCGATCGCGGCGGCCGTGGCCAAGTACGGGGCGGGTGAACCCGACGAGGCGTTGCGGTTGGCGCAGCGCGTCATCGACCTGGCCGGCGGCGATGCGGCCATGGGCAGTCTGTTCTTCGGGTCGCCGTTGGCGCTCGCGATCATGCTTCGCGGGTGCATCCGAAGTGGACTCGGCATACCCGGTTGGCGTGCTGATTTCGACGAGTCGATGGCGATGGCGCGGGGCACCGACGCCGCGACACGCGCCATCGTGCTCTTCTACATCTGTCTGATCGGCATTCCGTACGGAGCGATGCGATCCGACAAGACTCTGTTGACCGAAACCGCCGAGACGCTCGACCTTGCCGGGCGGTCGGGCGCGGAGACCACGCTCAGCTGCGCCAGGGGGGCGCACGGTATGGCCCTGGTGCATCGCGAGTCCCCTGAGCGCGAAGAGGGCCTCGGGCTGCTCGAGCAGGTTCGGGAAGAGACGCTTCGTGAGCGCTTCAGCCTTCCGGTGTTGTCGTACATCGACGTCGAAGTCGCGCGGGTGAAGGCGGAGTGCGGCGAACTCGACGAAGCCATCGACATCGTTCGCCCCTACGCACGGCGGGAACGGGGCGAGGTCGGGATATTCGGATTGGCCGTGTGGGTTCTGGTGGAGTCACTCCTTCGCCGTGATGGCAGCGCCGGGGTGGACGAAGCCGAGCACGCGGTGACAGATCTGGCGTCCATGGCGGCCGGCCCTGGCTTCGCGATATTCGAGGTTCTGGTGGTGCGTCTGCGCGCGTTGCTCGCGCTGGCGCGTGGCGACGAGCCCGCCTACCGGGACCTCGTGGCTCGCTACCAGGCGATGTCGAAATCGCACGGTTACGAGGGCCACCTGGCAATGGCCGCGACGATGTAGATCAGCCAGTCCTTACACTTGGCCCGGTGACTGGCACACCCTCTCCGACCCAGCCGCTGGCCGGGGTCCGGATCGTCGAGATCTCCAGCTTCGTCGCGGTGCCGCTGGCGGGGATGACACTGGGTCAACTGGGCGCCGAGGTGATCCGCGTCGACCCGATCGGCGGCGCCGCCGACTATCACCGCTGGCCGGTCACCCGCGACGGCGACAGCATCTACTGGGCCGGGTTGAACAAGGGCAAGCGTTCGGTGGCCGCCGACTTCCGTTCGGCCGAAGGCCAGGACCTGGTGCAGCGGCTGATCTCGGACGCAGGCGTGTTGATCACGAACGTCGCTGGGCGGGAATGGCATTCGTACGACACGTTGACCCGGTTGCGGCCAGACCTGATACACGTCGAGGTGTCCGGCCGCGCCGACGGCGGCACCGGCGTCGACTACACCGTCAACGCGGGCATCGGCTTCCCGATGGTGACCGGGCCCGCCGAACTCGCCACCCCGGTCAATCACGTGCTGCCTGCCTGGGACGTCTCGTGCGGGCTCTACGTGGCGTTGGCCGTCGTGACCGCGTTGCGTCACCGCGACGCGACCGGGCACGGGCAACGGGTCAGCATTCCTCTGGAGAACGTCGCACTGGCGACGGCAGGCAACCTCAGCCTGTTCACCGAGGTGATGGTGAACGGCACCGCCCGCGAGCGCATCGGCAACTCGGTGTACGGCCAGTACGGCCAGGACTTCCTCAGCAGCGACGGGGTGTCGTTCATGATCGTCGCGCTCACCAATCGGCATTTCCGCGATCTGTCCGAACTCACCGGCACCACCAAAGCCGTTGCCGCGCTGGCCGACACGCTCGGCGCCGACTTCACCGACGAGGGCGAGCGGTACCGCCACCGCGACGCGCTGTCCGGTCTGTTCAGCGAGTGGTTCGCCCGGCACACCGCAGAGGAGGTCACCGCCGCCTTGTCCGCGACTTCGGTGTTGTGGGAGCGCTACCGCACGTTCGCCGAGACCGCCGTCGACGCCAAGGTGACCGCCAACCCGCTGTTCAACCGCGTCGAGCAACCGCGCATCGGTGCGTATCTGGCGCCGGGTCTGCCGGTGGAGATCGACGGTGCCTATCCGCCCGCGGTGCCCGCACCGGCACTCGGCGACGACACCGCCGCGGTGCTCGGCGAATGGCTGGGGATGACCGCCGACGAGATCGACGGGCTGACCGCCTCGGGCACCGTCGCATGAGCGCGCTGTCCGAACTCCTCGACGTCGCCGCGGGCGCCACCGCCGACACCTGGATCGGGCCCGCCAGCGGACCGGCCGGAAAGCGGTCCTATGGCGGGCAATTCGCCGCGCAGAGCCTGGCCGCCGCGTGGCGCACCGTGGCCGACGACCGGCCACCGACCAACATGCATCTGCAGTTTCTGCGCGGCGGCGAGGCCGGTGACCCCGTCGAGTACACCGTGACCCGGGTGTTCGACGGCAGGACCGCGGCGGCCCGGCGCGTCGACTCCCATCAGAACGGTCGCCTGTTGACCACGACGACGGTGTCGTTCGCCGCGGAGCTACCGGGCCCGGAGCACGGACAGCGTCCGCAGCTGCCGGGCGATCCGGAGACGTTGCCGCGGACCGGGCCTGCCGGGCCCGCACCGTCGATGCCGCTCGACGAACTCGACATCCGCATCGCCGACGACACCGTCGACGGCGAGTTCGTCCGTCGATTGTGGTGGCGCGCAACCGTTGCGCTTCCCGACGAGCCCGCCGTGCACACGTTGGTCGCGGTGTACGTCACCGACGTCTACATGATCGACCCCGCGCTCCAGGTGCATGGGCATTCGATGCAGGCCCGCACGCACCGCAGCGGCACCACCGACTCGTCGATCTGGTTTCATCGGCACGTCCGCGCCGACGAATGGAATCTGCTGGAGTGCCGGTCACCCGCCGCGGCGCGCGGACGCGGTGTCGTGACCGCCAGCTGGGTCCGATCCGACGGCGCCATCGCGGCCACCATGACCCAGGAGGGTCTGATCGCGGAGCGTTAGTCCTCTACCGGTGCGGCGAGACTACGGTTTCTGACGGAAATCGGGCCGGAATCCGTCATAAAGCGTAGTTTCGGCGAGATTTGGGCTCGCAGCCTCGTCACCAGATACGTGGCCGCGATCCCGACGACGATGGATGCGACGACGCCGAGCAGGCGGTGCTCACCGAACAACGGGTACACCTGGAAGTGCGTCAGGTAGATGTACAGCGACGCCTCCGCGACGACACCGGCGAGGGCCGTGGCGACCGGGGGACAGCGCAGCGCGGGCAACCAGATCAACAGGGCAAACCCGGCCAGCACCAACAGCTCTCGTTCGGTGCGGTCGAAGTAGCCGTACATGCTGATCGCCAGCACCACGCTCACCGCCGCGCGTTGCGCGATGGTCGTCGCCTTCGAGGCGGCCCAGCCGACCGCGAAGAACCAGAACGTCAGCACGGTGAACCACGCGTCGTTGCCCAGGTGCAGGCCGAGGACGTCGTAGCGCAGCGCCAGGCCGGCGGCCAGGAACGTCACCGCGACGGCGAAGGGCCGCTGTCGCTCCCACCGGTCGACCGCGGGCAGCCAGCACAGCACCGCGAGCGCCACCAGGATCCACACCAGCACTTCGACGAACCACAGTCGGCCCGCGGTCATGCTGTCGTGCGGGCCGAGGAACTTGTTGGCCAGCAACAGGTTTGTGGGGGTGTAGTCGTCGGTGATCATCAACGCGATCACGATCCAGGCCAACGCAGGGCCCGCGATCCAGGCAATCGTGTTGCGCAGATGCCGAACCCGGTCGGCGCGCGGCACCGGCGTCAGGCAGAACCGGCCGAAGTTGTAGCCCGCGATGCCGAGCAACAGATGCGCGCCGCCCCACAGTTCGAAAAGTCCGGCGTGCGAGCCGACGATGAGCAGTATCGCGACCGCGCGCAGCGCGACGGTGGTCTCAAGGGTGGCCCCCCACCACGGCCGCCTGCGCTGCGTCTGCGTCGGCGTGGCCTCGAGTTCGCGCAGCGGAAGCCGTTGCCAATCGGCGGGCAGCCGACCAAGCGTGCGTTCCAGCCGCACCGACATCGTCACGTAGGACAGCGAGTTCCCGCCGAGGTCGACGAAGCTGGCGTCGGGGTCGATACGGTCGGCGTCGACGTGCAGCACGTCGGCGAACACCTCGCGCAGGCTGGTGGGATGCCCGGTGTCCGACGGGCGGGCGAGTTGGCGCACCGCCTGATAGTCGGGCTTGCCGGACGGCAGCATCGGCAGTTCGTCGACGGCGACGACCTTGACGGTGCCTGCGGGGACACCAGCCGCCGCGGCCGCCACCTGCTGCACCTGCGTGCGGTCGCCGCCCGCGACGGCCACCGCGAGAACGTCGTCGACGTCGGTGCAGAACGCCGTCACGCCGTGCTCGGACAGCGCCGCCTCGATGCGTTGCAGGTCGATGCGCAGCCCGAACATCTTCACGAATCGGCTGGTGCGGCCGATCACTTCGTACAGCCCGTCGGCGTTGCGCCGGGCGAGGTCGCCGGTGTGCAACGCCTCGACGGTCTTGCCGAGCGCGAGGTCGGCGGGCCGGTGCGCGTAACCCAACATGACGTTGGGCCCCCGGTACACCAGCTCACCGGACGGCTCGATGGAGAACGTGCCGCCGGGAATCGGCTGCCCGATCGCCGCGGGGTGGGTGGCGGCGAGTTGCGGTGGCAGATAAGCCATTCGGGCGGTGGCCTCCGTCGCCCCGTACATCACGTACAGGTCCCAGCCCATCGACCGCCCGAGTTCGGCGAAGAAGCGGACACGCTCGGGCGGCATCCGGCCACCGGCCTGGGTGAGGTAGCGCAGATGCGGCAGATCCAACGTCTGCGTGCCGACGTGTTCGAGTAACTCGAACGTGTAGGGCACACCCGCGAGCGACGTGCCGCGGTGCCTGCGGAACAGTTGCCAGAACTCGTCGTCGACGACCGAGCGATCCGTCAGGATCAGCCCGGCGCCGCGCAGTAGGTGGCTGTGGATCACCGACAGTCCATAGCAGTAGGACATCGGCAGAGTAGTTGCCGCCCTGTCGGTTTCGGTGATGTCAAGGTAGTCGGCGATGGCCTCGGCGTTGCTGATCAGGTTTCGGTGGGAGAGCCGGACCAGCTTGGGTGAGCCGGTGGTGCCGGACGTGGACAGCAACAGCGCGAGGTCGTCGTGCAGGCGATGAGGTCCGCCGCGATGGTGGATTCCGTGAGCGTCGATGACGATGCCGGGCTCATATGTGCGCAGTATCGCGGTGTTCTCGCGCCGCGCATCGACCGGCAGTACCACGTGCCCGGCTGCCATCGCCGCCAGGTAGTGAACCAAAGTGGCTGTCTCGTTGCGGGCTTCGAGCATGACCACCTGACGCGGGCGGTCCAGGTCTGCGGCGGTGTCCTCGACCGCGTCGGCGAGTTGCCGATAGGACAGCTGCTGGGTTTCGGTGAGCACGGCGGCGTTGTCGCCGTGGGCGCGAAGGTGGTCGAGGAGTCGGCTCATGTGAGCACGATCCCGGTGCCGACCACCTCGATCCGCACCTTGGCGTCGATGGCGGGCGGGCTGAGGCTGTGCTGCCTGACGATGAGCGGTGCGGTGTCGCCTGCCGGGTCGATGGTCAACAGCACGTCGTGGCCGAGGAATTCGGTGGCGATCACCGTGCCGACACCGTCAATCCCTTCGCTGTCCGAAACCACTGTTGCGACAAGCTGTTCGGGCCGCAGCATCAGGGTGCCAGCGCCGTCCTCGGCGTCTACCGGCACACGGCCGAGAGCACACTCGGCGATCCGCGACGACACCGTGCACGGCAGCGCGATGCAGTCGCCGAGGAATTCTGCGGTGAACCGGTCGGCGGGTTGCCGGTACACCTGTTGCGGGCTGCCGACCTGGGTGAAAAGCCCGTCGCGCATGACCGCGACCTGGTCAGCGATCGACAGCGCCTCCTCCTGGTCGTGGGTGACCAACAGCGTCGTCACACCGGCGTCGGTGAGCAGTCCGGCGACCGCCTTGCGAGTCGACGCGCGCAGGCCGGTGTCCAGCGCGCTGAACGGTTCGTCCAGCAGCATCAGCACGGGGCGGCGGGCCAGCGCACGCGCCAGTGCGACACGCTGTTGTTGACCCCCGGACAGTTGATGCGGGCGCCGCGACGCGTACGACGCATCGAGCGACACGGTCTCGAGGAGTTCGTCGACGCGTCGACGCGCGGCGGCGCGCCCGGTGCCGCGCAGTCCGTACGCGATGTTCTGCCCGACGGTCAGGTGCGGGAACAGCGCGCCATCCTGCGCGACGTAGCCGACGCTGCGACGGTGCGGCGCCACCGCATTGCGCTCGCCCGCCACCTGGCGTCCGTCGATGGCGATCGTTCCCGCGTCGGGTGTTTCGAATCCCGCGATCAGCCGCAACAGCGTGGTTTTACCGCAGCCCGATGCACCGACCACGGCGGTGGTGCTGCCCGGTTCGACGTCGAGATCGACGCCGTGCAGCACCGTGTGACCGTTGAAGGTCTTGGCGAGTCCGGTGATCTGCAGGACGGGGGTCACAGCGCGGCCACCTTCGTCGACTGGCGAAACAGCACGATGGTCACCGGGATGGCGAGCACCACCAGGACAAGCGCGTATGGGGCAGCGGCCGCGAAGTCCAACTCGCTGGCGAACGACCAGAACCGCATCGACAGCGTGTTGGTCCCGGTCGGGGCGAGCAGCAGTGTCGCCGTCAATTCCGTTGCCACAGCAACGAATACCAGTGAGGCGGCGGCCGCGGCCGCTGGTGCGGTGAGCCGCAGTGTGACGCGCAGGAAGGTGGCCGTCGGTGAGCTGCCGAGCGACCGTGATGCCTCTTCGAGGCTGGGCGGCACCTGGGCGAGTCCGGCGCGCACGTTCACCAGCGCGCGCGGCATGAACAGCAGCACGTAGGCGAACACGATCAGCGCGACGCTCTGGTACAGCGGGCGGGCCAGGTGGATGGTGACGGTGACGAGGGCCAGCGCGGTGACGATGCCCGGCAGCGAACCGGTGACGTAGTTGGCGCCCTCGACGATGCGGGCGAGCGCACCGCGCGACCGCACGGCCACCCATGCGACGGGAAACGCCAGCACCGTGGTCAACACGGCCGCCAGCGCCGCCAGTCCGACGGTTTGCCCGAGCGCAGTGGCGATGTCGTCGACCACCCAGACCTGCCCACCGCCGATCCACAGCCAGCGCACGATCGTCCACACCGGCACCCCGAGCGCGAGGACGGCCACCGCCGCGAGGGCGGCTTGGGCGGCTAACATGCTGCGGCCCAACCGGATCGGCGTGGCCAGGCGTGGCGCACCGGCGCCGACGCGGGAAAACCGGGCGGAGCCGCGGGCCAACGCTTCGGCCACCAGCAGCACCAGGCACAGCAACACCAACACACCGGCGAGCATGCTGCCTGCCGCGCCGTCGAACGTCACCTGGAACTGCTGGAAGATCGCGACGGTGAAGGTGTCGAACCGCACCATCGCGAATGCGCCGAACTCGGCGAGCAGATGGATACCGATCAACAAGCCGCCGCCGAGAATCGCAAGCCGCAACTGCGGCAGCACGACCCGGAAGAAGACTCCCGTCGAGTCGGAGCCGAGCGCCCTCGCCGACTCCTCGATAGCGGGGTCGAGTCGCCGCAGCGTCGCGGCCACCGGCAGGTACATGAACGGAAAGTACGACAACGTCGACACCAACACCCCGGCCCACACCCCGTGCGCCGACGGGATGACACCCACCCACGCGTAGCTGTTGATGAACGCGGGGACCGCGAGGGGCGCGACGAACAGCGGACGCCAGAACATTCGGCCCGGCAGATCGGTGCGTTCCACCAGCCACGCGACGCCGACCCCGATTACCACGCACAGTGGCACGGTGATCGCCACCAGCGCCACGGTGTTGAACAGCAGTTCACCGACCCTGGGCCGGACGACCAGGTCGTAGGCCTTCGTCGGCCCGATCGACAGCGCGGCCCACCCGACGTACCCCAGCGGGATCAGGGTCGCGGCCACCAGCACCGCGACCGTCGCGGTGACCAGCGGCCCCGGCCGCGAAGCCTTGTCAGGCCGCGCGGCGGGCGCCGTAGGGCGCGACAGGGTCTGGGGAGCGACCACCTATAGCAAACCAGCCTTCGTCATCAGGTCCGTCACCTTCTGGGCGTCAAGCGTGGTCGGGTCCACAACCGGTGCCTGCAGGTCGGCCAGCGGCACCAGCGCGGGGTTCGCGGGCACACCGGAGGCCACCGGATACTCGAAGGACGTACCCTTCTCCAGCACCTCCTGGCCCTCCTTACCGGTGATGAACTTGAGGAACTGTTGCGCCTCCTGCGCCTTCTTGCTCGACTTCAGCACACCGCCGCCGGACAGGCTGACGAACGCGCCGGGATCGGTGTTCTTGAAGTAGTACAGCGACGTATTGCCGCTCTGTTCTTTGGTTTTCGCCTGGTCGCGGAACCAGTAGTAGTGGTAGATGATGCCGCCGTCCACCTCGCCGGCGTTGACGGCCTTCATCGTCGCGATGTTGTCGTTGTAGGTCACCGCGTTGGCTTTCATCCCGGCCAGCCATTGCGCGGTGGCGGCTTCGCCCTTGAGTTGCAGCAGCGCGGCGACGATGGCCTGGAAGTCGGCCTTGGTCGGCGCTCCGCCCCAGCGGCCCTTCCACGCGGGCTGCTGCAGGTCGAGCATCGACTTGGGCAGTTGGTCGGGCTTCAGCTTGGCCGTGTTGTAGACGAACACCGTGGAACGCGCGGCGACACCGGTCCACTTGCCGCTGGCCGGGCGGTATTGCGGCGGCACCTGCTTGATGGTCTCCGGATCCAGGTCGGCGAACAGGCCCGCCTTTTCGACGGCGGCCATCGCGGGGGAGTTCTCGGTGAGGAAGACATCGGCGGGCGACTTGTCGCCCTCGGCCACCAACTGGTTGCCCAGTTCGGTGTCGCCGCCCTGACGGTAGGTGACCTTGATGCCGGTCGCCTTGGTGAACGCGTCGATCCACTCCTTGGTCAGCGACTCGTGCTGGGCGTTGTACACCAGCAACTCGTCCTTCTGATCCGATCCCGAGCAGGCGGTCGAGCCCAGCACGAGGGCGAGGGCTGCTGCCGCTGCCGCGATCCGGCCCCAACGTCGTCGCATCCAGCAGGTCCTTCCGTAGGTAAGTGGAGCTTTACCTAAGGAACCTACCCTGCATCGACATCCGATCCGACGCTGTGGTGTCAGGTTTCTGCGACGCTGTCCGGTGCTGCGCACAGCTGTTGCTCGTCGACGCCGAAAATGCATCACAGCAGACTTCGAGGAATTCTTACGGTTCGCCTGACCAGGCATGGTGTCGCCGCGCCGGGGGTAACACTGCCTACATGAGGTTGTCAGCTACTGCCGTGCGCCGCGGCCTGTTCGGCGCATTCACCACATGCGCGCTCGCGGCCGCGACGGTTGGCATCCCGGCCGCAGGCGCACAGCCCGACTGCACCGCGAGCGGTTTCGCCCATGTCGCCTCCGGGGTGCTCAACAACGCGGGCGGGTGGCTCGATGTCCACCCGGACGCCAACAACGTGCTGACGGCGGCGGGCATGCAGGGAGCCGGCGCCGAGCAGTCGGTGCGTGATTACTTCGTCGCACATCCACAGGAGTTTCAGGAGCTACGCGGGATCGCGGCGCCGCTGATCGATATGCAGCACGGCTGCGGCGCGGCGATTCAGCCGATGCAGATCGCCGCGCTGTATCAGGCGCTGTCCCAATCGGGTGCGCCGATGTAGCGCTCACATTCGGCCGTAACGGCTGCGCACAAAGCTGTAGGCGCCGAAGGCGGCGATGCCGAGTGCGGCGACGATCAACAGCACCTTCCCGAACGGGGCGTGGCCCAGCGTCTTGACGGCCGCGTCGAAGCCCGTGGCCTTCGACGGGTCGGCCTGCAGGGTGGCCACGATGACAAGAACCCCCGCGCCCGCCAGCACGATGCCCTTGGCGACGTAACCGGCGACGCCGACGGTGGTGACCGCGGTCCCGCCGTGCACGCGTAGATCTTTGAAGAACTTCTTGGTCGCTCCCTTGTAGACGTGGTAGCCGCCGACGACAATGAGCCCCACCGCGACGGCGATGAGAACCGCTTTGCCCCAACCGGATTGCATCATCTGCGCGCTCAACCCGGCATTCTGCTCACTGCTCTGCTGGCCGCGGCCCATCGCAAAACGCGCCGCGGAGAACGCGATTGCGAAGTTCACGGCGGCAAGGCCGAGGGATTTCGCGCGCTTCCAGGCGGGGGTGTCGTCCTGGTACGGCCCAGCGCCCTCGCCGGGTTTGGCGCCGACGATCGACTCGGCGACGCGCCACAAGCCGAGCGCTACCAGTCCTGCCGCGGCACACCAGAGGATCACCGCGCCGCCCGTATGGCCGGCCAGGGTGGCCAGTGCACCGGACTGGTCGGCGTTGCCGCCTGAGCCGAACGCGATCTGGGCGATGATGAACGCGACGATGAGGTGAAGCACCCCGCTGACGGCGAATCCGGCGCGGGCCGCGTACTCGAAGGCGTCGCTGTTGGTTGCCCTGTGGACCGCGCCGTGCACGGAGTTGTCGACCATGGCGCCTCGTATACCCCAATTTTTACGCCGCCGAAACGGCACGCCGGGCAACTGTGGATGAGTTTGCGTCGGGGGATGAGCGTCCGCAGTTGTCGGTGCCGGCACAGAAAGTGGCGATATGACGACGTTGACACGTGCCGAACTCGGCGCACTCGGCGAGCAACTGGCCGTCGACCACTTGACCGCGCTGGGGCTGCGCGTGCTGTGCCGCAACTGGCGGTGCCGATATGGCGAGCTGGACGTGGTCGCTGCTGACGATGCCGCCCGCACCGTGGTGTTCGTCGAGGTGAAGACGCGCACCAGCGACCAGTTCGGCGGCGTGTCCGAAGCCGTGACGCCGACGAAGCTGCGCAGGCTGCGGCGCCTCGCCGGGCTGTGGCTCGCCGCCCAGGATCGGCATTGGGCTGCGGTGCGCATCGACGTGATCGGTGTGCGCATCGGCCGCACCAGAACCCCGGAGATCACCCACCTCCAGGCGGTGGGCTGATTGCGCTGACGGGCTGCGAGTAACCGAATAGCCTCATCGGACTCGCCCCGCACAACCGAAGACGAGGAGCCGCGGTGTCCGACGCGATCGAGCGACTGATGGAGAGCAATCTGCTGCGTGTCTTCAACGAGCGTGACGCCGATCGCCGCAGGGCCGCGATCGCGCAGACCTACTCGCCTGACGTCCGGTGGACCGACGATGAGGGCGTGTCCGTCGGCCACGAGGCGCTCGACGCGAAGGCGCAGGCGCTGCAGGACGGGCAGTTGGCCGGGTTGTCGTTCGTCAAGGCCGGGCCGGTCTATCAGACCCGTGGATTCGGTTATCTCGCATGGAATGTCGTGGCGCCGGGAACCGATGCCCCGATAGTGACGGGCTTCGACGTCGCGCTCGTGCACGACGAGCTCATCACCGATCTGTTCACCATCGTCACCGCAGCCCCGCACTGACGCGACGGCTCGGCTTGGCGGTTGTGGATAACCACGATCCGAGCAGCCGCCCCGCCCCGAAATTGTCGGTGGCCCGGCCGAGCCTGAGGCCATGGACAGCGATAGGGAACCAGAGCCGTCGACACGCACCGAGACGCGCACGGGAGTGGGCTGATGGCACTCGGGCGCGCCTACTCGGTGGCAATGCGGGGCCTCGACGGCCAGATCGTCGAGATCGAAGCGGACATCAGCTCCGGGCTGCCCGGTGTGCATCTCGTCGGTCTGGCCGATGCCGCGTTGCAGGAGTCGCGGGACCGGGTCCGCGCCGCGATCACCAACTGTGATCACGAATGGCCGAAGACGCGGCTGACGCTGGCGCTCTCGCCTGCGACGCTGCCGAAAATGGGTTCGGTCTACGACCTGGCGCTGGCGTGCGCGGTGTTGTCGGCCAACGGCAAGAAGGCGTGGGGGCGGCTCGAAAAGACCGTGCTGCTGGGTGAATTGGCGCTCGACGGCCGGGTGCGGCCGATCAATGGCGTGCTGCCTGCGGTGCTGGCGGCCAAGCGGGAAGGCTGGCCCACCGTCGTCGTTCCGGTCGAGAACCTCGCCGAGGCCAGCCTGATCGACGGCGTCGACGTGTGGGGTGTGCGCACGCTGAAGCAGCTGTACAACTGGTTGCGCGGCGCCACCGTCCTCGAGGGCAGGATCGATGCGGTGTCGCCGGTCCCGGAACCCGCCGTCGACCTGGCCGATGTGGTCGGGCAGACGCACGCCAGGTACGCCGTCGAGGTGGCCGCGGCGGGTGCCCATCACCTGATGATGACCGGCCCACCCGGGGTGGGGAAAACGATGCTGGCGCAACGCCTTCCGGGTCTGCTGCCGCCACTGTCGGAAGGTGAGTCGCTGGAGGTGACGGCCATCCACTCGGTGGCGGGCGTGCTGCCGGGAAGCACGCCGCTGATCACCCAGGCACCGTTCGTGGCGCCGCATCACACCTCCAGCGTCGCCGCGCTGGTCGGCGGCGGGTCGGGGCTGGCGCGGCCCGGCGCGGTCAGTCGCGCGCATCGGGGTGTCTTGTTTCTCGACGAGTGCGCCGAGATCGGGGTCAGTGCGATGGAAGCGCTGCGGACTCCGTTGGAGGAAGGCGAAGTTCGGCTTGCCCGCCGGGACGGTGTCGCATGCTATCCGGCGCGTTTCCAGCTGGTGCTCGCCGCCAACCCGTGTCCGTGCGCGCCAGCGGATCCGAAGGACTGCGTGTGCCCGTCGACGGTCAAACGCCGGTATTTGGGCAAGCTGTCCGGGCCGATGCTGGATCGGGTGGACCTGCGAGTCGAGATGCACATGGCGCGGGCGGGAGCGTTCGCCGCCGGGGACGGTGAGTCGACGACAGTGGTCCGCCAGCGAGTCGCGGCCGCGCGCGCGGTTGCCGCAGAACGGTGGCGGCCGTATGGGATTCGGACCAATGCGGAAGTCAGCGGTGCGCTGCTGCGAAGGAACTTTCGGCTCGGCTCAAACGCGATGAAACCGCTGCAGATTGCGCTCGATCGTGGCTCGCTGAGCATCCGCGGCGCGGACAGGACGCTGAGAGTCGCGTGGACACTTGCCGATCTGGATGGGCTGACGTCACCGGGACCCGATCAGGTCAGCACGGCGCTGAGTTTCCGACGAGGTGGGGGGATGCGATGACCGATCCGAGGCTGCGTGCCGTGGCGTATCTGTCCCGGGTGGTCGAACCGCCGTGCCCGCAACTCGCCGCGTTGGTGGCCGGCGTCGGGCCGGTCGAGGCCGCCGAGCGGGTGAAGCGGCGGGTCGTGGGTGACGACCTGTTGCGGCTCACCGAGGCGCGCTATGAGATTGATTGTGCTGCAGAAGATCTCGAGGTGTTGGACCGCTTGGGTGGTCGGCTGATCACCGAGGAAGACGACGAATGGCCGCTGCTGGCGTTCACGGCGTTCAACGGCATCGATACGACGAAGCGGCCGGAGGGTCGCCCGCCGCTGGCGTTGTGGGTGCTGGGTCCTGCGCGGCTCGACACTGTGGCCGAGCGCGCCGCCGGCATCGTCGGCACCCGTGCGTCCAGTGCGTACGGTGAGCATGTCGCAGGGGAGTTGGCGGCCGGTCTCGCGGAGCGCGATGTAGTGGTGGTGTCCGGCGGCGCCTACGGCATCGACGGGTCGGCCCACCGCGCCGCGCTGGCCGCCGACGGATTCACCGTCGCGGTGTTGGCCGGCGGCATCGACGTGCCCTACCCGGCGGGCCACGCGGACCTGTTGCGGCGGATCGGCCAGGAGGGCCTGTTGGTCACGGAGTATCCGCCGGGCCTGCGCCCGCAGCGGCACAGGTTCTTGACTCGCAACCGGCTTGTCGCAGCGTTGTCGGGGGCGACGGTGGTGGTCGAGGCCGGGGCGCGAAGTGGCGCGGCCAACACCGCGGCGTGGGCGACGGCGCTGGGTCGCGGCGTGTGCGCGGTGCCGGGGCCGATCACGTCGTCGACGTCCGTCGGATGCCACGTGCTGTTGCGCGGCGGCGCCATTTTGGTCACCCGCGCTGACGAGGTGCTCGAACTGGTCGGCCGGGTGGGTGAATTGGCGGCCGACCCGCAGCGGCCGACGTCGCGTCTGGACGGGCTGGCGCCCAACGAACTGCGGGTCTACGACGCGTTTCCGGCCCGCGGCGCGCGCACCGTCGAGCAACTTTCCGTCGCATCGGGTTTGCCACCGACACAGTTGCTGGGCCCGCTTTCGATGCTTGAGATCTCAGGTCTGGTCGTCAGCCAAGGTGGACGGTGGAAACGGGCTCTCCGGTAAGTTGACTCCATGCACAGCGCGACGAGCAGGATCGTTGCCCGCATAGCCACCGTCGTCCTGCTCGTTGCGGCGATGACGGTCGTCGGAGGACGGGCGGTGACCGCTGGGGCGGTCACCCCGCCTGCGGACGGGTACGGATTCGGCGTCGGCGCACCGATGACCTACATGAGCAACGCCGATGCCGACCGCGAACTCGACGCCGTCGCCAAGACCAGCGCCACCTGGCTGCGGGTGCTCATCGACTGGCATCTCGTCGAACCGATGCCGGGCGCCTACAACTGGGGCTACGTCGATCACTGGGTCGACGGCGCGCGGCAGCGCGGCCTCAACGTGCTCGGGTTGATCGCCTACACCCCCGATTGGGCGAGGGCGCCGGGAAGTTATTTCAGCGCACCGCCCGTCGATCCCAACACGTTCGCCGCATTCGCCGAGAAGGTGGTGCAGCGCTACCGCGACCGGATCTCCAACTGGGAGGTCTGGAACGAGCCGAACGTGCCGTTGTTCTTCGGGCAGGTGCCCGACCGCGCGGCCCGCTACACCGAACTGCTCAAGACCGCCTATCCGGCGATCAAGGCGTCGCAACCGAACAGCACGGTGATCGCCGCGGGTCTGAGCCGCGCGTGGGCGCCCGACGATCCGCCTGCCTTCGTCAAGGCGATGTACGAACTCGGCGCGAAGGGATCCTTCGACGCCATGGCGATGCATCCCTACGTGTATCCCAATGGGCTGGGTGTCGACGACCACAACGGGTGGTCCGACGTGCAACGGGTGCACCAGTTGATGGTCGCCAACGGCGACGGCGGCAAGAAGATCTGGATGACCGAGATCGGTGCGCCCACCAGTGCGCCGTCGGCGGCGGGTGTGAGCCAGGACGAGCAGGCTCGGCAGATCACCGATGTGTTGTGGAAGGCGGCCGAGTCGGGGTTCAGCGGTCCGGCGTTCATCTTCTCGATCCGCGACATCGACACCGCCGACCGGGACAACGAGCAGGACAACTTCGGTGCGCTGTTGACCTCCGATTGGCAACCCAAGGCCGCGGCGGCGGTGCTGGCCAGGTAGGACACCGCAGGCTCGGCCGCCCTCGTATCCTCGGTGAGGTTGGCTAACGAGTCTGGAGGAACAGTGGCAGGGCGACCGTTGAACACGTTCGAAGTGGTGCGCACCGAGCAGTTGACCCCGCACCTGATCCGCGTCGTCCTCGGCGGTGCCGGCTTCGACACGTTCGTCCCCAACGAATTCACCGACTCCTATGTCAAGATCGTGTTCGTCAACGACAACGTCGACGTCGCCGCGCTGCCGCACCCACTGACAATGGACAGCTTCAACGACCTGCCCGCCGAACTACGGCCGACGGTGCGCACCTACACGGTGCGCCGGGTCGACCCAGAGCGCAGGGAGATCGCCATCGACTTCGTCGTGCACGGCGAGCACGGCGTGGCGGGGCCGTGGGCGGCATCGGCCACCCCGGGCCAAGCCGCCTACGTGACGAACGCCAACGGCGCGTACTCGCCCGACCCCGCGGCCGACTGGCACCTGTTCGCGGGCGACGAGGCGGCTGTCCCGGCCATCAGCGCCGCGCTGGAAGCGTTGCCCGACAACGCGATTGGGCAGGTGTTCATCGAGGTCGCCGGACCCGAGGACGAGATCGCGCTGAAAGCGCCGTCCGGTGTCGAGGTGCGGTGGATCTACCGCGGCGGCCGGGCCGACCTGGTGCCCGAGGACGTCGCGGGCGACAACGCGCCGTTGATCACGGCGGTCAAGGAAGCCGCCTGGCTGCCTGGGCAGGTGCAGGTCTTCATCCACGGCGAGGCGCAGGCCGTCATGCACAACCTGCGGCCCTACATCCGCAAGGAACGCGGCGTCGAGGCCAAGTGGGCCGCGTCGATCTCCGGCTACTGGCGGCGCGGCCGCACCGAGGAGACGTTCCGGCAGTGGAAGCGCGAGCTGGCCGCGGCGGAAGCGTCCGCCTAGAACCAACCGGCCTTCGCGTCCACCGTGGTGCGGTCCAGGCTGGCCAGCAGGTCGAACTGCGGACCGGTCTTCGGTAGCTCGTAGGCGTAAAAGTATTGCGCCGCAGCACGTTTGCCGTCATAGAAGTCGCCATGATGATCGCTCGCGGCGATCAACTGCTCCAGCCACATCCACGCCACCACCACATGTCCTGCCGCCTCCAGATAGGCGGTCGAGTTCGCGAGCGTGACGGCGACGTCGCCGGCGGCCCACAGCGTCGCGGTCACGTCGACCAACCGCTGCACCGCCCGGCGCAACTGCTCGGCGTAGCCCGCGGTGCTGTCGGACTGCAGTGCGCGGTCGACGGTGGCGGTGATCCGCTCGGCCAGCAGCGTCAGACCCGCACCGTCCTGCATGACCACCTTGCGGCCCAACAGATCCAAGCCGTGAATGCCGTGCGTGCCTTCGTGGATCGCGTTGAGCCGATTGTCGCGGTAGCACTGCTCGACGTCGAACTCCTTGGTATAGCCGTAGCCGCCGTGCACCTGGATGGCCAGGCTGTTGGCTTCCAGGCACCACTGCGACGGCCAACTCTTCGCGATCGGCGTCAGCACCTCGAGCAGTAACCGGGCGCGGTCGCGATCGGCCCCGACGCTGGTGCGCCCCTCATCCACCAGCATCGCGCAATACAGGCCGAGCGCGAACGCGCCCTCGACATAAGACTTCTGCGCCAACAACATTCGCTTGACGTCGGCGTGCTCGATCAACGCCACCGGCGCCCGCGCCGGATCCTTGTCACCGACCGGACGGCCCTGGACGCGCTCCTTGGCGTACTCGACCGAGGCCAGGTAGCCCGCGTAGCCGGTGGCCATCGCCTGCAGTCCCACCGCCATTCGCGCCTCGTTCATCATGTGGAACATGTAGGCCAGGCCCTTGTGCACCTCGCCGACCAGATAGCCGACCGCGCCTGCCTCTTCGGCGGGTTGGTGCGTGCCGTCGCCGAAGTTCAGCAGCGCGTTGGTGGTGGCGTGGTTGCCCATCTTGTGGTTCAGGCTGACCAGCGCGACGTCGTTGCGGGTGCCGTCGGGCAGGAACTTCGGGACGACGAACAGCGAGATGCCCTTGACACCCGGTCCGCCGCCCGGCGCCTTCGCCAGCACGAGGTGCACGATGTTCTCGGTCAGTTCGTGATCACCGCCGGTGATCCACATCTTGGTTCCGGTGATCCGGTAGGTGCCGTCGGCGGCGGGAACGGCCTTGGTGGTGATGTCGGCCAGCGACGAACCCGCGTCGGGTTCCGACAGGCACATGGTGCCGAAGTAGCGGCCCTCGAGCATCGGGCGGACCCAGGTGTCGATCTGCTCCTCGGTGCCGTACTCCACCAACAGGTTGGCGTTTCCGACGGTCAGGAAGGCGTACGACGTCGTGCTCGGGTTCGCGGCACGGAAGAACGCCATGGACGCCTGCGCGACCACCATCGGAAGCTGCATGCCGCCGACCGCCTCGTCGAAGGAGCCCGCGATCAGGCCGGCTTCGCCGAAAGTGTCGAGTGCGTCCTTGATCTCGTCGATCAACACGACCTTGCCGTCGGGCCCGACCGTCGGCTGGCTCTGGTCGCCCTTCTTGTTGTGTGGCGCAAAGCATTTCGTCGCGATGTCGGCCGAAAGATCGAGTACGGCGTCGAAGGTGTCGCGGGAGTGTTCGGCGAAGTGGTCGCGCTTGGTCAGTTCGACGACGTCGAGCCACTCGTAGAGCAGGAAGTCGACGTCACGTCGCGAGAGGAACTCCGCCATGTCGGGGACAGCCTTTCGTCACATTAGCGATCGCTCATTTTATGAGCGCTCGCTAATAATGCGCCGACCGTGGTCGGAAGTCAAATACGTGTAGGATCCCGACCGTCATGACCATCGATCGAGCTGCGGATTCAGCTGCGGCGGAACGTATGCGGCGCGCCGCGATAGAAGCCTTCGCGGAATCCGGCTACGGCGGCAGCTCGACCAGGCAGATCGCCAAGCGGCTCAACATGAGCGCGACGGCGATGTATCCGCACTACCGCTCCAAAGAAGAGCTGCTCTACGCCATTGCGCTGGAGGGCCACAGCAGCCTGTTGGCCGCGCTGAAACGGGCCGACGATCCCGCCGCCGCCTTCACCGAACGACTGCGGGCGGTGGTGGCGGCGTTCGCGTCGTGGCACGCCGAAAACCACAAGCAGGCACGCGTCGTGCAGTACGAACTGCACGGCCTGACCCCGCCGCACTACCGGACCATCGCGCCGCTGCGCCACCAGGCCACCGACGTCATCACCGAAATCGTGGCGGGCGGTGTGGCCGCGGGCGAATTCGACGTCGACAACGTCGACGAGGTGGTGATGGCGATCTCCTCGCTGTGCGTGGACGTGTGCCGGTGGTTCCCGTCGCGCCAGCACCGCGACGCGCAGAAGCTGGGTCAGGTGTACGCGGGAGTGGCGCAGCGGATGGTTCGGTGACCGGATCCTGGCGCGGGCTGGCACGCTAGGCCCATGGCATTCGGCGATTACCAGTTCGAGATCTACCTGCAGGGCCTGTCGGGCATCGTGCCGTCGTTTCCGATGTCGTTCGCGGAGTGGGAGGCCAAGGCGCAAGCGGCGATGCCGCCGTCGATCTGGTCGTACGTGGCGGGCGGCGCCGGGGACGAGCGCACCCAGCGGGTGAATCGGACGGCGTTCGACAACTGGGGTCTGATGCCGCGGATGTTCAATGCGCAGCGCGAGCGCGACCTGTCGGTGGAGGTGTTCGGCCTGACCCTGCCGTCACCGGTGTTCATGGCGCCGATCGGGGTGACCGGCATCTGCTCACAGGACGGCCACGGCGATCTCGCGACCGCGCGGGCCGCCGCGCGCACCGGTGTGCCGATGGTCGTCTCGACGTTGACCGAGGATCCGCTCGAAGACGTTGCGGCCGAATTCGGCGACACCCCAGGCTTTTTCCAGCTGTACACGCCGACCGACCACGACCTGGCGGCCAGCTTCGTGCAGCGCGCCGAGGCGGCCGGCTACAAGGGCATCATCGTCACGCTGGACACCTGGGTGCCGGGTTGGCGGCCGCGAGACCTGTCGACGTCGAACTTCCCGCAACTGCGCGGCCGCTGCCTGGCGAACTACACCAGCGACCCGGTGTTCCTGGCCGGCCTGCCGCAGACACCGCAGGAGAATCCGCAAGCCGCGGTGCTGCGCTGGGTGTCGCTGTTCGGCAATCCACTGACGTGGGACGACCTGCCGTGGCTGCGGTCGCTGACCGAACTGCCGCTGATCGTCAAGGGCATCTGTCACCCCGACGACGCCCGCCGTGCCCGCGACGCGGGCGTCGACGGCATCTACTGCTCCAACCACGGCGGGCGTCAGGCCAACGGCGGGATACCCGCCATCGACTGCCTGCCCGGCGTGGTGGCCGCCGCCGACGGACTGCCCGTGCTGTTCGATTCCGGCATCCGCAGCGGCGCCGACATCGTCAAGGCATTGGCGCTTGGCGCGACGGCCGTCGGCGTCGGCAGGCCGTACGCCTATGGGTTGGCCATCGGCGGCGAGGACGGCGTGGTGCACGTGCTGCGCTCGCTGTTGGCCGAGACCGACCTGATCATGGCCGTCGACGGCTATCCCACGCGCAAGGATCTGACACCGGAGGCGCTGCGGCGCGTCACCTGAGGCTGCGCGCCCAGGTCTGCGAGGGTGGGGGAGTGGACGCAGTGCTCGAGGAGTTCGACGAGTACCTCGCGCTGCAGCGTGGCCGCTCGGAGCACACGCGTCGGGCATATCTGGGCGACCTGCGGTCGTTGTTCGACTTCCTCGCCGAGCAGGTGCCCGGCGGCGGTTTGGACAGGTTGAGCCTGCCGCTGCTGCGGTCCTGGCTCGCCACGCAGGCGTCGGCGGGCGCGGCGCGCACCACGCTGGCGCGGCGCACGTCGGCGGTGAAGACCTTCACGGCGTGGGCGATGCGACGCGGCCTGTTGGCCACCGATCCCGCCACCCGGTTGCAGATGCCGAAGGCGCGACGGACCCTGCCGTCGGTGTTACGCCAGGATCAGGCTCTCGACGCCATGACGGCCGCGAAATCCGGTGCGCAGCAAGGCGATCCGCTCGCCCTGCGGGACCAGCTGATCGTTGAGTTGTTGTACGCCACAGGTATTCGCGTCAGCGAACTCTGCGGGCTCGACTTCGACGACGTCGATGAGTCCCGGCGGCTGCTGCGCGTCCTCGGTAAGGGCAACAAGCAGCGGACGGTCCCGTTCGGTGAACCGGCGCAGGCGGCGCTGACCGCCTGGCTGCGGGACGGACGACCGGCGCTGGCCACCGCGGATTCGGGGCCTGCGCTGCTGCTCGGCGCGCGCGGCCGTCGGCTCGATCCGCGGCAGGCCCGCACCGTCGTGCATCAGACCGTCGCCGCGGTCGACGGCGCGCCCGATATCGGCCCACACGGGTTGCGGCACAGCGCCGCAACCCATCTGCTCGAAGGCGGCGCCGACTTGCGGGTGGTGCAGGAACTGCTCGGCCACTCGACGCTGGCCACCACGCAGTTGTACACACACGTCACCGTCGCCCGGTTACGGGCCGTCCACGACCAGGCCCACCCCCGCGCCTAGGGCGCGGCCGAACGTGAACTTGTGTGCGAGATTTCCGCGGATTTTCGAGCACAAGCTCACGTTCAGCGAAGGAGGGCGATGACTTTGGCGATGTCCGGCATCGCTGACTCGCGGCCGACCCACTCGTCGAACACCGTCCAATAGCTCACCCCGAACTGCTGCCGGCGCGCGACGAGCGCCTCGGCCATCTGCTCGTGGGTGCCGAGCAGGACGAACGGCGAGTCGAGCACGAACTCCGGCGAGACGCCGCCGAACAACGCGGCCAGTTCTGCCGCCGAGGCCTCGCGGTCGTCGGTGTGCACCACGAACTGAATCAGCGCGTTCAGTTCGACGGCGTCGAACCTGTCGCCCGCGGCGTCGCGGACCACCGCGACGCGGTCCTTCAACCCGGCCGCGTCGAAGTGGGTGAGGTTGACTTTCGTCGCGTCCCGGTTGTGGCTGAAGCCCGCGAGCCCGGCGATGTCGGCGACCCGTCCCGCCAACTGCAGCACCCGGGTTCCGTTGCCGCCGATCAGCAGTGGCACCTGCACGTCCGGTGCGGCGACCAGTGCACCGGCCGCGGCGCGCACACAGTAATGCGCGCCGTCGACGTCGACAGCCTCACCAGCCAGCAACGGCCGAATCACGTCGACCGCCTCGATGAGCCGGTCGACGCGTGTGCCGGCGGGGTCGAATCGCAGTCCGGCGGCGTCGTATTCGGACTTCATGTGGCCTGCGCCGAGGCCCAATTCGAAACGCCCACCGGAAACGGCGGCGACGGTCGCGGCTTCGCGCGCGGTCTCGACAGGATGGCGCAGGTCGTTGTTGAGCACGAGCGTGCCCGTGTGCAGACGGTCGGTGGCCGCCGCAGCGGCCGTCGCACCCGCAAACGGCGAGATCGATGCCACGAGGTGATCGGGGATGGTCAGCACGTCGAATCCGGCGTCCTGCACCGACTTTGCGAACGCGCCGAATTCCGTGCCGCGGGGCAGCGCGGTGTGCAGACCGAAGCGAAGCGGGCGGGAGCGGTGAGCGTCGGAGGTCATGTGTCCGACGGTAGGCCCGTCAGCCGTGCAGAGGCTTGAGCCGGACCGGCGTGCTGATCACCAGGCCCAGCGGGTCGACGTAGTCCGCCCGCGACGCCGCGCCCCACATCGCGCCCCAGTGCAGACACGCGGGCGCGCATCCGGCATGGCCGGTATCGAGCCTGCCGATCACCGTGCCCGCCTCGACCCGTTGGCCCGGCCGCACCGACGGCCGCACCGGCTCGTAGGTGGTTCGCAGGCCGCCGGGATGCCCGATCGACACCAGCGGCCTGCCTGCCAGCTCACCGGCGAACACGACCGTGCCCGCCGCGGCCGCATAGACGGGCTGGCCCGGCGTCGCCGCCAGGTCGACGCCGCGATGGCCGGGGTTCCAGTTCGGTGAGGGCGCGTCAAACGCCCGCAGCACCGCCGGTCGGGGCCGCAGCGGCCACTGCAGCCTGCCGCCCTCGGCCGAGGCCGAAACCGGGGCGGACACGAGCAACGTGACGACCATCGGGACGATCCATCGCATTCGACCAGCTCAGCCGGTCGCAGGCGACGTCCGCCAGGGCGTAGTCGCGATCTGTGGACCGCAGGCCCGCTGTGGAAAAAGCACCCCTGTCCAGCGTGTAAACTGCTAACCGCAGCTCGCAGAGCGGGCTGACTTCGCGTGTCTACACATGACCCGGTTCCACAAGGTCATATCCGGATGCCGTCGGTCCCTCTCCGGAGGGTTCGGCATCTGAGCAGGCACCAGGGCTCGGCGTCACCCGGCGCCGCGCGGCAACCGACAACAAAAGGAAATGGCAACTCATGGCTGTTGTGACCATGAAACAGCTGCTCGACAGCGGCACCCACTTCGGGCACCAGACCCGTCGCTGGAATCCCAAGATGAAGCGGTTCATCTTCACCGACCGCAACGGCATCTACATCATCGATCTGCAGCAGACGCTGACCTACATCGACAAGGCGTACGAGTTCGTCAAGGAAACCGTCGCCCACGGCGGCAGCATCATGTTCGTCGGCACCAAGAAGCAGGCGCAGGAGTCCATCGCCGAGGAGGCGACCCGCGTCGGCATGCCATACGTGAACCAGCGCTGGCTCGGCGGCATGCTCACCAACTTCTCCACCGTGCACAAGCGGCTGCAGCGCCTCAAGGAACTCGAGGCGATGGAGCAGACCGGTGGCTTCGAGGGTCGCACCAAGAAGGAAATCCTGATGCTGACCCGCGAGAAGAACAAGCTGGAGCGGTCGCTCGGCGGTATCCGCGACATGCAGAAGGTGCCGTCGGCCATCTGGGTCGTCGACACCAACAAGGAGCACATCGCCGTCGGTGAAGCGCGCAAGCTGGGCATCCCGGTCATCGCGATCCTCGACACCAACTGCGACCCCGATCAGGTCGACTACCCGATTCCGGGTAACGACGACGCGATCCGGTCGGCCGCGCTGCTGACCAAGGTCGTCGCCTCCGCGGTCGCCGAGGGCCTGCAGGCCCGCGCCAACGTGGGCCGCGACGGCGACAAGGCCGAGGCCGAAGCGGCCGAGCCGCTCGCCGAGTGGGAGCAGGAGCTGCTGGCCGGTGCCACGGCGTCGACGGAGACGGCTGGTGGCGAAACCCAAACCGAACCCACCGAGTCTTCCTAGAAAGGCTGAACATTGGCGAACTACACCGCTGCCGACGTCAAGCGGCTTCGGGAGCTGACCGGCGCCGGCATGCTCGACTCCAAGAACGCTCTGGTCGAGGCCGACGGCGACTTCGACAAGGCCGTCGAACTGCTGCGCATCAAGGGGGCCAAGGACGTCGGTAAGCGCGCCGAGCGCGCGACCGCCGAGGGCCTGGTGGCCGCCAAGGACGGTGCGCTGATCGAACTGAACTCCGAGACCGACTTCGTCGCGAAGAACGCCGAATTCCAGGCGGTCGCGGATCAGATCGTCGCGGCGGCCGCCGCCGCCAAAGCCACCGACCTCGAAGCGCTCAAGGCCGCCAAAGTCGGTGACACGACCGTCGAGCAGGTCATCGCGGATCTGTCCGCGAAGATCGGCGAGAAGCTGGAACTGCGCCGGGTGGCCTACTTCGACGGCACCGTCGAGACCTACCTGCACAAGCGGGCCTCGGACCTGCCGCCCGCGGTCGGTGTGCTCGTCGAGTACCAGGGCCCCGACAAGGAGGCCGCGCACTCGGTCGCCCTGCAGATCTCAGCGCTGAAGGCCAAGTACCTGACGCGTGAGGATGTGCCGGAGGACATCGTCGCCAACGAGCGCCGCATCGCCGAGGAGACGGCCCGTAACGAGGGCAAGCCCGAGCAGGCGCTGCCCAAGATCGTCGAGGGCCGCGTGACCGGCTTCTACAAGGACGTCGTGCTGCTCGATCAGCCGTCGGTGTTCGACAACAAGAAGACGGTCAAGGCGCTGCTCGACGAGGCGGGCGTGACCGTCACCCGGTTCGTCCGGTTCGAGGTCGGTCAGGCGTAGCCAGGCGAACCACGCGCGAAGGCCCTCGGGAAACCGGGGGCCGTTTGCGTTGGCAACCGCAGAAGCGGTACGACTTGGTACCGTCGGTGCATGAATCGCATCCATGCCTTCGGCGGCCAATTCTCCTCGGATGCCCTTGGCGACCACGACGCCGTCGGACTTGTCGAGAAACTGCGGGCGGGCGAGGTGTCGCCACGGGAGTTGGTCGAGGCCGCGATCGCCCGCACCGAGGCCGTCAACCCGACCTTGAACGGGCTGGCGTTCGAGGCGTACGACCGGGCACGGGCCAGGGCCGACGTGCGGCGACCGCACGGCGGCTACTTCGACGGCGTGCCGTCGTTCATCAAGGACAACGTGGCCGTCGAGGGCATGCCGACGATGCAGGGCTCCGACGCGTGGGAGCCTCGCCCGCTGCCTGCCAACGGTGCATGGGCCAAGCTGTTCCTCGGCACCGGCCTTGTCCCGCTGGGTAAGACGCAGATGTCGGAGTTCGGGTTCAGTGCGGCGGCCGAGCATCCGCGCATCGGTCCGGTGCGCAATCCGTGGAATCCGGAGCGCACCGCCGGTGCCTCGTCGTCGGGATCCGCAGCGTTCGTCGCGGCGGGCGTGGTGCCGATGGCGCACGCGAACGACGGGGGCGGCTCCATTCGAATCCCGGCGTCCTGCAACGGATTAGTCGGCCTGAAACCGACACGCGGGCGGCTGCCGCTGGACAAGGAGACCGCCCAAATGCCGCTGCACCTCGTTGCGAACGGCGTGGTGACCCGCTCGGTGCGCGACACCGCCGCGTTCCTGCGCGAGGCCGAACGCATCTATCGCCACCCCAAGTTGCCCGCGATCGGTAATGTCACCGGACCTGGCTCGCAGCGGCTGCGCATTGCGTTCTGCACGAAATCGATTGTCCGCGACGTCAGTCCGGAGATGCGCGAACTCACGTTGAAGACGGCGTCGCTGCTGGAGGAACTCGGGCACACGCTCACCGAGATCGACAACCCGGTACCCCGCCGCTTCAAGGACGAATTCCTCACGTACTGGGCGTTTTTGGCGTTCTCCATTGTCCGAGGCGGACGGCGGATGTTCGGCCCCAGCTTCGACCGCAGCAAGCTGGACAACCTGACGCTCGGCCTGGACCGGCTGGCGGCCAGGAATCTGCACAAGGTTCCGCTGGCGATCGCGCGGTTGTCGCGCTCGCGCCGGCTCACCCAGCGGCTGTCCGGCGAGTTCGACATGGTGCTGATGCCGACGCTGGCCGAGGACACCCCGCCCGTCGGCTACCTCGACCCCACCGCCGACTACGACCAGATCATGGACCGGCTGCTGGAATGGGTGGCCTTCACCCCGTTGCAGAACGCCACCGGCGATCCCGCGATCTCGCTGCCGCTCGGCGAATCCGCGTCAGGGATGCCCGTCGGCATGATGCTGTCGACGGTGTGGGGCGGGGAATCCCGGCTGCTGGAACTGGCATATGAGCTCGAGGAGGCGCGGCCCTGGGCCAAAATCCAGTCATGACCCGCGACTACGTCCTCGACCAGGGTTTCACCCAGGAGCGCGCCAGGCTGGCCGGCATGGAAGCGCTGTGGGATCCCGGCAGTCAGGCACTGCTCGACGAACTCGGCATCGGCGCGGGCACCGAGTGCCTCGAGGTCGGTGCGGGCGGCGGGTCGATGGTCGAGTGGATGGCTGCTCGCGGCGCCCACGTGACGGCGATCGACATCGACACCCGGTATATCGACCACCTGGCGTCGGATTCGATCACCGTGCGCCGCATCGATCTTCGCTCCGATGAGCTGCCGCAGTCCGAATACGATCTGATCCACGCCCGGCTGGTCCTCGAGCACCTCGCCGATCGCGAACGCATTCTCGGCCGATTGGTCGCCGCGCTGAAACCCGGTGGCTGGATGGTGGTCGAGGACTACGACTGGACCAGCTACGGATTCGAGGACGGCACCCGCGGGCACAGCGAGATCGGCGACGCGATATTCGATTTCATGACGTCGGCGGGGTTCGAACGTGACTACGGCCGCCGGGTGGTCAGTGACTTGGAAGCCGCCGGGCTCACCGAGCTCCGCGGCGAGGGGCGCGCAAGGCTGATCGACTCGACCTCACCCGGCTTCGCTTTCTTCCGGTTGACGTTCGAAAGCCTGCGGGAAGCCCTTGTGAAGTCCGGACGGCTGTCCGCCGAACAAGCCAAGGCCGCGGACAGCGTCTTCGCGGAAAATCGGCGGATGCTCACGCCGATGATGATCGCCGGGATCGGCAGGCGGCCCTGACGGCGCAATAGCGCCGTAACGACAACGCGGCTGTCTTAACGCTGTGGACATGCTGCGCAGCTTTGAGTGAAACTTTTCGGCACGACCATCCCTGCTGTGGAGACCATCCAGGTCGGTTCACCGGCGATCGCCACCGCCCCCGGTAACACCTTCGTGTGCCTCGTCCGGTTCGCGTTGGCGAACATCCGTCGCAGGCCAGAACGGTTCGCGCTTGCCGTGCTCGGCATCGCACTGGCGATCGCATGCGTGACGGTGGTGCGCACCATCTCGGCCAGTTTCGCGATCACCGGGGCGGATTCGGTGACCGACGTGTTGGACGGCGCGCAGTTGTGGGCGGTGCCCGCCGCGGGCATCCACTACGACAGCAACGCGCAGGCTCTGGTCGCCGACGGTGCCGCGCCCGCCATCACCGTGCCGCCGGGATGGACCGCGACCCGGGTCATCTCCGGGGTCACCGAGATCAACGGCAGCACGGTCTCGCTGCGCGGCAACGACGAAATACCCAGTGGCCAAGCGAGGTTCGGCACAGCAGTAGCCGATCGACTGGATCTGCAACCAGGCGACCGGGTGGCAGTCGGCGGGCGGGATCTGGTCGTCGGCGTCGAAGGCAGCGGGCAGTCGGTGACCGTGGCGACGCCGCTTGCCCGGTCGGTGGTCGGTGACAACGCCTGGTGGACGATCGTCGCCCCGCCCGGCGACGAGAAGCGGCGCGACCTGGGGCAGACCTTCGGTGACGCGGTCGATGTGCCGTCGACGTCGGACCCGTCGGTCAAACCGGACCCGACCGGCCGCGGCCTGATCTACGACACCGTCGGCGGTTCCGGGCCGTTGACGTTCGAGCAGAAGTTCTCCGCGCTGTTCTCCGGCAAGGTGACCAGTTCGACGCTCGGCCTCATCTCGACGATCGGGTTGGGCCTCGGATTCGTCATCGCGGTGTCGTCGTTCTTGGCGGCCGTGCAGGAGCGACGGCGCGAGTTCGGCATCATGTCCAGCATCGGGCTCGCCGACGAAGTGCTCTACTTCTTCCTCGTCGAATCGGGCATCGTGTTCCTGGCGGCCTACCTGGTCGGTGTGCTCGGCGCTGGAGCTGCTGTGGCGCTGGTGATTCCGGGGATCGCGACACCGACGGCCTGGCTGCAGGCCGCAGGTATGGTCGCGGCTTTCCTGCCCGCGATGGCGATCGTCGGCGCGCTGGTGCCCGTGCACCGGCTACTGCAACAACGGCCCGTCTCACTATTGGGAGACAGGTGATGATGCGACACGGCTTGTCCTACGGGTGGTTGGCTGCGCGACGGCGCATCGCCGAAATGGTGCTACCCGTCATCACGACGGCGACGGGCGCCTTCCTCGTGGTGATCGTGTTCGGCATGTCCGACGGGATTCGCGCGCAGTCGGCGTCACTGGGGCACGCCGACGAGATCGGCCGCGCCGTCGTGCTGATCGCCGTCACCGTGCTGCTGGTGGGCGTGGTCGAGGTGGCGGTGGCGACCACCCGCACCGTCGCCCATCGCACACGTGAACTCGGCGTGCTCGGCGCCAACGGTGTGCCGCGCGCGCCGGTGGTCGCGGCGTTGCTGGTCGAGCCGGTGATCGCTGCGGTGCTCGGCGCGGCGGTCGGGGCGTTGCTCGCCGCGGTGACCGGGTTATTGCTCGGCACGGTCGGTTTGGCGGCCACCGGAGTGTCGGTTGAGGGGTTGACGCTCGGCGCGGCGATCGCGTTCGTCGTGAGCGTCGTCGCGGCACTGGCCACCAGCATCGTGCCCACCTGGCGCGCCGCGTCGCGGCCGCCGATCCGATCGCTGACCGCAGGAGTCTGACGATGACCGCTATCGACGAAACCGCCGACACCACCGCCGCGGCGCAGGACCGCGCGCCCGTCATCGAGATCTCGGACGTATGGAAGCTGCACAAGCTCGGCGACGAAGTGGTTCGCGCGCTGGTGGCCGCCGAGTTGAAAGTCATGCCAGGAGAATTCGTCTGTCTGATGGGGCCGAGCGGCAGCGGGAAGTCGACGCTGCTCAACATCATCGGTGGACTCGACCGGCCCACCAAGGGCAGCGTCAGGCTGGCGGGTCGTGACACGTCGCTGCTGACCGAGAGCCAGTTCGCCGCGTTGCGTCACGACACCATCGGGTTCATCTTCCAGAGCTACAACCTGATCCCGTTCCTGTCGGCGGTGGAAAACGTCGAACTGCCACTGATGTTCGAGCCGTACGACCGCAAATCGCTGCGCAAGCGGGCGCTGGAACTGCTCGAACTCGTCGGTCTCGGGCACCGGGTGCACCACCAGCCGACCAAGATGTCAGGCGGCGAACAGCAGCGCACGGCGATCGCGCGCTCGCTGATCAGCAACCCGACGCTTGTGCTTGCCGACGAACCGACTGCCAATCTGGACCACCGCACCGGGGAGACGGTGGTGCGCATGCTGCGCGACCTGTGTTCCACGCTGGGCGTCACCGTGGTCGCCAGCACGCACGACCCCACGGTGGCCGACGAAGCGAGCCGTGTCGTCCGCATGAAAGACGGACAAATCGTCAACTGATCCAACGGCATTGGAAAGAGATTCGCATGACCCAAGAACTGGAAGCGGCGCCGGCGCGCGACAAGCTCCTGACCACCGAACTCGTTCCCGAACAAGTACTGCCGAAGGTGATGACGACCTTCGGTTTGGTCGCCACCTACGTGTTCATCATCTGCTGGCTCACCGGTTCGTCGGTGATGGCGGCGGGCGGTTGGACCGCGATCCCGATGTGGGTGCTGGGCATCATCACCTTCCTGGTGCCCGCCGGCATGGCGGTCGCCGAACTGGGCAACCTGTGGCCCGGTGAAGGCGGCGTGTACATCTGGGCCACCCGCACCATGGGCGAAACCTGGGGCTTCGTCGGCGGCTACCTGTCGTGGATACCGGTGATCCTCAACGCGGCGTCGTCGCCGGCGATCGTCCTGCAGTTCGTGCTGCTGGCATTCCACGCGCAGCTGGGTCTGACGTTGAGCATCATCCTGCAGTTGGTGATCCTCTGGGGCGTGATCGGCCTGGCACTGGCGAAACTCGCTGCCAATCAACGCATCATGAACGTCGTGTTCGTGGTGTACGGGGCGCTGACCCTCGTCATCTTCGTCGCAGGCCTGACATATGCGCTGAAGAACGGATCGGCGACACCGTTCACCGCACACGCCGCGCTGGTGCCCGACTTCGCAGGCGCCGGATTCCTGTACGGCACCGTGCTGCTGTACCTGCTGGGCGTCGAGACGCCCTACAACATGGGTGCGGAGTTCCTCTCGGTGCGCAAGAGCGGCCCGAAGATGGTGGTGTGGGGTTCGGCCGCGCTGGTGGTGATCTACCTGCTGACCACCCTGGGCACGATGATGGTGCTGCCCGGTGACCAGATCGACCCGGTGACCGGTGTGATCGGCATGCTGGGCACGGCAGCACCAAAGGGTGTGATGGAAGTCTGCGCAATCGTGTTGGCCGGCATCATCTTTGTCGCGCTGATGACCTACCAGGTCACCTACTCGAGGCTGATCTTCGTCTCCGGTCTCGAGCGTCACCTGCCGCGCATCTTCACCCACCTGAACCCGCGCACCCGCAACCCGGTGACCGCCGTGCTGATCCAGGGTGTGCTGTCGTCGCTGATCCTGGTCGGGTTGTACTCGCAGAGCAGCATGGCCAATGTCACGATCTTCATCCAGGGCGGGCTTTCCACGGTCTGGCTGATCTCAGGATTCTTCTTCCTGTTCCCGGTGATCATCGCCAGGAAGAAGTACGCCGATCGCTATGCCAGCGAACAGTTCTGGCGGATTCCCGGCGGCGCCGTCGGTGTCTGGATCACCGTCATCGTTGGCACGCTGGGCACCATCGGCGGCGTGTACTACTCGTTCGCCAAGTCGTGGATTCACGATGTGCCGGACAGTACCTGGATGATGTGGACCGGCAGCATCTCGGTCGGCATGTGCGTCCTCGGTGCGCTCGTCTACATCTTCGGTCGCCGCTCGGCGGCCAAGGTCAGCCAGGAAGACGCCCTGGCCCATCTGGCGGTATTGGAATTGAAGGACGAAGCCAAATGACAATGGAAAGCACCGTGCCAGGCACGGACGCGACCGACTGCCCGTCCCGGTATCCGCTCGACCCGTTGACCGGCGCCGAGATTCAATCCGCGGCCGCGGTGATCACCGACTCCGAATACGCCACGCCCACATTGAAATTCGTGATGATCCAGTTGGCGGAACCGGGCAAGCCCGCCGACCTGACGTTCGACGGCGACGTCGAGGTGCCGCGGCGGGCGTTCGTGACGATGTACGACGGCGCAGCCAAGCTGGTGTACGAGGCGGTCGTCGACCTCACCGCGCGGGTCATCGACTCGTGGAACGCCGTGCCCGGCAGGTTCCCGTCGTATCTGGTCGAGCACATGGCCGGCGTCGAAGAGGTGGTGCGGGCCGACCCGCGGTGGCAGGAGGCGATGCGCAAGCGCGGTGTCACCGATTTCAGCCTGGCCATGATCGACCCGTGGCCGGCAGGTTATTACGGCGCAGGCGATCACTACGACAACTCACCGCTGATCTGCCGGCCGTTGACGTTCGTGCGTGCCGCGCCCTCCGAGCACGGCTATGCGCGACCGGTGGAGGGTCTGATCGTCACCTTCGACCTCGACGCCATGAAGGTGATCGACATCGAGGATCACGGGGTGGTGCCGCTGCCGCCGACCGCGGGCAATTACGCCGAGAAGTTCATGTTCGACGCGAACAACCGCCCGGCGTTCACGCACTTCCGCGACGACGTCAAACCCATCGAGATCACCCAACCCGACGGACCCAGCTTCACCGTCGACGGCTGGAAGGTGCAGTGGCAGAAGTGGTCGATGCGGGTGGGCTTCAACCCGCGTGAAGGCATCACGCTGCATGAGATCACCTACACCGACCGCGGGCAGACCCGCCCGATCATCTACCGGGCGTCGCTTTCGGAAATGGTGGTGCCGTACGGCGATACCGCGCCGACGCACTGGAACAAGAACGTCTTCGACATGGGTGAGGTCGGCATGGGGTTCTCGGCGAACCCGCTGACGCTCGGCTGCGACTGCCTCGGTGAGATCTACTACTTCGACGGCACGGTCAACGACTCGTCGGGCAACGCGGTCACCATTCCGAACGCGATCTGCATGCACGAGGAGGACTACGGGATCTCCTGGAAGCACACCGATTTCCGGACCGGTGAGGTCGAGGTGCGGCGGGCCCGGCGGCTGGTGATCTCGATGATCTGCACCGTCGGCAACTACGAGTACGGGTTCTTCTGGTACTTCTACAACGACGCGTCGATGGAGGTCGAGGTCAAGCTCTCCGGCGTGCTGACCACCGGTGCGGTGCAGGACGGTGAGGAGCCGCGGTGGGGAAAGCTGGTGGCGCCCAACATCTACGGCCCGAACCATCAACACTTCTTCAGCTTCCGGCTGGACATGAGCGTCGACGGCGCGAACAACAGCGTCTACGAGGTCGACTCGATCCCCGAACCCGATCCGGAACTGAACCCGCATCACAACGCGTGGGTCACCCGCGACACCCTGGTCGCGTCGGAGGCCGAGGGGGCGCGGGACTGGGATTGGTCGAAGGGCCGCCACTGGAAGATCGCCAACCCGTCGAAGCGCAACGAATTGGGCAGTCCAGTGGCGTACAAGCTGACGCCGCGAGACGTCGTGCCGGTGATGGTGCAGGAAGGTTCCTACATCTACGACCGCGCCCGGTTCGTGCAGCACAACCTGTGGGTGACCCGCTACGACCCGGCGGAGAAGTTCGCGGCGGGCGACTACATGTACCAGTCGCCCGATGCTCAGGGCCTGCCGCAGTACATCGCCGACGACGCGCCGTTGGAGGACACCGACGTGGTGCTCTGGTACACCGTCGGCGCGCACCACGTGGTGCGGCCTGAGGATTGGCCGGTGATGCCGTGTGCGTACACAGGATTCCATCTGAAGCCCGTCGGCTTCTTCGACGGGAATCCGGCGCTCGACATTCCGCCGTCACCGCCGGCGGCGTGCCACCACCACTAGCGCACCGGGGTCAGCGGCGGGTTGCCCGCCAGCACCGCTGCGGCGTTGTCGATGGCCAGAATGCCCATCGCGTCGCGTGTCGCCTCACCGGCGCTGGCGATATGCGGCGTGACAACGAGGTTCGGCGCGTCGAGTAGTGCAGGGTTGACGTCTGGTTCGCCTTCGAAGACGTCCAGTGCGGCGCCCGCGATACGGCCCGCGGTGAGTGCCTCGACGAGCGCGGCTTCGTCGACGACACCGCCGCGTGCGGTATTGATCAGGTAGGCAGTGGGTTTCATGGCTGCCAGGGCCGCGGCGTCGATCAGGTGTCGGGTTTCAGGCGTGAGCGGGGTGAGCACGCTGACGACGTCGCTTTCGGCCAGCAGGGTCGGGTTGTCGACGAACGCGACACCGTCCTCCGCGGTCCCGGGTTCACGGCTGCGCGCCGACGCGATGACCGTCATGTCGAATGCCTTGGCGCGCTTGGCGACTGCGCGTCCGATGCGGCCGTAGCCGAGGATGCCCAGCGTCGCGCCTGCACTGATGTCGAGGCCGACGAGCATGCGCGGCCCCCACACCCACGACTGTCCCGAGCGCAGGAACCGGTCACCCTCGGCAACCCGCCGAGTGGCGGCGAGGATGAGCGCGAAGGTGAAATCGGCGGTCGCGCGATCGAGTACGCCAGGGGTGTTCGTGACGACGACACCGGCGGCCCGTGCGGCGGCGATGTCGATGTTGTCGTAGCCAACAGCCACATTCGCGATGACCTTCAACTGGTCGCCCGCAGCGGCCAGCAGCGCGGCATCCGCGCGCTCGGTGAGCGTGATGACGGCGGCATCGGCCCCGGCGATGCCCGCCTCCAGTTCGGCGCGGCTCGGCGGATCCTCGTCGCCCACCCGCACGTCGATGCCGAGCGAGTGCAGATGCGCCATCGCGCGGTCAGTCAGCAGCCGGGAGACGTAGATCATCGCTGTCCTAGATCGGGTCGGTGCCGAGCGCGACGAGGATGCGCTTGAACTCGCGCCGTTCCTCGTCGCTCAGGTTGGTCATCAGTCGACGCTCCGCGGCGCGCACCCCGTCGTCGGTGCGCTCGAGCAGTTGCTCCCCGTCGCGGGTCAGTTGCGCGGGCAGCGAGCGCCCCGACGACACGCTGGCCGGCCGAACCACCAGGCCGCGGTCCTCGAGGCCGCGCAGCACCATGTTCATCGCCTGCGGCGAGACGTTCAGTGCGCGGGCCAACTCGGCGTTGGAATGCCCGGGATACTTCGACAGCACCCGCATGCACAGGTACTCCGGAAACGCCACGTTCAACGGTTCGAGGACGCTCGCCGTCACGTCGGCTTTCAACGGAAGCAGCACGCGGTGCAGCAGATAACCCAGTGGCTCGTCCTCGAGGCTGTCGCTCATATCAACCATATTGACACATATCAAGCCGGTTGATATACCGGACGCATGACGCAACCGACGCAAGATCTCTTCGAAAACGCATACAAGGGCGAGGCCGAGCAGCTCGGATTCGGCGCCAAGCCACCGTGGAGCATCGGTGAACCGCAGCCGGAGATCGCGGCCCTGATCGAGCAGGGCAAGTTCCATGGCGACGTGCTCGACGTCGGCTGCGGCGAGGCCGCCGTCGACCTGTATCTGGCGGAGCGCGGGTTCACCACGGTCGGACTGGACCTCTCGCCGACGGCGATCGAACTCGCCAAGGCCGAGGCGGCCAAGCGCGGCCTGACCAACGCCAGCTTCGCGGTCGCCGACATCAGCGCGTTCGGCGGCTACGACGGCCGGTTCGGCACCATCGTCGACTCGACGCTGTTCCACTCCATTCCGGTCGAGGCGCGCGAGGGCTATCAGGAGTCCATCGTGCGCGCCGCCGCACCGGGAGCGTCGTACTTCGTGCTGGTGTTCGACCGTGCCGGCCTGCCCGAGGGTCCCGCCAACCCGGTCACCGAGGACGAACTGCGTGCGGTGGTGTCGAAGTACTGGACGATCGATGAGATCCGACCCGCCCGTATCCACGCCAACTTCCCAGGCAGCATCGAGGGCACACCGCTGCCGTTCGGCGACGTCCGCGACGAGGGCAACGGCCGCAAGTCGGTGCCCGCCCACCTGTTGACCGCGCACCTGCCCGAAAGCTGATCCGCCACGCGCCGCCGACCCCATAGCGGCTTTTGGGCCGCTATGGGGCAGGATTAGGTGCGATCACAGCCGAGGATTTCGAAGGAGTCGGATGGCGGACCCGACTAGCCCCAACGGCAACGAACCATCACTGATCCGGCCGATGTACTCCCGCGTGCTGCTCAAGCTCGGCGGCGAGATGTTCGGCGGCGGGGAAGTGGGCCTGGACCCGGACGTCGTGCACCAGGTGGCCCGGCAGATCGCCGAAGTGGTCCGCAGCGGGGTGCAGGTCGCGGTCGTCATCGGCGGCGGCAACTTCTTCCGCGGCGCGCAGTTGCAGCAGCGCGGCATGGAGCGCAGCCGCAGCGACTACATGGGCATGCTCGGCACCGTGATGAACAGCCTTGCGCTGCAAGACTTCTTGGAGAAGGAAGGCATCGCGACGCGGGTGCAGACCGCGATCACCATGGGTCAGGTCGCCGAGCCGTACATCCCGCTGCGGGCCCGCAGGCACCTGGAGAAGGGTCGCGTGGTGATATTCGGGGCCGGCATGGGCCTGCCGTACTTCTCCACCGACACCACCGCCGCGCAGCGGGCGCTGGAGATCGGCGCCGAGGTGGTGCTGATGGCCAAGGCGGTCGACGGCGTCTTCACCGCGGACCCCCGCGTCGACCCCGACGCGCAGTTGCTCACCGCGATCAGCCACCGCGAGGTCATCGACCGCGGCCTGAAGGTCGCCGACGCCACCGCCTTCAGTCTGTGCATGGACAACGGCATGCCGATCCTGGTGTTCAACCTGCTCACCGACGGCAATATCGCCAGGGCGGTGGCAGGTGAGAAGATCGGAACACTGGTCACCACCTGACAAGGAGTCACCTTGATCGACGAAACCCTCTTCGACGCCGAGGAGAAGATGGAGAAGGCGGTGTCGGTGGCGCGCGACGACCTGGCGTCGATCCGCACCGGACGGGCCAACCCCGGCATGTTCGCCCGCGTCAACGTCGACTACTACGGCTCGATGACACCCATCACCCAGCTGTCGAGCATCAACGTTCCCGAAGCCCGCCTCGTCGTGATAAAGCCCTATGAGGCCAACCAGTTGCGCAACATCGAGGACGCGATCCGCAACTCGGATCTCGGGGTCAATCCGACCAACGACGGCAACGTCATCCGGGTCGCGATCCCGCAGTTGACGGAGGAGCGTCGCCGCGACCTCGTCAAGCAGGCCAAGGCCAAGGGCGAGGACGCGCGAGTCACCGTCCGCAACATCCGTCGCAAGGCGATGGAGGAACTGCACCGCATCAAGAAGGACGGCGAGGCAGGCGAGGATGAGGTGGCCCGCGCCGAGAAGGACCTCGACAAGACCACGCACACTTACACCGCTCAGATCGACGAGTTGGTCAAGCACAAAGAAGGCGAGCTGCTGGAGGTCTAGTGACCGAACAGCACGCGACTCCCGTGGCAGACACTGACGCCGGCCCGACCGAGCCGCCCAAAAAGACATCCCGCGCAGGCCGAGACCTACCCGCGGCGATCGGCGTCGGCGTCGTGCTCGGCGGCATGGCGATCGCGGTGCTGTTGTTCGCGCCGATCGGCTGGCTGCCCGTGCTGTCGGTGTTCATTCCGATCGCCACGCACGAGGTCATCCGGCGGCTGCGGGAGGCGGGCTACGACCTGCCCGCGATACCGCTGTTGCTCGGCGGGCTGGCGATGATCTGGGGGACGTGGTTCGGCCCGGCTGGGCTGCTGGGCGCCTACGGCGGGACGCTCGTCGTTTGCATGGTGTGGCGGCTGCTCGGCCAGGGGCTGCGCGAGCAGCCGGTGAACTATTTGCGCGACATGTCGGCCACCGTGCTGCTCGCGACGTGGGTGCCGCTGTTCGCCAGCTTCAGCGCGCTGTTGATCTTCCAGGACCACGGCGGCGTCAGGACGTTCACCGTGATCGCGACGGTGGTGTTCGCCGATATCGGCGGCTATGTGGCCGGCGTGCTGTTCGGCAAGCATCTGATGGCGCCGGCCATCAGCCCGAAGAAGTCGTGGGAGGGGCTGGGCGGGTCGTTGGTGTTCGGTATCGCCGCCGCGGTCCTTTCGGTGACGTTCCTGCTGGATCGGCCGGCGTGGGTCGGCGTGCCGCTTGGGCTGATGTTGGTGATCACCGGGGTGCTCGGCGATCTGGTGGAGTCGCAGGTCAAGCGCGATCTCGGCATCAAGGACATGGGCACGCTGTTACCTGGTCACGGGGGCATCATGGACCGGATCGACGCGATGCTGCCGTCCGCTGTCGCCGGTTGGATCGTCCTGACGCTGCTGGCGTGACACCCGGGCGTTGAGCCAGCAGGCGGCCGCGCCGACCACGAGGCCGACCGCGATTCCGATGTCCGGTCGTTGCCCCAGCATCAGCCACGACAGCAGGCCGGCGACAGCGGGAATGACCGCGAACAGCATCGCGACCGCCGCGGCGCCGTAGTTGTTGATCGCGCGCACGTAGAGCGTCATGCAGAGCGTGGCGTTGAGGAGGACGACGGCCGCGACCGCGCCTGCCGCCTTCCACGGGTCGGTCACGGTGAAGGGCGTGACGGTGGCGAGCACCGCGACGGGCAGCAGGGCGATGCCGTTCTGGAGTGCCGAGGTGGCACGGAAGTCCACCCCGGAGCAGAACCGCTGCTGGTAGACCCCGCCGGCCGCGAGGCTGAGCAGCGCGACGAGGAGCAGCAGCACGACGGTGTCGACGCCGCCGATGGTGATCAGCCGTCCCGCGCAGGCGGCCAGCACCGCGAGGACGCCGAGGACCAGAGCGCCTGTTCGCGCCCAGGTCAGGCCTTCGCCGAGGAACAGCGTCGCGAGCACGGCGGTGACGACGGGATTCATCGAGATGACGACGGCGCCGAGCACCGCGGGCGCGCCGTGCATCAGAGCCAGGTACAGGCAGATGAACTGCAGCGCGTTGGTGAGCAATCCGGCGATCAGGACGTGGACGAGGGTGCGGCCAGTGGGCCAGGTCACACGGGAGAGCAGGGCCCATGCCGAGAGGATGGCGCCCGCGAGCGCGAACCGGAAGAGCAGTACCGCCATCGGCGACATCGCTGAAACAGCAAGTGCGCCAATGGGATAGCCGAGCGCATAGAAGAACGTCAGGTTCGACGCGGAGCGCAGCGGCATCGGGGGCAGGGGCATGGTTCCCATGGTTGCGATCAACGCCTGTCATCGCCAATCAATTTCGGTCCGCTGCTGATGCGATACTGGCTGTACATGTCTTTACCTCTCGTCTTTGATGCCCCGCGACGTGCGATGCCGCCGCGGCACCTTGCTGACCTCGACGAAGCGGGCCGGGCGGCCGCCGTCGCGGAGCTGGGCCTGCCCGCGTTTCGCGGCAAGCAGCTGGCGAATCAGTACTACGGGAGGTTGATCGCCGATCCGCAGCAGATGACCGACCTGCCTGCGGGGGTGCGCGATCAGGTAACGTCGGCGTTGTTCCCGCGGCTGTTGACTGCGGTGCGGGAGATCGAGTGCGACGCAGGCGAGACGCGAAAAATGCTGTGGCGGGCGCTGGACGGCACGACGTTCGAATCGGTGCTGATGCGGTATCCGCAGCGCAACACGGTGTGCATCTCGTCGCAGGCGGGCTGCGGTATGGCGTGCCCGTTCTGCGCGACGGGGCAGGGCGGGTTGACGCGGAATCTGTCGACGGCGGAGATCCTGGAGCAGGTGCGTGCTGCGGCGGTGGAGTTGCGGGACCGCGACGGGGACGGGATCGCGCGCCCCGCGCGCAGCGGCAGGTTGTCGAACATCGTGTTCATGGGCATGGGGGAACCGCTTGCCAACTACAACCGGGTGGTGGCGGCGGTGCGCAGGATCACCGAGGCGCCGCCGCATGGTTTCGGGATTTCCGCGCGGTCGGTGACGGTGTCCACGGTGGGCTTGGCGCCCGCGATCCGCAAGCTGGCCGACGAACGACTGGGTGTGACGTTGGCGTTGTCGCTACATGCGCCGGATGATGAACTGCGGGACACGCTGGTGCCGGTGAACAATCGGTGGAAGGTTGCCGAAGCGCTCGAGGCGGCACGGTATTACGCGGACGTGACGGGGCGGCGGGTGTCGATCGAGTACGCGTTGATCCGCGACGTCAACGACCAGCCTTGGCGCGCAGATCTGTTGGGCAAGCGTCTGCACGGGGCGCTGGGGCCGCTGGCGCATGTGAACGTGATTCCGCTGAACCCGACGCCAGGCAGTGAGTGGGACGCCAGCCCGAAGCCGGCGGAACGAGAGTTCGTGAAGCGGGTGCGGGAGCACGGGGTGTCGTGCACGGTGCGCGATACGCGGGGCCGCGAAATCGCCGCGGCCTGTGGACAGTTGGCGGCCGAGGGCTGAGCGTCGGGCCGTCCGGAGCCACTTGTGAAAGTGCCCACGTACTGAGCGACAGTTGCGGCCGGTTTCCGGACCCACTTGTGAAAGTGCCCACGTACTGAGCGACAACTCGAGCTCATAGCCGGAAACCGCGAAACCACAGGGGTTTCGCCGCGGCACGCATGGTGATCACACGCGTGTAGATCCGGTGCTCGGTGCCGCGTGGTACGAACCCCGGGCCATAGAGCCCCCGCGCGATCCGACGGACCCTGCCGCGCCGCCGCTCCCACCGCAGCGCGTCCGACACTTGCTTCGATGCACGTCCCGGAATCTCGAATCCCTGCCACTCCAAGGCTTCGATGAGCTCGTCGACCGTAGTAGGGCCGTGCTGCAACAAATACATCGTCAGCGCATACCGAAGTTCTATGCCCCGCAGAACGTGCCTGGTTTCCATTGCCGAACCGTGGCACGCACATCCGACAGATCCGGCGTTGTCGCTCGGTACGTGGGCATTTTTACATGTGGGTTTGCGCAGCGTTGGGTGTCGATGTGTGTGGCAGCGGGCGTTGTCGCTCGGTACGTGGGCATTTTTACATGTGGGTTTGCGCAGCCTCCGCCGGCGCATTCAGAAACCACACATTCTCCTCACGCAACCGTCGACTGCGCCACCCGTCCGGCGTCCGCACCAACTCATGGTGGCAGTAACCACCGCACGAACTCAGCGACGCCATCTCCGGTAACTGCATCGGGTTGTAGAACATCGTCCGCACCGTCGCCGTATCACCGTCGACAACGCTTTCGATGTTCGTGATGTAGTGCCGTGAACCAGTCCACGACCTCGTCTCGGCTTCCCACGACCGCACCCGCGGACGCATAGTCGATCTCCGCCTCGTCGGTCAATCCGGCATTCCGATCGTCTTGGCCTCCAGGTACTCCTTGTACCCTTCCTCGCCGTTGCGATAGCCCAGCCCGCTCTGCTTCGTCCCACCGAACGGGCTGCCAATACCGAAGTGGCTCTTGCCATTGATCGTCACATTGCCGGTCCGCATCCGCTTGGCCACCTCGAACGCCCTGTCCACGTCGGCACTGCTGACCTCACCCGACAGCCCATAGATCGTGTTGTTCGCGATCGCGACCGCCTCGTCGTCGCTGCCGTACGGCGTCACCGTCAGCACCGGCCCGAAGATCTCCTCCTGCGCCACCTTCGAATCCGGGTCGACGTCAGCCAACAGCGTCGGCTGCACGTAGTAACCCGTCGGCAAATGCTCCGGCACACCGCCGCCCGTCACCAGTCGCGCCCCCGCGTCGATGCCGCTCCGGATCAGCCCGAGCACCTTCTGCCGTTGCGTCTCGCTGATCTGCGGCCCTTGCATATTCCCCGGCGTCCACGGATCGCCCATCGGGAAGTTCTCCATCGCGCTCTTCAGTATCGCCAGACCTTCGTCATAGCGGCTGCGCGGCAACAAGATTCGGCTCGGCAAGATACAGCTCTGGCCCGACATCACGCACGCCATCATCGCCGCCAACGGCAGCGCCGAATTGAAGTCCGCATCGTCGAGCACGATGTGCGCCGACTTTCCGCCCAACTCCAGCAGCGTCTTCTTCACCGTCGACGCCCCCGCCGCCAGGATCGCCCGCCCCGTCGCCGTCGAACCCGTGAACGTGATCATGTCGACCCGCGGGTCCGCCGACAAGGCCGCGCCCACCTCGTTCGCATTCGACACCACGACGTTGAACACCCCGGCCGGAATATCGGTCTCCTCCGCGACGATCCGGCCGTACTCGCTGCCCGACCACGGGGTCAGTTGCGCCGGCTTCAACACCACCGTGTTGCCCGCCATCAGCGCAGGCACCGTCTCGGCCACGTTGAGATAGAACGGCACATTCCACGGCGTTATCGCCCCGATCACCCCGACGGGCTCATAGTGGATCTTGCGCCGCGCCGGACCCAGCGGCGTCTCGTGCAGCCCGTTGTCGACCAGGTACTCGAACGCACGACCGTGCTCGGCCCAGTGCTTGACCTCCTCGATCGGGCTCTCGATCTGACTGCCCGTGACGGTGACCGGACAGCCCACCTCGGTGATCAGGACCCGGCGCAGTCGCTCCTTGTTGCGCTCCAGCGCCTCGTGCAACTGCGTCAGGCAGTGATAGCGGAACTCCAGATCTCGCGACCAGTCCGTCTCGTCGAAGGCGCGCCTGGCCGCTCCGACGGCCCGTGCCATGTCCGCGACCGTCCCATCGGTCGCCTGGCCGACCACCTGCTCAGACGCTGGATGAACGACGTCGAATGTCGCCTTGCTGCTTGTGATCTGCAATTCGCCGTCAATGAGCATCCGCTCGTCGCCTGCCAGCACGCCGGATTCCGTCTGCACTCCCGTCATGGCAGACAGCTTTACAAACTATCGGCGAAGTGTCACCCGTTCTGTTTGATTCCGGCCGCATGCCGCAGCTGCGCCAGGAACTGATCGCCGTCGTCGCTGCGCACGATGTAGTGCGATACCGCGACCCGGATCGCCGTCGCCGCCTTCACCGCCCCGTTCGGGCCAGGCATCAGCTTCTGCAGGCGGGCCCGCATCACCGGGATGATCCTGCTCAACTGGGCGATGACGACCTCGGGTTCGATGTCGACCAACCGCACCCCTGAGTACGACTGCTGATACTCGACGATGAACCGCAGCGCCGCGTCCAGCTTCTCGGTGCCCCGCAGCCCCGACGTGGCCCGGCTGATGCCCCCGTCGAACATCTCGCGCTCGAAGACGCCGAACGCGTCGAGCAACTCACCCTTGGACGCGAACCACCTGTACAAGGTGGGCCGCGACACGCCGGCCTGCAGCGCGACCTCCGAAAGACTCAGCTTGGTCTGACCGCTGCGGCCGAGCACTTCCGCGGTCGCGACAAGGATCCGGTGCCGCGTCGAAGTGTCCTCGACGGCGCCGGATGCGTCGGGTAGCGGTTCGTTCACGTCCGAGACCTCACTCGTGTGGTGTGCACATCCTAAATGGTGCACCGGTTGCGATAAGCGAACCCGGCCGACAAGCGCCACGGCGGCGATACGTTGTACACCGTGTCCGGACCGCTGGATGGTGTCAAGGTCGTCGAACTCGGCGTCTGGGTCGCCGGTCCCGCCGCGGCAGGAATTCTCGCCGACTGGGGTGCCGACGTCGTCAAGATCGAACCACCCGACGGCGATCCCGCACGCACATTCGGTCGCATGCTCGGCATCGAAGACGGCAGCAGCCCGCCGTTCGAGATGGACAACCGCAACAAGCGCGGCGTCATGCTCGACCTCGGCAGCGACGACGGTCGCGCCACCGCATTCGAATTGCTCAGCGGCGCAGATGTTTTCCTGACCAACATCCGCCCCGGCGCACTGACGCGGATCGGGTTGGACTTCGACACCGTCGCTGCCAGCAACCCCGGACTGGTCTACGGGTTGATCACCGGATACGGCCAAGACGGGCCCGATGCCGACCGGGCTGCCTACGACGTCGCCGCGTTCTGGGCGCGAGCGGGGTTGGCGCACTTGCTGACTCGCCCAGGTGACACGCCGCCCTTTCAACGCGGCGGCATGGGCGACCACTCGGCGGGCATGACGCTGGCCGCCGCGGTGTGCGCTGCGCTGGTCGCGCGAACGCGAACCGGCAAAGGCCAACTGGTCAGCACGTCGCTGTATAGGCAGGGCGCGTACACGATCAGCTTCGACCTCAACACCTTCCTGATGACCGGCCATGCCATCGCCATCGGCCAGCGCGAGAACATGGCCAATCCCTGCATGAACAACTACACGGCAGGCGACGGGCGGCGGTTCTGGATCGTCGGCCTGCAGGGCAGTCGGCACTGGCCGTCGCTGTGCCGCGTCGTCGGCCGACCCGACTGGTTGACCGATCCCCGGTTCGAATCGGCACACGCACGCGCCGCCAACGCAGGCGAACTCGTCACCGCGCTCGACGAGATCTTCGCGACCAAACCGCTCGAGGAATGGGCGAAAGTCTTTGCCGCAGAACCCGAATTCTTCTGGTCACCGATCAACTCCATCGAAGACGTGGTGGCCGACGAGCAGTTCCACGCAGCGGGCGGGATCGTCTACGTACCCGACGGGCAAGCCGGTGTGCCGATGGTGGCGACGCCCGCCGACTTCCACGGCACCCCGTGCGCACCGCGTTCTGCGGCGCCTCGACTCGGTGAACACACCGACGAGGTGCTCGCCGAACTCAAGGCGCGTGATGCTTGACGCCCGCGGCGTGTCGAAGCTGGGCCAGGAAGTCGGCGTCGTCGTCGCTGCGCACCAGGTAGTGCGAGACCGCCACCCGCACGGCGGTCGCGACCGCAAGCGCTGGATCCGGGTCGGTCGCCAGTCGTTCCAGCCGCGCCCGCATCAACGGAATGACCCGCGCCAGCCGCCTGATGACCTGCGCGGGTTCGATGTCGATCATCCGCAGCCCGGGATAGGACTGCTGGTACTCGACGATGATTCGCAGCGCCGCATCCAGTCGCTCCGACGCGGGCAGGTCGGCGGTGGCTTTGGTAACGGCGCTCTCGTAAAACTGCCGCTCCCACACCACGAACGCGTCGAGCAGATCTCGCTTCGAAGCGAACCAGCGGTACAGCGTCGGCCGTGACACGCGCGCCTGCAGCGCCACCTCCGACAGGCTCAGCTTCGACATGCCGTGGCTGCCGAGCACCTCGGCGGTGGCGGCCAGGATCCGCTCGCGGCTGGAGTTGTCCGCCGACGGCATCGTCATAGCTTTACAAAATTTCACCGAAGTGTCACGCTGTTTCCGTGACAGCTGCAGCGGTGCAGGCGCGTGAGTACAGCCCGATCGACATCACATCACACGACTTCTGGAGTCAGCCCTTCGCGCAGCGTGACGAGTCGTTCGCCCGGCTTCGCGCCGGCCACGGCCTGTCCTGGCACCGGCCGTTTCCGTCGATGTTCCCGATGGAGGAGCCGGGCTACTGGGCGCTGACGCGACGCGCCGATATCGCCTACGTCAGCCAGCACCCGGAATTGTTCACGTCGGCCCAGGGCGTGGCGCTGGATCCGATGCCCGCCGAGATCCAGCACTTCGCGTCGTTCTTCCTGACCATGGATCCGCCGCAACACACCACCTATCGGCGCCTCATCAGCTCGGCGTTCACCCCACGCAATGTGCGCCAGATCGAGGAGCAGATCCACCGCAACGCGGTCAGCATCGTCGACGACCTTGTCGGTGCGGGCGACGTCGACTTCGTCGAGGCGTGCTCGGCACGACTGCCGATGGTGACCATCATGGAGATGGTGGGCGTTCCGAAGGCCGACCAGCCTGCCGTGGCGAAGGCCGCCGAGAAGCTGTTCGGACTCAGCGACGACGAGTACAGCTCGCTCGAGGAACGCGCGCAGGACACCGTCAACGAGATCATGCTGCTCAACACCACGGGACAGGAGTTGGCCAAGTTTCGGCGCAACAACCCCGGCGACGACTTGATGACCAGCATCGTCAACGCCGAAGTGGACGGCCACCGGTTGACCGACGAAGAGATCGGCGCCTTCATGCTCCTGCTGGTGTCCGCGGGTAACGACACCACCAAACAGGCGACCACGCACGCGATGATGGCGCTGGCCGAGAATCCCGACCAACGCGATTGGCTGACGGACGATTTCGACAACCGGATCGGGCAGGCCGTCGAGGAGTTCGTCCGGTACGCCTCGCCGGTCCTGCAGTTCGCGCGCTTCGTCACCCAGGACACCGAGATCAACGGGCAGCCGGTCAGTGCCGGCGACAAGGTCGGCTTGTTCTACTGTTCGGCGAACCGCGATGAGGCGGTGTTCGACGAGCCACACCGATTCAACGTGCAGCGTTCGCCGAATCCGCATCTCGGCTTCGGCGGCGGCGGCCCCCATTTCTGTCTTGGCAATCAACTCGCGAGGACCGAACTGCGAAACCTGTTCCGCGAGTTGCTCACCCGCCTCACGACGGTCGAGTTCGGTGAGCCCGACCTGCTGCACAGCAGCTTCGTGCACGGCGTCAAGCGTGTTCCTGCGTTCGTCCAATAGGAGACATCATGCGGGTCGAAGTCGACCTCGATAAGTGCACAGGACACGGCATCTGCGAGTCGATCGCCGACGACGTGTTCGAGGTGCAGGACGACGGCACCGTGCTGATCCACGACCATGACCGCCCGGCGTCGGATCGTGAACGAATGCAGCGGGCGGTCACGCAATGCCCTGCAGCGGCTTTGCGGTTGGTCGATTAGCGACCAGGCATCGGGCGCACCAGCACGGACTGCTGGATCCCGCCGACCGCTCCTGTCTCGTCGAACAGTGTGCCGATCGTCGTGCCGATGCCGTCGGGTCCGTAGTTGGTCTCCGCGCGGAAGCCGGTCCACTCGCCCTCGGGGATTCGGTGCAGGTGGACGACGAGGTCGGTGTTCATGAATGTCCAGCGTCTGATGTCGATCTTCGTGCCAATTCCGTTGGCGCAGTCCGCCACAGCGAACAGCCGTTCCAGCGATGTCATCGCCTCGCCCTTGACCAGGTCGACCTGCGGACGGATCCAGGATTCGCCGGGGCCCTCGCTCATCGGCTTGGTCAGCCACCGCCAATCCAGGCTGTGCACGTAGTTGGGGTCCCAGTCCTTCTTCATGTCCCGGCTCCACGCGTCCGCGATCGGGCGTAGCGGTGGTGCCGGTGCATCGACCAGCCCCGCGGTGTCCAGTGTCTTCAGCCGCCATCCGCTGGCCTTCGCGACGGGCCGCGGCTCACCGTCGGGGCCTGTCGCCAGCATGTCCGCGCTGACCAATTCAATCTGCTTGCCGGACCGCTCGATTCGTGAGCGCACCCACAGGTCGCCGTCGGTGGGAACACCGCCGAGCAGGTCGACCAGCACCCGGCTCAACCGGGTGTCGTCGCGCTGCTCGCAGCGTTCCAAACCCCGTACCAGTAACGCCGATACCGGCGCCGCGTGCTGGATCGCCGCCGACCACGTACTGCGGACCATGTCCGTCGCTACGAATTTTTCCCCGAGTTTGTCTGTCGCATCGATCAATTCGTAGTACGAGTCGCTCACGGCAGGCCGGCTCCTGGGATGTCGACGGTGGTGGCGTCCAGCCGCGCGAGTTTCGTCCCCACCAATCGGTCCGGATAGGCGCTCGTGGTGGACAGCATGAACAGCGTGCGACGTTCCGGCCCGCCGAGCATGCACGCGATCGCGGTCCGGTCACCGATTGGGACGCGATCGGTTACGGTGCCGCCCTCGACGATCCGATCGAACTGGTGCGCCAACGTCATCGAGGTCCACACTCCGCCCTCGGCGTCCAGGCAGATGCCGTCGGGTGGCCCGTCCAGGCTGTCGGCGAAAACCTTTCGGCCCGACAGCGAACCGTCGGCGCCGATCGTGAACGCCGTCAAGCGCCTGCCGATCGACTCGGCCACGATCAGCGTCGTGCCGTCCGGGGTGATGACCATTCCGTTGGGGAAATCGAGGTCGTCGGCGACGACGGTCGCGGTGTCATCGGGGTCGACGCGCACAATGACGCCGCCCTCGTAGGCCTGCGATCCGACGTACGCGCGTCCGATGCCGTCGATCACCATGTCGCCGAGGTTCGCGGGCACGATGTCGGACAGGTCGATGACGGTCGATACGGTGTCGCCGTCGTAGCGCAGCACCTGGCGGCGCTCGGTCGACGCGATCATGAGCGACCCGTCCGGCCGGAAGCCGAGACCCGACGGGGCATGCCCGGCCAACGGCAGCTTGGTCATGTCCCCATGCAGGTTGACCGTGTGCACCGCCTCGCCGAGCATGTCGGAGAACCACAGCAGTCCCTCGAACCACCTGGGCCCCTCGCCGAAGCAGAAACCATTGGCCAGCGGCGTCAGCGTCGTACCTTTACAAATCACGCCATAAGTGTCACGCTCGCAATGTGCCACTGTCAACCACCTGCGGCCTTTGGTGAGCATGAAGCGCTACCACGGCCACACCCTCCTCTACCTTCACGAGACCATCGACCTGGGCTCGGGGCGCAGTGATCGCTTCACCGAAGTGTTCAGCGACGTCTACCACCCGATGATGGAAGATCTTGGCGCGCGACTGTTCGCGATCTGGGAGACGACGCCGTACAACGGGCACTGGCCTCAGGTGACGATCATCTGGGAGATCGACGCGTTCGCCGACTACTCACGCATCGGCAAGGCGCAAGCGCGCGGTGGCAGCCACGAGGCGTCCGCTGAGAAGTGGGCGGCATTCCTGTCGGAGATCGGCGCTTCCGGCGAGGGGCGAATCATGTACGCCGGTGCGAGCAACAAAACCCTCGCCCAACTCACGGAGTTGAAGTTCGGGGCCGGCCTGGTGATCCAGGAGATCATGCAGACCAAGCCAGGCCGGCAGGACGACTACATCCGCGAACTCGAGCGGCTCTACGTGCCGTGGTCGGAGCGGACCGGAAAGCGCTGGCTAGGCTCGTTCATCACGACGTTCCGCTTCAACGAGGTGATCCACTACTGGGCGCTCGATGGTGACTGGGACTGCTTCGCCAACCACTACCCGTCGTGGAAAGACAGCCCACCCGCCGAGATCGTCACCTGGATGAGCGTCGCCCCGGCGCTGCGCGACGGCTGGGAGGATTCGATCCTGCAGGCCCTACCTCCATCGCCGCTGCAGTGAACTCACCTGTGATGCAGGAGTTTTCGTACGATCCGTTCGATCCGGCGGTGATGGCGGATCCGCTGTCGTACTACCGGGCGTTGCGAGACGACTATCCGGTGTACTACATCGATAAGTGGGACACGTATGCGTTGTCGCGGTTCGCCGACATCTGGGGTGTCCTCGAGATCAACGACGGCACCTTCGTCGCGTCGGAGGGGACCCTGCCGGCCGCTACGGTTTTGGGTCAGCGCAACGACGGTCCCGTACCCGATCCGCCGCTGCACCCGATGCCGTTCCACGCGAACTTCGATACCCCGATCTATGACGGTGTGCGGCGGTGCACTTCGGGCCCGTTCCGGCCGAAGTCCGTTTCGCAGCTGGCCGACCGGATCCGCACTCTGGCCAACGAACGGCTCGACGAGTTGCTGCCGCGCGGGTCGTTCGACCTGACGCAGGAGTATGGCGGGATCGTCGCCGCATCAATCGTGTGCGAGTTGCTCGGCCTGCCAGTCGATCTGGCGCCAGAGGTGTTGGCGTCTGTCAATGCTGGCAGCCTGGCGCAGCCCGGCAGTGGGGTGGAGGTCGCCAACGCCCGGCCCGGTTACCTGTCGTACTTGATCCCGTTGGTGGAGCAGCGACGTGCCAACCCGGAGCAGACGATTGTCGACAACCTGATCGGCTACCGACTGCCCGACGGTTCGGCGTTCAACGATGTCGAAGCGGCCACCCAGATGCTCGGCGTGTTCATCGGCGGGACGGAAACCGTGCCGAAGATCGTCGCGCACGGACTGTGGGAACTCGGCCGCTGGCCGGATCAACTCGCCGCGGTGCGTGCCGACCTCGACGCGAACGTGCCTGTCGCTCGTGAAGAGATGATCCGCTATTGCGCGCCCGCGCAGTGGTTCGCCCGCACGGTCCGCAAGCCATTCACCATTCACGGCACCACGATCCAACCGGGCCAACGGATCATCACGCTGCTCGGGTCGGCCAACCGCGACGAGCGTGAGTACGTCGATCCCGACGAGTTTGTCTGGAACCGCAAGATCGAACGCCTGTTGGCCTTCGGCCGCGGCCAGCATTTCTGCCTCGGCGTCCATCTCGCGCGCATGGAGATCGCGATCATGGTCGCCGAATGGCTCAACCGCGTCGACGACTGGCAGATAGACGAGGACGCCGCGTCGCGGCCGCCGTCGAGTTTCCAGTGGGGCTGGAATAACCTTCCGGTGGAGGTCTGACGGTGTGGTCATACCGGCTCGTCGCACCGTACACCTTTGAGCGATCGGATATTCCGGACAAGACGCCGGAAAGCCTTGACGACGGTCAGGTCCTGCTGCGGTTCGTCGCCGCAGGTGTGTGCGGCAGCGACCTGCCCGGCTTCCGCGGCGCCAAGGGCAGGCTGCCCGGCGACACCGGGGTCAGCGCCGCTGAGCTGGACGGCTTCCCGATCCACGAGGTGGTCGGCGAGGTCATCGCCAGTAGGCACTGCAACCATGCTGTCGGTGATCGCGTCGTCGGGTGGGCGTCGGGTTTCGACGGGCTGATGGAATATGTCGTGACCGACGGCGACGGCCTGGCTCCGTTCGAGCCGGAACTGCTCCCGCAGCACGCCGTCGCACTGCAGCCACTGGCATGTGTGCTCTACGCGCTGGAACAACTGCCTGCCCTCGACGGCAGTCATGTCGCGGTGATCGGGCAGGGCTCGATCGGGCTGTTGTTCTCCTATGCGGCAAAGACTCTCGGGGCCCGGCATGTGACGGGCGTGGATCCGGTGGACCGCGACGAGATCGGCAAGCAGTTCGGTGTCGACACCATCGTGCGCGCCACCAGCGACCGCTGGGTGAGCCACCTCGACACCAGCGACCGCCCCGACATCGTGATCGAGGCGGTCGGCCATCAGGTCGCGACGCTGGGTCATGCCGTGGCGGCAGCGGCGTTCGGCGGCACCGTCTTCTACTTCGGCGTGCCCGACGACGACAGCTACCCGATCAGCATGCGGACTATGTTGCGCAACAACCTTACGCTGAAATCCGGTGTGACGCTGGACCGCAGGCGCATGCTGGAGTCGGCGAACGAGTTCGCGCGTATGCACCCCGAGTTGCTCGGCGCGTATGTCAGCCACACCTTCGGCGTCGACGAGGTACAGGCCGCGTTCGAGTTGGCCTGCAAGCCGGATCCCGAACGCATCAAGATCGCGATCGTCGCATGACACCGAGCAGACTGCAGCACGCGCTGGCCGCCAAACCACAGGTGTGGGGTGGCTGGGTGGTCGGCCCGACCCTCATCGGGCCGGAGGAATTCGCCGCCGCGGGATACGACTATGTCGGATTCGACGTCCAGCACGGCTATCTCGATGATGCCGATGTCGCCGTGACCCTGCGCCGGTTGGAGCACGTCCCGATCGCCACGGCAGTGCGGTTGCCGTCGGCAGACCCCGCGCCGATCGGCCGAGTGCTCGACGCCGGCGCCGACGCGGTCATCGTCGCGATGGTCGAATCCGCCGATCAGGCCGCGGCCGCGGTCGCCGCCACCCGATACGCCCCGGCCGGGGTGCGCAGCTTCGGTCCGCTACGAGCCAGCCTCGGCCTCGACCCCTCCGCACTCGAATCGCGGGTGAGCGTGTTCGCGATGATCGAAACCACACCGGGATTGGCCGCGGCGGCCGAGATCTGCGCTGTGCCAGGGCTGACCGGCGTCTATGTCGGGCCCGCCGACCTCGCGCTCTCGCTCGGTGTCGGACCGGCCGACATGTGGACCGACGCCGAGGTCAGCGCCGCGATCACAGACATCGGAAGAACCGCAACGGCGGCGGGATTGGTGGCCGGCATCCATGCCAGCACCGGCACTCGCGGCAAAGCCTTGGGGGACGCGGGCTTTCAGATGATCACCCTGGCATCCGAATCGCAGGCACTGCGGCGCGGCGCCGCCGCTCACCTCGGCGAAGCGACAGGGCAGTCATGACAACGGATCGGATCGCGTTGGTGACGGGTGCGGCGCGCGGCCAGGGCGCGGCGATCGTGACCCGCTTGCGCACAGACGGATTCCGCGTCGCGGCGTGCGACGTGCTGGAGAGCGAGGCCGGTGACGACGACGTCATCGCGCTACCGCTCGACGTGACCGACCCCGAGCAGTGGGCCGCGGCCGTCGCCGCGACCGTCGAGCGGTTCGGCGCCCTGACCACGTTGGTGAACAACGCCGGCGTGTTGCACCGCGCCTCGCTCGCCGACGAGACGCCCGCCGGGTTCGAAGGCAGTTGGCGGGTCAACTGCCTCGGACCGTTCCTCGGGATCCGCGCCGCGCTACCGCATCTGCGTGACGCTGAGGGTGCCGCCATCGTGAACACCTGCAGCACCGGCGCCATTCGCGCTTTTGCGAACCATGCTGCCTACGGGTCGGCGAAGTGGGCGCTGCGCGGTTTGACGCAGGTCGCCGCGGCCGAGTTGGCGGCATCGGGCATCCGGGTGAACGCGGTGTTCCCCGGGCCCGTCGCGACGCCGATGCTCGATGACGCGACGCAGACGCGACTCGCCGAGCGGTCGGTGCTGGGACGGTTGGGAAAGCCGACGGAGATCGCCGACGCCGTCGCGTTCCTGGTGTCCGAGCAGGCGTCCTTCATCACCGGATCCGAACTCGTCGTGGACGGAGGCCAATGCCTTCAGATCGGATGAGCTTGTCGGTGGGCATCATCGGCGCGGGCCCCGGCGGCCTGGCGCTCGGAATTCTGTTGCGCAGGGCTGGCTTTCGTGACTTCACCATCTTCGACCGCGAGGACGGCGTCGGCGGGACCTGGCGCATCAACACCTATCCCGGCCTGGCCTGCGATGTGAAATCGCACCTGTATTCCTATTCGTTCGACCTGAACGCCGACTGGTCGCGGCTGTGGTCGGCGCAGCCGGAGATCTTGGCGTACTTCGAGCGCTGCGCAGAGCGGTATCGGCTC